>NZ_JBHTAC010000014.1:0-191746 GCF_042663325.1 Catellatospora aurea
TTAAAGACTTGCGGCCTCCGAAGCACTCGGAGGCCGCAAGTCTTTAAGAGTTGCGGCAGGTCGCAGAGGCGGCAGGTCGCAGAGGCGGCAGGTCGCAGAGGCGGAAGGTCGCAGAGGCGGCAGGTCGCAGAGGCGGCAGGTGGGAGGGTCAGGGGCGAGGGGTGAGGGTGGCGGGGTCGAGTTCGCCGGTGAAGGTGAGGACGGCGGGGCCGGCGAGCCAGGAGGTGCGGGCGTCGCGGGTGACTTCGAGGCGGCCGCCGGGGACGTCGACGGTGACCGTGCCGGTGTCGCGGCCGGAGGTGTGCAGGGCCGCCACGCCGACGGCGGTCGCGCCGGTGCCGCAGGACATGGTCTCGCCGGAGCCGCGCTCGTACACCCGCATGCGCCGGTGGTCCTCGCCGAGCTTGACCGAGAACTCGACGTTGACCCCGGCCGGGAACAGCACCGGGTCGGTCTCGGGCGCGCGGGTCAGGTCGACGGCCGCTGCGACGGAAGCGGGCACGTCGCAGACCAGGTGCGGGTTGCCCATGGAGATCGCCAGGCCCGGGTAGCTCACCCCGTCGATCACCGCGGTCGAGTCGCCGAGCAGCGCGGGCGGGGCCATGTCGACCCGGACCAGGTCGCCCTCGACGTACGCGGTGCGCAGGCCGCCGCGGGTGGACAGCGGGATCTCCTCCCCCGCCAGGCCGGTGGTGTGCAGGTAGCGGGCGAAGACGCGCACGCCGTTGCCGCACATCTCCGACAGCGAGCCGTCGGAGTTCCAGTAGTCCATGAAGTAGAGCGCGGCGGGGTCGGCCGAGGGCTGCACCCGCAGCACGCCGTCGCCGCCGATGCCGAAACGCCGGTCGCACAGGGCCGCGACCAGGGCGGGCGTCAGCTCGACGGTGCCTTCGAGATCCTCGATGATCACGAAGTCGTTGCCGGTGCCGTGTCCCTTGGTGAACTTCACGGCGTCTCCCTCACCATCCGCAGCGCCTGCGCCACCAGGTCGGGGGCCGCGCCGTCGAGCCAGCGTACCGAGGGGTCGCGGCGCAGCCACGAGCGCTGGCGCCGGACGAAGCGGCGCGTCCCGGTGACGGTGTCGTCGTGGGCCTGCTGCTCGCTGCACCTACCGTCAAGGTACGCCAGGACCTGCTGGTAGCCGAGCGCTCGCGACGCGGTCAGGCTGCCCGCGAGCCCTTCCGGGAGCAGCCCGCGCACCTCGTCGACGAGCCCGTCGGCCCACATCTTGCCGACCCGCTGCGCGACGCGGACGTCCAGGTCGGCGCGGTCCACCGCGAGCTGGAGCACCGGGTACACCGGGACGGGGTCGGGCAGCGAGGCGGTGAACGGCTTTCCGGTGAGTTCGATCACCTCCAGCGCTCGTACGATGCGACGCCCGTTGCTTTTCAAGATCTTGTCCGCGGCGACCGGGTCGGCCGCGTGCAGCCGCTCGTGCAGCGGCCCGGGGCCGACCTCGGCCAGTTCGGCCTCCAGCCGGGCGCGCACGTCGGGATCGGTGCCGGGGAACGAGAAGTCCTCAAGGACGGCCCGCTGGTAGAGGCCGGACCCGCCGACCAGCAGCGCCACCTTGCCCCGGCCCTGGATGTCGTCGATCGCCGCGCGGGCCAGCCGCTGGTACTCCGCGACGCTGGCCGGCTCGGTGACCGGCCAGATGTCGAGCAGGTGGTGCGGGACGCCCTCGCGCTCGGCGAGGGTGAGCTTGGCCGTGCCGATGTCCATGCCGCGGTAGAACTGCATGGAGTCGCAATTGACGACTTCACCGCCTAGGGTGTGGGCCAGGGCGAGGGACAGCGCCGACTTCCCCGCGGCGGTGGGACCGACTACCGCGATCACCGTTGCGTCCGTTTTCGCACCTGTCTCGTTCACCCGCACGGGACAACCGTAATCGGATCGTGCCCTGCGCAGCGGGGCGGAGCAGGTGCGGTGTCGGCGCGGACCCCGTAAGGTCACCTTGTCCTGGGCGCGCGCCGCGCGTCCAGCCGGACCTGTGACAATGCTGAAGGAGAGACGAACTACTCTCCCCGGTGTAACGGGTCAACTGCGCTGTGGCGGCGACCTCGCACGTGATGGCGAGGTTCGGTCGGGAAGAACGAGGATGGGCACATCATGAGCGACTGGGCATCGTATGGCCGGGTGGACGCGGACGGCACGGTCTGGGTGAAGTCGGCGGCAGGCGAGCGCGCCGTCGGATCATGGCAGGCCGGCACCCCGGAAGAGGGGCTGGCGCACTTCGTCCGCCGGTACGAGGATCTCGTCACCGAGGTCGACCTGATCGAGACCCGCCTCAAGTCCGGGGCCGCTGACGCCTCGCAGACCCTGACCACGGTCAAGCGGCTGCGCGCCGGCATGGACGAGGCGCACGTCGTCGGCGACATCGACGGGCTGTCCACCCGCCTGGACGGGCTGACCACGCTGGCCGAGGAGAAGGCCGGGGCGGCCAAGGCCGCTCGCGACGCCGCCCGGGTCGAGGCCGTGGCCCGCAAGACCGCGCTGGTCGAGGAGGCGGAGAAGCTCGCCGCCGAGTCCACCAGCTGGAAGGCGACCGGCGACCGGTTCAAGGAGATCCTCGACGAGTGGAAGACCATTCGCGGGGTCGACAAGAAGACCGACGGTGACCTGTGGAAGCGGTTCTCGGTCGCCCGGGACAGCTTCACCCGCCGCCGCGGCGGCCACTTCGCGACGCTCGACGCCGCCCGCAAGCAGGCCCAGACCGCCAAGGACGACCTGGTCGCCGAGGCCGAGTCGCTGGCCGAGTCGACCGACTGGGCGGCCACCGCGGCCCGGCTCAAGGAGCTGATGGCCGACTGGAAGGCCGCGCCGCGCGCCTCCAAGGAGGCCGAGCAGAAGCTCTGGGACCGGTTCCGCGCCGCGCAGGACGCGTTCTTCACGCGCCGCAGCGAGGTCTTCTCGGCCCGCGACAACGAGCAGAAGGCCGCGCTGGTGCGCCGCCAGGAGCTGCTGGCCCAGGCCGAGGCCATCGACGTGGACGCCGACCCGAAGGCCGCGCAGAACGCGCTGCGTGAGATCCAGGGCCAGTGGCACGACACCGGCCGGGTCCCCCGCGAGAACGTGGCCGGCCTGGACCGCCGCCTGCGCGCGATCGAGGACAAGGTCCGCGACGCGATGGACGCCGCCTGGCGGCGTACCGAGCCGTCGGCGAACCCACTGCTCAAGCAGATGCGCGAGCAGGTCGCCGAGGCCGAGGCGCGGCTGGAGCGGGCGCAGGCCGCCGGCGACGCCAAGCGCATCAAGGAGGCCGAGCAGGCCCTGGCCGGCAAGCGGAATTTCTTGGCCTTGGCCGAGAAATCAAGCTGATCAGCCTCGCCCTGGCGGAGAAGTCGAGCTGATCTGAACGCAACGACAAGAGGGGCGGTCGCACGAGCGGCCGCCCCTCTTGCTGTGTACGCCGTCGGCGGTGCACGATGTACCCCGGAGCCAGGGCAGGCACGCATTTCCCGATCACGCACGTCCGTCATGGATGGAGCAATCCGAAATGCGTTGGAAGACTCGCACGACGGCGTTCACCGCGGCCCTCGCCGCCGTGACAGCCGCCGCGGCCACCGCCCTCGTGGCGATCACGTTCTCCGCCGGACCGGCCAGCGCCGACACCGGCACCGGCTACCTGCGCACCAGCGGCCGCAACATCGTCGACAGCGCCGGCCGGGTGGTGCGCCTGACCGGCATCAACTGGTTCGGCATGGAGACCGACAACAAGACCTTCCACGGCCTGTGGGCCAACGCCCCCGCCACCTGGAAGGGCCAGCTCGACCGGATGGCCTCGCTGGGCTTCAACACCCTGCGCGTGCCGTACTCCGGCGACGCGCTCAAGGCCGGGGCGGTCGCCACCGGCATCAACGACTTCACCAACCCGGACCTGGTCGGCAACTCGCCGCTACAGATCCTCGACAAGGTCATCACCTACGCGGGCACCAAGGGCATGCGGGTCATCCTGGACCGGCACCGGCCGACCGCGGCCGGGCAGACCCCGCTCTGGTACACCGCGTCGGTCTCCGAGGCCAGCATGATCGCCGATTGGGTGATGCTGGCCCAGCGGTACGCCGGCAACCCGACGGTGATCGGGGCGGACCTGTTCAACGAGCCGCACGCCGAGGGCACCGACCCGAACGCGACCGGCGCCTGCTGGGGCTGCGACGTGCAGGCCCGGGACTGGCGGCTGGCCGCCGAGCGCATCGGCAACGCGGTGCTGGCCGCCAACCCCAACTGGCTGATCTTCGTCGAGGGCGTGAGCTGCCTGTCCGGCGGCGTCGCCAACGAGTGGGACGGCATCCCCGACGACCCGATGGCCTGCGACTGGTGGGGCGGCAACCTGTCCGCCGCGATCGACAAGCCGGTCCGCCTGAACGTCGCCAACCGGCTCGTGTACTCCCCGCACGAGTACGGCATCTCCGTGTACGACCGGCAGAAGTGGTTCAACGACCCGAACTTCCCGAACAACCTGCCCGCGGTCTGGGACTTCTTCTGGGGCAAGCTCGCCAAGCAGAACGTGGCCCCGATCCTGGTCGGCGAATTCGGCAGCACGCTGGCCAACCCGCTGGACGTCCAGTGGCTGACCAAGCTGATGGGCTACATCGGGGAGAACGGGCTGTCGTTCACGTACTGGTCGTGGAACCCGAACTCCGGGGACACCGGGGGCGTCGCGCTGGACGACTGGTACTCGATCAACCAGACGAAGTACAACATCCTCCAGCCTTACCTGAACCCGCCGTCGGGCAACCCGAACCCGACCACCCCCGGCCCGTCGGTCTCCCCGTCGCGCTCGGCCTCGCCGTCGCCGTCGCCGTCCCGGTCCACCTCGCCGTCGCCGTCGGCCTCACCGTCCACGCCGCCGAGCCCCGGCACGGGGGCGTGCAGCAAGGTCGTCACGATCACCAACTCGTGGCAGGGCGGGTACCAGGCCGAGGTCCGGGTGACGAACACCGGCACGAGCGCCGTGAACCCGTGGACGGTCACGTGGACGGTGCCCAGCGGGGTGTCGCTCACCAACGGCTGGAACGCGACGGTCACCCAGAGCGGCACCACGTTCACGGCCGCCGCGCCGAACTGGAGCACGTCGCTGGCCCCGAACGCCACGGCGGTCATCGGCTTCACCGCTACCGGACCGTCCTCGCCGGCCCCGAGCAACGTCCGCCTCAACGGCGCGGCCTGCTCCTGACCCGCGCCCCGGCGCATCCATCCGTTTAGGACAATGGATGCGCCGGGAACAAGGCACCTGGCGCCCTGCATCGATCCACCGGCGATCGCCGGGATGGGCGCCAGGTCTCGCCGGCCCGACTGCGACCGCCGCACCGGGCCGGCGAGGTCCTCCCGCCAGGCGGTTCTCCTGCCGCAACTCTTAAAGACTTGCGGCTTCAGGCAGCCCCCGAGGGCGCGACTCTTTAAGAGTTGCGTCAGGAGGGGGCGGGTCAGGGCAGGCCGGCGAGGTGGAGGAGGAGGGGTTTGACGTCGGTGGCGGCGAAGGCGTCGCGCTGGACGGTGCGGTCGGAGCAGATGAGGACGGGGCCGTCGGCGGCGGTGGTGGGCAGGCGGCCGTGGGAGCCGCGGACGGCGCGAGCGCCGGCGTCGAGGCCGACGACGTCCATGAGGTAGCGCATGCCGGCCTTCTTGCGCAGCAGCGCGGTGGCGGCGCGGCGCTTGGCGGCGGCCGGGGCGGCCGGGTCGAAGAACAGCTCGGCGGGGTCGTAGCCGGGCTTGCGGTGGATCTCGACCAGCCGGGCGAAGTCGGGGGCCTTGGCGTCGTCGAGCCAGTAGTAGTACGTGAACCAGGCGTCGGGCTCGGCGACCAGGACCAGCTCGCCGGAGCGCGGGTGGTCGAGGCCGTACGCGGCCTTGCCGGACTCGTCGAGCACCTGGGCCACGCCGGGCAGGTTCGCGCAGATCTTGGCGACGACGGCCCGGTCGGCGGGGTCGGCCACGTAGACGTGCGCGACCTGGTGGTCGGCGACCGCGAAGGCGCGGGAGGTCCACGGGTCCAGGTATTCCATGCCGGCCTGAGTGTGCACGCGCAGCAGGCCCTCGGCCCGCAGGGCCCGGTTGACGTCCACGGGCCGGCGCACCGGCGTGATGCCGTACTCCGACAGCGCCACCACGGTCGCCCCGCGCGCGGCGGCGTCGTCGAGCAGCGGCGCGAGCACGCCGTCGAGTTCCTTCGCGGCGGCGGCGGCCTCGGGGCCGTACGGGCCGAAGCGCTGCAGGTCGTAGTCGAGGTGCGGCAGGTAGACCAGGGTCAGGTCCGGGGAGTGCGCGGCCATGACGTGCCGGGCAGCCCCCGCGATCCAGCGGGTCGAGGCGATGCCCGCCCCAGGCCCCCAGAACTGGAACAGCGGGAACGTGCCGAGTTCCGCGGTGAGGGCGTCGTGCAGCTGCGGCGGGTCGGTGTAGCAGTCGGGCTCCTTGCGCCCGTCGGCGCGGTACACCGGGCGCGGCGTGACGGTCCAGTCGACGTCCGCGCCCATGGCGTACCACCAGCAGATGTTGGCGACCGTGTAGCCGGGCCGGACCTTGCGGGCCGCCTGCCACACCTTCTCGCCGCCGACCAGCGCGTGGTGCTGCCGCCACAGCAGCACCTCACCCAGGTCGCGGAAGTACCAGCCGTTGCCGACGATGCCGTGCTGCGCGGGCATGACACCGGTGAGCAGCGTCGACTGGGCCGAGCAGGTCACCGCGGGCAGCACCGTGCCCAGCGGCGCGGAGAAGCCGGCGTCGGCGACGGCCCGCAGCCGGGGCATGTGCTCCAGCAGGCACGGGGTGAGCCCGACGACGTCGAGCACGACCAGCGGGGTCACGGTGTCCACGGGCGGACCTCCTGCAGCTCCATCATCTCCAGCGGTGCGGTCGGGCCGCCCGGGGCCAGCCCGAGCGCGATCAGCTCGTCCCGCGCGAACGCCAGCTCGGCGGCGATGCCCGCGGCCAGCTGCGCCGGGGTCACCGGCCGCAACGCGGGCGGCAGCACGTTCCAGGTGTACGTCTCGACGTCGACGTGGTCGCAGCCCGAGGCCGGCCCGCCGAACAGCTCCTTCAGCGCCACCCGCAGCTCGGGCAGGGTGCTGCCGAGCGGCGCGGCCGGTTCGGCGTGCAGCGGCACGTGGTAGTGCACCCGCCACGGCTGCGGGGTGCGGCGCGGGCGTGGCAGCAGCCGGTCCAGGGCCTCGCCGAGGTCATCGGCGGCCTCACCGCGCGAGCCGCGGGTCTGGTGCAGGAACCGCGGCTCGTCGTAGCCGCGCAGCACGGCCTGCGCCGCGACCGGGTCGTCGGCGGTCAGCGCGGCGGAGACCTGCACCTTGATCACCGGCAGTCCGGCGCGGGCCAGCCGCGACAGCGCCTCGGCCGGTTCCTCCCAGGCGCAGGCCAGGTGCGCGAGGTCGAGGCATACGCCCAGCCAGTCGCCGTCCATGCCGGACCACAGCCGGGCGGCCTGCTCGGTGGTCTCCACCACGCAGCCGGGCTCGGGCTCGAAGCCGACCTGCACGGTGCGGCCGGTGCGCCCGGCGATGGCGGCCAGGCCGTCGGCCAGCTCGTCCAGCACCCGCCCGGCCGTCCCGGCGCGTTCGGTGTCCCACGGCTCGCGCCAGGCCAGCGGCAGCGTCGAGATGGAGCCGCGCACCGCGTCGTCGGGCAGCAGATCGGCCAGCACCACGGCCAGGTCCAGGGTGTAGCGCAGCCGCTCCGGGGTGGTCCAGTCCGGGTGGTACACCGCGTGCTTGACCACTTCGGCCTGGAACGACTGGTACGGGAACCCGTTGAGGGTCACCACCTCCAGCCCTCGGGCGTCCAGCTCGCGCCGCAGCCTCCGGCGCAGGTGCGGCTCGGCGGCCAGCGCGGACGCCGCCGGGGCAGCCAGCCACAGGCCCAGCCCCAGCACGTCGGTGTCCAGTCCGCGGCGGATGGCCGTGCCGTACGTGTCGAGCTGCGCGACGATGCCGTCGAGGTCCTCGGCCGGGTGCACGTTGGTGCAGTAGCTCAGGTGCACCGTCTGCCCGTCGGGATGGAACAGCCGCATCAGGCGCCGCCCCGCTTGATCGAGTTGCCGGCGAAGTCGGCGGGCGCGTCCGCGTCGGACAGGTCCAGCCGCCCGGACGCCCCGTAGAACTCGACCGGGTTGCGCCACAGCACCCCGTCCACGTCATCGTCGCTGAACCCGGCCGCGCGCATCGCCTCGCCGGTGGCCCGGGTCAGCAGCGGGTCGGAGCGGCCCCAGTCGGCCGCGGAGTTGACCAGCATGCGCTCGGTGCCGTGGCGGCGCAGCAGCTCCACCATCCGCGGCGGCGACATCTTGGTGTCCGGGTAGATCGAGAAGCCGAGCCAGCAGCCGGTGTCGCGGACCAGCTCCACGGTCACCTCGTTGAGGTGGTCGATCACCACGCGGCCCGGGTCGATGCCAGACTCCTTCACCACGTCCAGGCTGCGCTGGGTGCCGCGCTGCTTGTCCCGGTGCGGCGTGTGCACCAGCGCGGGCAGGTCGTACTCGACGGCCAGCGCGAGCTGCGCGGCGAAGGCGAGGTCCTCCAGCGGGGTCATCGAGTCGTACCCGATCTCCCCGACCGCGACGACCGCGTCCTTGTCCAGGTAGCGCGGGACCAGTTCGAGCACCTCGCGGCAGCGTGGGTCGTTGGCCTCCTTCGGGTTCAGCGCGATGGTGGCGAAGTGCCGGATGCCGAACTGCCCGGCCCGGAACGGCTCCCAGCCGATCAGCGCGTCGAAGTAGTCGGCGAACGAGCCGGGGCTGGTGCGCGGCTGGCCGAGCCAGAACGACGGCTCCACCACGGCGCGCACCCCGGCGGCGGCCATCGCCTCGTAGTCGTCGGTGGTGCGTGAGGTCATGTGCACGTGCGGGTCGAAGATGCGCATCAGATCCCCTTCTCGGCTTTGAGGCGGGCCAGCAGCGCCGCCGCGTCGGCGGGCAGCTCGCGCCCGGCGGCGTGGCGCTCGTCGGCGACCCCGGCCAGCATCGCGGCAAGCTCGCTGTCGGCCCGGTGGTCCAGGTCGTCCACGCAGGTCAGCGGGATGCCCATGAACACGCACTTGACCACCGCCTGCCGCCACGCGGCCGCGTCCAGGTGCGCCGCGTACGGCCCCAGCGCCGCCGCGACCAGCCGGGTGTCGTTGGTGCGGATGGCGTCGTGCAGCAGCTCGACCGCGCTCGCGCCGACCGGCAGCAGCGGCAGCGCGCGCAGCACCGCCCGCTTCTCCGCCGCGTCGCCGTGCCGGTAGAGCGCCCGCGCCTGCACCGCCGCGCGGTCGGCGGGCAGCGTGGCCAGCAGCACCGCGCGGGCCGCCTCGTCGGCGGTCCAGCCGGGCACGTCCAATTCCCCACGCCCGCAGCGGCGAGCCGCGGCGGGGAACAGCCGGCTGATCACCGACGGGTCGGCGGCCACCCGGCGTAGCGCCTCGTCCAGCCAGCCGCCGTCGTCCACCGCGGCCAGCGCGGACCGCAGCACGTCGGGTGCGGGCACGGCCCCGGACGGGCGGCGCTGCCCCGGCGCCCGCTGCCCCGTGGCGGCGGTCCGGTCGGCGGCGCCGGACTGCCCGGCCGCGGCGCGCAGGAACGTCAGCGAGCGCCGCGCGACATCCGGCGCGGCGTGCGAGTGCCGGGGCAGCTCCACCCCGACCAGGCCGCGGTATCCGGCGTCGGCCAGCGCCCGCAGCACCGGCGGGAAGTCGATCTCGCCCTCGCCGAACTCCAGGTGTTCGTGCACGCCCCGGCGCATGTCCTCGATCTGCACGTTGACCAGCCACGGCGCGGCCGCCGTGACGCAGTCGGCGACCGGCTCGGGCTCCAGGCACCGGCAGTGCCCGATGTCGAGGGTCAGCCCGAACGCGCGCGGCATGCCCAGCGCCCGGTGCAGCGCCCGCCAGCCCGCCAGGTCCTGCACGAACATGCCGGGCTCGGGCTCGAAGCCGATCGGCACGCCCGCCTTGGACGCGGCCTCGGTCAGCCGGGCGCAGCCATCGACCAGCCGGTCCCAGGCCAGCTGCGGATCGACCGACGGCGGGCGCACCCCCGACCAGCACGACATCGCCTCCGCGCCCAGGTCGGACGCGATCGACACGGCGCGCAGCAGGAAGTCGAGCCGCACCTCGCGCTCGTCGTGCAGCAGCGTGGGCGCATGCTTGCGGCGCGGGTCGAGCAGGTACCGCGCGCCGGTCTCGACCACGGCGGACAGGCCCAGTTCGATCAGGCGGGTGGCCAGGCCGGAGACCCGGCGGGCCAGGCCCGGGGCGTACGGGTCGAGGTGGTGGTGGTCGAGGGTCAGCGCGACGCCGTCGTAGCCGAGGTCGGCGAGCACGGCCAGCGCGTCGCCGAGGCGGTGGTTGGCGAAGCCGTTGGTGCCGTACCCGAAACGCAGGTTCATGTCGCCGAGATCCTCCGCACCAGGCGCCGGGCCAGCGGCGCGAGAGCGGCGAGGGCGAGCCCGGTGACCCCGGCCCCGGTGCGGGCGGCCAGGGTGCCCTGCAACGTGGGCAACCCGGTGATGCCCGAGCCGACTGCGGCGCGGACCCGGGCCGCGTCCGGCTGCGCGGCGGCGCGGGCCTGCGCCCGGCCGTAGTGGGTCAGGTACCAGCCGGCCAGCGCCACCGGCAGCACCGCCCGCCAGCCCTTGCGGCGGCTGGCCCCGGCGGCGGTCGCGGCGACGGCCACCGTGCCGGCGAGCGTGGCCACCGGAAGGGTCGCGTCCGCGCCGGACACCTCGCGCCGCGACAGCGCGGTGACGGTGTACGTGTGCGCGGCCACGGTCAGCGCCGCGGGCACCGCCTTCGCGGCCCGTCCGCCCGACGCGCCCAGCAGCACGTCCAGCCCCCGGCAGGCGGCCATCACCGCCGGTCCCGCCGCGGTGTTCTTCGCCTTCACGTCGTACGCCCACACGGTCGCCGCCAGCGGCACGGCCGTGGCCAGGCCGCGGCGGCCGCCCACCCACGCGGCCAGCCCCACTCCTGCGGCGGTGAGCCCGGCAGCCAGGCCGAGCGCGGCCCGGGGCGACACCCGCCCACTGGGGATCGGCCGCTCGGGCCGCTCCACGGCGTCCAGCTCCCGATCGGCCCAGTCATTGGCCGCCATGCCCGCCCAGTACAGGCACACCGACGCCGCCGCCAGCCCTGGCGTACGCCGGTTCAGCGTGCCCGCGGCGGCCGCCCCGGCGATCACGTCCCCGGGCACCGAGAGCGCGGCGGGCGCCCGCACCAATTCGGCAAGATCGCGCGCGATGGCCGCCCAGCCGCGACGGCCACCGCTCGGTCCGCGAGGCACATCGGGCATGCGCGCGGCGGGCACGGCCGAGCCGACCGCCTCGCCCCGTCCGGCGCCTGAACCGGCCCCGGCCGTCGCGATCGGCGTTCTCGCCGGGCGAGCGGTCCGGCGGCGGCCCTGGGCCAGGCGCAGGGCGCGGGCGGCGGGCCGCGCCGCGGGGCGCTGCGCCTCGGCCTGCGCGGACCGGGCAGACCCTCGACCATGCGGACCAGCGCGTCGAACTGGGCGCTGAGCCCGTGCTCGACGTCGCCGAGCGGGTCCTTGAAGAAGAACGCCAGCTCCGGCAGCGGGCCGCTGCGCCCGGCGCGATGCGCGGCGGCGGTGAGCCGGACCAGGTCCAGCACCAGCGGGGCGGCCAGCGCCGAGTCGCAGCCGTGCCAGCTGAACTCCAGGCGCATCGCGGTGCCGAGGAACCCGCGGAAGGTGACCAGATCCCAGGCGGTCTTGAACTCACCCAGGTCCTCGACGTACTCGATGCGCGTGTCGCCCTGCGGCTGGTAGCCCAGCGTCTCGGCGAGCACCCGCTGCTTGCTGGCCGCCTTGGCCGCGTTCGGCGCGGGTTGGGCCAGGTTGGCCCCGTCACCGCCGCCGAGCAGGTTCGCGCCCGACCAGCTCCGCACGGCGAGCGCCCGCATCGCGAACATGGGCGCGAGCACCGACTTGACCAGGGTCTCCCCCGTCTTGCCGTCGTGCCCGGCGTACGGCACCCCGCGCTCGTGGGCCAGTTGCGCCAGCGCGGGCAGCCGAGCCCCGGTGGACGGGGTGAAGTCGACGTACGAGCAGCCGGCCGTGAACGCCGCGTACGCGTACAGCGAGCTGGGCGGCAGCACCGGCACCGGGCCGCGCAGCGCCTCGCGTAGCACGTCGAGCGCGGCGTGCGCCTCGTGCGGCTCGGCGGCGGGCTCGGTCGACGACACGTTCACGACGACGACCCGGCCCAGCTCGTGGCGGCGGCGGAACTCGTCGATGTCGGCGGCGACCAACGCGGCCGTCTCGGCCTGGGTCGCACCACGCGGCGCGGGCCGCACCTCGGCGTCCAGCGCGGCCAGCTCCGGCTGCAGCGCGGTGACCAGGCGGCCGGGCAGCACACCCGCGTCGGCGAGCGCGTCGGCCTTCTTGAGGATCGGGGTGGCGACCACGTCGTGCCCGCCGAACACCAGGTCGGCCAGGGCCGGCAGGGCGGGGCTGCGCAGCTGCGGCAGTTCCGTGACGCACCCGGTGGGCTCGGCGAGCCCCGCGCGCAACGCGACTGCTCCGACGATGCTGGTGACGGCGACCGACCCCCGCCCACCGACCAGCCAAACACCTGTTCGCATGCGGTCTCCCGGGGAGATGGAGGAAAAACCACGACAGATTACTTGATTTCGCCGAGACTACCCATATTCGGACCTACCGGCGTTTCGTGAATCGTCGTCGCAGCTCACCCCCGCGTTTCGCACAAAGGAAGGGCACCTTCCCATCGCTATGCAATGGAGAAGGTGCCCTTCTTAACGGCGGCGGGGGGTGTGGCGCTCCGGCTCCCGGCGAAGATCGCCGTTTCGGGTCACGGTCTGCGGTCGCACCGCAGGTCCCGACCGCAGACAGCGATCTTCAACCCGAGTGGTGTCAGCAGGTCGAGCAGGCGGAGTCGGCTGGGGCGGGCTGCGCCGGCGGGCGGCCGATGGTCGGCAGGCCGAGCATCACCCCGGCGGTACGCGCCACCCGTCCCGCCTCGTAGGCGTCGCCGGCCCGGGTGCGCCGGTGCGACACCAGCGCACCGTCGCAGTTCAGGTGGTGCGGCGCGGCGTAGTCGACCACGGTGTGCACGATGTCGCCCGGCCGGACCAGCGCGACCTGCTCCGGCGCCACGGCGAAGTGCACCAGCCGGCCGTCGCGGGCCCGCCCCGACATCCGCCCGGTGGCCTGGTCCTTGCGACCCTCGCCGACCGCGACCAGCACCTCGACCTCGCGCCCGACCAGCTTCTTGTTCTCCGCCCAGGTGATCTCCTCCAGGGTGGCGACGAGCCGCTCGTAGCGCTCCTGCACCACCGCCTTGGGCACCTGGCCGTCCATGGTCGCGGCGGGCGTGCCGGGCCGGATCGAGTACTGGAACGTGAACGCGCTCGCGAACCGCGACTCGCGTACCACCCGCAGCGTCTCCTCGAAGTCCGCGTCGGTCTCGCCCGGGAAGCCCACGATGATGTCGGTGGTGATCGCCGCGTCCGGCATGGCCGCGCGCACCTTCTCGATGATCGACAGGTACCGGTCGGACCGGTACGAGCGCTTCATCGCCTTGAGCACCGCGTCGGACCCGGACTGCAGCGGCATGTGCAGCGAGTGGCAGACGTTGCCGGTCTCGGCCATCGCCTCGATCACGTCGTCGGTGAACGCCGCCGGGTGCGGGCTGGTGAACCGCACCCGCTCCAGTCCCTTGTCCTGAAGCTGCCCGGTGGCCCGCAGCAGCTTGCCGAAGGCGAGCCGGTCGCCGAACTCCACTCCGTAGGTGTTCACGTTCTGGCCGAGCAGGGTCACCTCCAGCACGCCCTCGGCGACCAGCGCCTCGACCTCGGCGAGCACGTCGCCGGGGCGGCGGTCCTTCTCCTTGCCGCGCAGGCTGGGCACGATGCAGAAGGTGCAGGTGTTGTTGCAGCCCACCGAGATCGACACCCAGCCGGAGTACGTCGACTCGCGCCGGGTCGGCAGCGTCGACGGGAAGACCTCCAGCGACTCCAGCAGCTCGACCTGGGCCTGCTCGTTGTGGCGGGCCCGCTCCAGCAGCACCGGCAGCGAGCCGATGTTGTGGGTGCCGAACACCACGTCGACCCAGGGCGCCTTCTTGACGATCTCGCCCTGGTCCTTCTGCGCCAGGCAGCCGCCGACGGCGATCTGCATGCCGGGGTGCTTGTCCTTGACCGGGCGCAGGTGGCCGAGGTTGCCGTAGAGGCGGTTGTCGGCGTTCTCGCGCACCGCGCAGGTGTTGAAAACGACGACGTCGGGGGTGCGGCCGGGTTCCGCGGCCGGGTCGAGCCGCACGTATCCCGCTCCGTCGAGCAGGCCCGAGATGCGCTCGGAGTCGTGCACGTTCATCTGGCACCCGTACGTGCGCACCTCGTAGGTGCGGGCGGGTGCGCTCTGGGTTTCAGGCTGACTGGTCATCTCAACCGACCAGGGTATCCGGTCGCGGGCACGGGTACGGAATCCGGGGAAGTTACCCGGTCGTGACCATCCAGCGCCGTTGTCGTCGCTTCGGCGGCCCTAAGGTCGGTGGGACGACGATGTACGAACGCCGAAAGGACGGTGGCATGTCCCACGAACCGCTCATTGTGCTGGACGCGGTGAACAAGTGGTTCGGAGACCTGCACGTGCTCCGCGACGTGAGCCTCACGGTGGACCGCGGTGAGGTGGTCGTGGTGATCGGCCCGTCCGGCTCGGGCAAGTCGACGCTGTGCCGCGCCGTCAACCGGCTGGAGACGATCAACTCGGGCATCATCCGCTTCGACGGCACTCCGCTGCCGGCCGAGGGCCGCGCGCTGGCGAAGCTGCGCAGCGAGGTCGGCATGGTCTTCCAGTCGTTCAACCTCTTCGCACACAAGAGCATCCTCGACAACGTGACGCTGGCGCCGATCAAGGTGCGCGGCGAGTCGAAGGCGAGCGCCCGCGCCCGCGGCATGCAGCTGCTGGAGCGGGTCGGCATCGCCAATCAGGCCAACAAGTTGCCGGCGCAGCTTTCCGGCGGCCAGCAGCAGCGCGCGGCGATCGCGCGCGCGCTGGCCATGCAGCCCAAGGCGATGCTGTTCGACGAGCCCACCAGCGCACTCGACCCCGAGATGGTCGGCGAGGTGCTCGACGTGATGACGTCGCTGGCCAAGGAGGGCATGACCATGATCGTGGTCACCCACGAGATGGGCTTCGCCCGGGCCGCCGCCGACCGTGTCGTCTTCATGGCCGACGGCCAGCTCGTCGAGCAGGCGCCGCCGGCCGAGTTCTTCGGCGACCCCAAGAGCGAGCGAGCCCGCGACTTTCTGTCGAAGGTGCTGTCCCACTGATCGGCTTCTGCCGGCCCGCCCCGGAGCGATCCTCCGGGCGGCCGGTGATGACTCCGCCGCCGGCCGCGGCGGGTTGGGTAACGAGCTTCGTCGCCTCCGGCGGCGGGAGATATGAGGAGGAAGCATGCGTCTGAAGCGTTTCGCGGCGCTGGCCGCCGTGTCCGTACTGGCGTTCGGGGCGGCGGCCTGCGGTGGCGAGGACCCCGGCACCACGCCGACCACCTCGAAGTTCGAAGCCGGCACCACGATGGAGAAGCTGAACAAGGCTGGCAAGATCACCATCGGCACGAAGTTCGACCAGCCCGGCTTCGGCCTTAAGGGCCTGGACGGCAAGCCGGCCGGCTTCGACGTGGAGATCGGCAAGATCATCGCGGCTGAGCTCGGCATCTCCGCCGACAAGATCAACTGGATCGCGACGCCGTCCGCGGTGCGCGAGGAGGTGCTGGAGAAGGGCGACGCCGACGTGGTGATCGCCACTTACACCATCAACGACAAGCGCAAGGAGCGCATCGACTTCGCGGGTCCGTACTACGTCGCGGGCCAGCACCTGATGGTGCGCTCGGACGACAGCTCGATCACCGGGCCGGACTCGTTCAAGGACGGCGCCAAGAAGGTCTGCTCCGTGCAGGGCTCCACGCCCGCCACGAACATCGAGAAGTTCCTCAAGGACAAGGCCACCCAGCTGGTGCTGTTCGACGTGTACACCAAGTGCGTCGACGCCCTGAAGAACAAGCAGGTCGACGCGGTGACCACCGACAACGTCATCCTGCTGGGCTACGTCTCGCAGAGCAACGGCGCGTACAAGCTGACCGGCAGCAAATTCACCGACGAGCCGTACGGCATCGGCGTGAAGAAGGGCGACGCCAAGTTCCGCGCCTTCATCAACGACCTGCTGGAGAAGATCTATGCCGACGGCCGCTACGCCAAGGCGTGGACCGACACCGCGGGCAAGTTCGACGCGAACGTGCCCACCGGCCCGGCCGTGAACCGTTACTGATCCATCCCGATTGACGTAGTGCTGGAGAGGTGAGCCGATGGATGTCCTGATCGACAACGCCGACGTGTTCGTCAGCGGGTTCTGGCTCACCCTCCAGCTCTGTGTGCTGTCCGCCACGGGGGCACTGCTGATCGGCACCATCGTGGCGGCGATGCGGATCTCTCCCGTGCCGTCGCTGCGGTGGGCCGGCGCGACCTACGTCACGCTGGTGCGCAACCTGCCGCTGACGATCGTCTTCTTCCTGACCTCGTTCGGCCTGCCGGAGCTGGGCTCCAACGCTGACTTCCTGCGTATCCCCGGCCTGTCGTCGATCTTCGACCGGCTCGGCATCGACCTGCCGTACTTCCGGTTCGCGGTGATCGCCCTCAGCGTGTACACCGCTGCGTTCGTCTGCGAGGCGATCCGGTCCGGCGTGAACGCGGTGCCGGCCGGGCAGGCCGAGGCGGCGCGCTCACTGGGCCTCACCTTCCGGCAGAACCTGCTCTCCATCGTGCTGCCGCAGGCCTGGCGGGCGGCCATCGTGCCGCTGGGCAGCGTCATCATCGCGATGATCAAGAATTCGGCGCTGGCCGGCGCGTTCGGCGTCACCGGTGAGCTGTTCAGCTCCGGGCAGTCGCTGACGTCCTCGGGGGGCAACCCCATCGTTCCCGTCTTCATCGGCATCTCGATCGGCTACCTCATCATGACCGTGCCGCTCGGCATCTTCATCGACCGGGTCGAGAACCGTCGGGCGGTGGCCCGATGAGCCCCCAGTCGAGCGTCCTGTACGACGCCCCCGGTCCCCGCACCCGCCGCCGCACCACCGTCGCCGCCGTGCTGATCGGCGTGCTGCTGCTCGTCGGCGCCTACTACCTCGTCTACCGGCCGCTGGAGGCCAACGGCCAGTTCACCGCGCTCAAGTGGGGCCCGCTGGTCGATCCCGACGACCCGAACCTGTCGCTGGTCTGGGAACGCATCAGGCTCGGCATCATCGCCACGCTGACCGCCGCCGCGCTGGCCATCGTGTGCTCCCTGCTGGCCGGCACGCTGCTGGCCATCGCTCGGATGCTGCTCAAGGAGCAGGCGAAGCGCCGCTACGCCGGGATGCCGGCGGCCGCCGCGTACACCCTGCGCGGGCTCAACACCGCGTTGCGTGGGATCACCCGGTTCTGCGTCGAGGTCTTCCGCGGCCTGCCGGTGCTGGTGACCATCTTCTTCGCGTGGCGGATCTCCGGCATCAGCGACCCGCTGTGGCCGCTGGTCATCGGCCTGAGCATCTACAACAGCGTTGTCATCGCCGAGATCATCCGCTCCGGCATGGAGGGCCTGCCTCGCGGCCAGCGCGAAGCGGCCGACTCCCTCGGCCTGACCCCGTTCCAGGCGATCCTGCTGGTCCAACTGCCCCAGGCGTTCCGGATCATGCTGCCCGCGCTGATCAGCCAGCTTGTCGTGATCCTCAAAGACACCACGCTCGGCTACATCATCACCTACGAGGACATCCTCGCCGTCGCCCAGCAGATGATCCAGATCCTGCAGAACCCGATCCAGATGTACACGATCATCGGCGCCATGTTCATCGCGATCAACTACGCGCTGTCCCAGCTGGCCGGTTACGTCCAGCGCCGGGTCTCGCGGGTGCGGGCGCACAAGCCGGCCACCCCGGCTGCCGCGCCGGCTGCCAACGAG
Organism: Catellatospora aurea; assembly: GCF_042663325.1. Taxonomy (NCBI): domain Bacteria; kingdom Bacillati; phylum Actinomycetota; class Actinomycetes; order Micromonosporales; family Micromonosporaceae; genus Catellatospora; species Catellatospora aurea. Next base: position 17,954 of record NZ_JBHTAC010000014.1, read on the forward strand.
CCAGTGGTCCTGGACGCCTGACCCGGGCTCGCCCACCTACCAGCACCGACAAGATCGCCGTTCGCGGTCGGAACGTCAGGCTCGACCTCACGTTCTGACCGCAAACGGCGATCTTCGCTTCCAGCCTCAGCGGGCGATCTCGGTGGTGCGGGACTCGCGGACGACGGTGATGCGGATCTGACCCGGGTAGGTCAGTTCCTCCTCGATCTGCTTGGCAACGTCCCGGGCCAGCACCGCGGCGCCGATCTCGTCGACCTCCTCGGGCCGCACCATGACCCGGATCTCCCGGCCGGCCTGCATCGCGAACACCTTGTCCACGCCGCTCTTGGCTCCGGCGATCTCCTCGATGCGCTCCAGCCGCTTGACGTACGCCTCCAGCGACTCCCGCCGGGCCCCCGGCCGCCCGCCCGAGCAGGCGTCCGACGCCTGGGTCAGCACGGCCTCGATGGTCTGCGGCTGCACCTCGTTGTGGTGCGCCTCGATCGCGTGCACGACCTCGTCGCTCTCCCCGAAACGCCGGGCCACGTCCGCGCCGATCAGCGCGTGCGAGCCCTCCACCTCGTGGGTGAGCGCCTTGCCGATGTCGTGCAGGAAGGCCGAGCGCTTGATCAGCTCCGGGTCCAGCTTCAGCTCCGAGGCCATGATCCCGGCGATGTGCGCGGTCTCGACCAGGTGCTTGAGCACGTTCTGCCCGTACGACGTGCGGTAGCGCAGCCGGCCCAGCAGGGTCACCAGTTCCGGGTGGATGTCGGTGATGCCGACCTCGACCAGTGCGTCCTCCGCAGCGCGCTGGCACATCCGCTCGACCTCGAACCGGGCGACGTCGTACACCTCCTCGATGCGGTGCGGATGGATCCGCCCGTCGAGGACCAGCTTCTCCAGGGTGAGCCGGCCGACCTCCCGGCGCACCGGGTCGAAGCAGGACAGCAGCACCGCCTCGGGAGTGTCGTCGATGATCAGGTTGACCCCGGTGACCGTCTCGAAGGCCCGGATGTTGCGGCCCTCCCGGCCGATGATGCGGCCCTTCATCTCGTCGCTGGGCAGGTGCAGCACGCTGACCACGCTCTCGGCGGTCTGCTCGCTGGCCACCCGCTGGATCGCGTCGACCACGATGTGGCGGGCCCGGGACTCGCCGGTGGACCGGGCGTCGGCCTCGATGTCGCGCACCAGCAGCGCCGCCTCGCGCTTGGCCTGGACCTCGATCGTCTCGACCAGCTCGGTCTTGGCGGCGTCGGCGGTCAGCCCGGCGACCCGCTCCAGCTCCTTGCGCCGCTGCTCCTGCGCCTGGGCCAGCTCCTGCTCCTTGCCCTGCAGGGCCAGCTCCCACTTGGCCAGCTCGGCCTCGGCGGCGGCGATGCGGCGGTCGCGTTCGGCGAGGCGCTCGGCCTCCTCCACGTTCTGCCGCTCACGCTCGGCCAGCCGCTCGGCCTCGGCCGCGTGCATGCGCTCGCGCTCGTCGAGGCGCTGCAGCCGCCGCTCGGCCTCGGCGGCCTGGTCCTTGGCGGTGGAGGTGAGCATCGCGATCTCGCGCTCGCCGGTGCGCCGAGCGGTCGAGCGGACCTGCTCGGCGTCCTCCTCGGCCTGCCGGTGAGCCCGCTGCAGCACGGTGTCGGCCTCGGCGTGGGCCGCGTCCAGCACCCGCTGCGCCTCGGCCCGGGAGGTGGTCACCTCGGCCTTCACGGCCGCGTTCTCGGCGCGTACGGCGGTGGCCTCGGCGCGGGCGGCGGCCACGGAGCGGCGCTCGGCCTCCAGGGCGGTCTGCGCGTCGGAGACGGAATTCTGCAGCTCGACCAGGGTCTGACGCTGGCGCTCGCGCTCGGCCACGGCCTCCGGGTCGTCCACGATCACGCTCAGCGGCTGACCGGTCGGGGCGGTGGGGGCGGCCAGCCGGCGCACCAGGCGCACGCCGACCGCCAGCATCCCCGCCACCATCAGCGCGAGGAGGACGATCGCCGCCAGCAGCAGCCCTTCCATCGTGGTCATGCCACTCGCCCGTCGAACTCGGTCATGGCCGCCTCCTGACGCTCCGAACCGCCGACACGGTGGTGCCGGCGCGGAGGCAACCCGACCAGATGTGCGGACCCGCCACACGACGCGCACGGCACGGCCCGGCGACACCCACCCTTTCGGTGGATGCGACCGGCGCACCAGAGCCCGCGAACCGCTTCAACGGCCCTGAGCTGCGACTACATGTAGGCAGCCGCAGGGGTACAGCGGCTGCGCGTATCCTCACCAGGCAAAACTGTTGTCGTACTGTTACACGTTCTATGTTGTGTGGTTTAACACGTACTGGTCGGTGATACCTCTCCTGCGAGGCTAGGTTGCCGATGGCGGTCCGGTCAAGAACTCATGATCGGACACCAAGACGGACGCATCGCCCATTGTGTCCGGTTGTCACGCAGCCCACCGATGCCGAACCGTGACCTGACCGGCGAACCCGCGCCGCGCCCGGCGTGTCGCGAACCCGACCGAAGGCCGAGAAAATCACTGCTCCGGCGTGTCGAAAAGATCGGGGTCGAGCAGCTCCGCCAGCTCCGCGTCCTCAGCGCTACGAGCGGCCAGGGCGTCCTTCACGGCACGCACCGCGATCCCGCCCGGGTAGCCCTTGCGCGCCAGCGCGCCCACCACCCGCCGGAACACCGCGTCCGGCTCGCCCCGCGTCGTGCGCAGCTTGCGCACCGCCAGCTCGTACGCCGTCCGTGCCTGGGTCTCGTCGTCGAGCTCGGCCAGCGCCTCGGTGACCACCTCGGCGTCCACGCCGCGCCGCCGCAGCTCCTGCCCCAACGCCCGGGACGCCAGCCCCTTGCCGTGATGGCGGCTGGACACCCAGGCCCGCGCGAACGCCGCATCGTCGATCATGCCGACTTCGTCGTAGCGGTCGAGCACCGCCTCGGCAACCTCGTCGGCGACGTCCTTGGCCCGCATCGCGGCGGCCAGCTCCGCCCGGGTGCGCGGCCGCACCGCGAGCTGCCGCAGGCAGATCTCCCGCGCGACCTCGTGCGGATCCCGCTGCGCCTGCCGCTTCGCGGCCCGCTCGGCCCGTGCTGACCCGTCGTCCACGAGCTCCGCACCGTCCGACGGGCCCGCGCCGTCGTCGCCGGGGCGCGCGGGCCGGGCCGGGGCGGGCGGTTTCGCGTCCCATCCCCGGCCGGTGCGCGCACCGCGGCGTCGTCCCACCATGACGGCCGGTCAGCTGCTCAGGCGTCGATCAGAAGTCGACCGGCGGCAGCGCCGGGCCGCCCGCGGCGTCCGACACGCTCGACTGGCCGACGCCCAGCTTCTCCAGGATCTTCTTCTCGATCTCGGCGGCGACGTCCGGGTTCTCCTTGAGGAACTCGCGCGCCTTCTCCTTGCCCTGGCCCAGCTGGTCGCCCTCGTACGTGTACCAGGCGCCGGCCTTGCGGATGATGTTCTGCTCGACGCCCACGTCGATCAGCGAACCCTCACGCGAGATGCCCTTGCCGTACATGATGTCGAACTCGGCCTGCTTGAACGGCGAGGCGACCTTGTTCTTGACCACCTTGACGCGGGTGCGGTTACCCACGACCTCGGTGCCGTCCTTCAGGCTCTCGATGCGGCGGATGTCCATGCGCACCGAGGCGTAGAACTTCAGCGCCTTGCCACCGGTGGTGGTCTCCGGGCTGCCGAACATGACGCCGATCTTCTCGCGCAGCTGGTTGATGAAGATCGCGGTGGTGTTGGAGCTGTGCAGGCCACCGGTCATCTTGCGCAGCGCCTGGCTCATCAGACGCGCCTGCAGACCGACGTGGCTGTCGCCCATCTCACCCTCGATCTCGGCGCGGGGCACCAGCGCCGCCACCGAGTCGATCACGATCAGGTCCAGCGCGCCGGAGCGCACCAGCATGTCCGCGATCTCCAGCGCCTGCTCACCGGTGTCCGGCTGGGAGACCAGCAGGGCGTCGGTGTCGACGCCGAGGGCCTTGGCGTACTCCGGGTCGAGGGCGTGCTCGGCGTCGATGATCGCCGCGATGCCGCCGCTGCGCTGCACGTTCGCGATCGCGTGCAGGGCCAGCGAGGTCTTACCGCTGGACTCCGGGCCGTAGATCTCGACGATGCGCCCGCGCGGCAGGCCGCCGATGCCCAGCGCCACGTCCAGCGCGATCGAGCCGGTGGGGATGATCGCCATCTGCACCTGCGGCCGCTCGCCGAGGCGCATCACCGAGCCCTTGCCGAACTGCTTGTCGATCTGGGCGAGCGCCAGGTCGAGAGCCTTGCTCTTATCGGGGTTAGCCGCCATCTTCGTCGCCACCTCTTTTAGGGCACTGTCAGTCGCCGACTTCGCAGCCTTCTTCGTCACGCCGACACGCTAGGCGCTGGGTCCGACAAAGGCGATACGGGCACGCCGGGCCTGTGGACAACCACGGCATGCACAAGCACTGGTTGTGGACGATAGCCGAACACGTGTACGAGCGCCATCCTGCCACGCCGTAGGTGTGCTCGCACACGCAAACGCGCGAGGCGGAGCCGAGCCATGACTCAGCGGAGGCGGCCGGGCACCCGTTCGGCGTACTGGTCGCACACGGCACGCCAGATCACGTGCACTTCCTCACCGTCGGCCAGGGCGGTGTCGATCGTCCGCCCGCCCAGCTGCGGCAGCACCTGGTCGGCGGCGACGCTGGCGGCATAGGTCGGGCCGAAGACCTCGGTCAGCCGTTCGTAGAAGTCGGTCCGTCGCATCGGGCTAGTCTGCCACCTTCACGGCGGCGAGCGTGGAGGGCCGCAGCGCCAGCGCGATCAGCGGGATCGTGGCCAGCGCGGCGAGCAGGGCCAGCACCGCGTACCCGGACAGCTCGACCACGATGCCGGACAGCACCCCGGCGGTCGCCCCGGACAGGCCGGTGACCAGGTCCGACAGGCCCTGCGCGCGGGCCTTGACCGCGATCGGCAGCGACTCGGTGAACAGCGTCGAGCCGGCGACCATGGTGCCCGACCAGCCCAGCCCCAGCGTCAGCAGCGCGACGGTGAGCAGCGCCGTGTCGTGGCCCGCGGTGGCGGCGACCGCACACGCCGCGATCAGCAGCGCGACCCCGCCCAGGATCACCGGCACCCGGCCCACCCGGTCGGTGAGCCAGCCCACCACCGGCGACAGCCCGTACATCCCCGCCACGTGCACACTCAGCACGAAGCCGACGATGCGCAGCGTGTCCGGGGCGCTGTGGGTCTCCCCGATGTGCACCGGCGTCATCGCCATCACCGCCACCATGACCAGGTGGCCCAGCGCCATCGCGGTCACGCCCAGCCGGGCGGCCGGCGATGCCAGCACCGCCCGCGCCGCCGAGCCCAGCGTGTGCCGCTCGACCGGCCCGCCATCCGCCGCCGCGCCTGCCCCGCCGTCCGCCGCCTGGCCTCCCCCGGCCGGCAGGCGCTCCGCCGCCGCACCGCCGGGGACCGCGGTGGTGCCCGGTGCCGCAGTTTGGTCCGCCGGGGCACGCACCCCGGCCGCAACCTGGGCCAGCAGCAACGGGTCGGGGCGCAGGAACAGGGTGAGCAGCAGGGCGCTGAGCAGGAACGAGGCCGACGCGAAGGCGAACGGGCCCGCCAGCTCGGGGATGCCGAACCGGGACAGCGAGCCGCCCAGCGGGGCGGCCAGGTTCGGGCCGATCACCGCGCCGAGCGTGGTGGACCACACCACCAGCGACAGCTGGCGGCCCCGGCGCTGCGGTTCGGCCAGGTCGGTGGCCGCGTAGCGGGACTGCAGCTTCGCCGTGCTGCCCGCGCCGAACAGGAAGAAGCCGACGAACAGCAGCGGGATCGAGTCGAGCGCCGCCGAGGCCAGCACCGCCACCCCGCCGACCGCGCCGGTGAGGTAGCACAGGGCCAGGCCGGGCCGCCTGCCGTACCGGCTCATCAGGGCCGCGGCCGGCACGGCCAGCACCCCGCCGCCGACGACCGCCGCGCTCTGCGCCACCCCGGACAGGGCGGTACCCGCCATCGCCCGGGTGAGCAGCGCACCGACCGAGATGCCCATGGCCACGCCCAGGCCGCTGACGACCTCGACGACCATGAGCAGGCGGATGGTCCTGGCCTGGACCGCGCTGTGCGCGGCGACGGCGGACGTCATGAGGGGCTCCCGGGGGCGTAAGGGGTGTGGGCGCTTGCTCTACCTTGCCCGACCGCACCCTCTCGCGCCGCCCCGCCCCCGGCCGTCGCCCTAGCGCAGGTCCTCCGGAAGCAGATCCATCAGCAGTCCGTCGTGCCAGGAGCCGTCGGGGCCGAGTTCGTACCGGCGCATCACGCCCACCGGCTGGAAGCCGACCTTGGCGTAGCAGGCGATGGCCGCGGTGTTGTCCGCGGCGGGGTCGATCACGAGCCGGTGGTGCCCCAGCTCGTGGATCAGGTGCCGGGACAGCGTGCGCACCGCGTCGGTGCCCAGGCCGCGCCCGTGCATCCCGGGGTCGAGGTAGAGGTCCATGCCCGCGTGCCGGTACATGGCGTCGGTCTCCTCGTGCCACTGGATCGCGCCGACGACCCGGCCCTCGTGCTCGATCGCCAGCAGTTCGAGATCGGGATCGGCCAGGTCGTCCTTGATCTCCGCAGCGAGGTCCTCGCCCTGCCACCGGACGCGGACCTCCGGCGTGGCCCGGATCGCGGCGAGGCCGTCCACGTCCTCCGGTCCGGCCGGCCGCAGCGTGACCCGCTCGCCGTGCAACGTCGTCATGCCGTCACCGTACGGCCCGGCCCGGCTCCCGGCCCGCCGATTACCCATGATCGACTCTGGACGCGACTCGCTAGGCTCGGGCGCATGCAGATGACATGCCCGAAATGCCACGGACAGATGCGGCAGTACGAGCGCAACGGCGTCACCGTCGACCAGTGCACCGATTGCCGCGGCATCTTCCTCGACCGCGGTGAGCTGGAGCGGCTGACCGCGGCCGAGAACGCCTGGCACGGCAGCCGGCAGCAGGCCGCCCCGCCGCCGCCCCCGCAGCAGCACGGCCACCACGACTCGTACGCCCGCCACGACCAGCACCGCTACGACGACCACGGCCACGGCCACAAGAAGCACAAGCACCAGGAGTCCTTCTTCGAGGACCTCTTCGGCTGACCGCCCGCTTTTTAATCGACGTTGGCCTATCACATCGAGTTCTCGCCGATCGGAGTCGAGGTGATAGGCCAACGTCGATGACGAGGCGGGTCAGCGGAGCACCGCGCCCGGAGCCGGGAGCACGGCGGCGGCCACGGCCGCGGCCAGCGGCTCCACCTCGTCTTCACGCAGCGTCGCGATCGTGATCCGGATCCCGGGCCCGGCGGCGGTGCGGAACACGTGCCCCGGCGCCACCGCGAACCCGGCGTCACGCAGCGCGGTCACCGCCCCCGTCTCGTCGGGCACGGGCACCCACACGTTGATCCCGGTCCGCCCGCTCGCCGCCACGCCCCGCCCGCGCAGCGCCGCGACCAGGGCGTCCCGGCGCTCGTCGTACACCCGCCCGGCCGCCGCCACCGCCCGCCGCGCCGCCGGGTCTTGCCACAACTCCAGCAGGGTCCGCTGGAGCAGCCCGGACACCCAGCCCGGCCCGAGCCGCAGCCGCCCCTCCACCCGCGACACCGTCTCCGGGTCCCCGGCGAGCACCGCGCAGCGCAGGTCGGGGCCGTACGGTTTGCTGGCGCTGCGCACGTAGGCCCAGTAGGCCCCACCGGCGACCGGGTGGGACGGCACCGCCGCGAGCTCTCCGGCGTGGTCGTCCTCGATCACGAACACGTCGCGCAGCAGCGGCCGCAGCAACGCGGCCCGCTCGGCGCTCACCGCGCCGCCGGTCGGGTTCTGCGCCCGCGTCGTGATCACCGCGGCGCGCGCGCCGGCCGCGACGGCCGCGCGGACCCCGTCCGGCAGCGGCCCGTCGTCGTCGACCGGCATGGACACCGGCACCAGACCGTGCGCGGCGATCAGGTGCAGCAGCGCGGCCCAGCCGGGATCCTCCACGGCCACCCTGTCGCCGGGCCGCAGCCGTGCGCCGAGCAGCCGGTCGATCCCGTCCAAAGCCCCGTTGACCAGGGTGTACGCCGCACCGTCCGGCAACCCCGTCAACCGCGTGCGGGCCTGTTCGAGCAGCTCGGGCAGCGGCCCGCCGTCGGCGTAGCGCAGCGCGGCCGCACCGGCGGCGAACGAGTCCGCCACGCGCCGCAGCACCGGGGCGAGTTCGGGCAGCAGGGCCGGGTTCGGCTCGCCGTCGGACAGGTCGCGCACGCCCTCGGGCACGGCGCGCGCCGCCCGGCCGGTCGCGATCGGGGTCACCGGGCGCACCCGGGTGCCGTGGCGGCCCGCGGTCACCACGATGCCCCGGTCACGCAGCCGCTGGTAGGCGGCGGAGACCGTGGCCGGGCTGATCGCCAGCTCCTCGGCCAGCGCGCGCACGCTGGGCAGCGCGTCTCCGGGCGCGAGCACGCCGCGGCGTACGCCCTCCTCGACGCAGGAGGCGATCGCCGTTGCCGTGCCCCCGGTGATCGGATATCGTACTGTCACAAAGCCAATAATGTACTAGTACATTATTCGAGTCAAGGAGGCGGGCGTGACCACCTACCCGCAGACCTCGCGCACCACCGCACTGCGGATGCGCGAGCGCATGTCCTACGAGCGCAGCGCCGCGCACGCGATCCTCGACGAAGCCTGGCACTGCACCCTCTCCTTCGTGCTCGACGGCGAGCCCCGGGCCCTGCCCACCCTGCACGTACGCGTCGACGACACGCTCTACCTGCACGGCTCCAGCGGCGGCCGGATGGGCCTGCAGGCGCGCTCCGGCCTGCGCGTGGCCGCCTGCGTCACCCACCTGGACGGCCTGGTGCTGGCCCGTTCGCAGTTCCACCACAGCGCCAACTACCGCTCGGTCATCGCGCACGGCACCGCCACCCTGGTCACCGACGAGCAGGAGAAGCTGCGCGTCTTCACCGCGCTGGCCGAGAAGATCGGCGAGGGCCACGCCGGCCGCACCCGTCCCCCGTCGGCCAAGGAACTCGCCCAGACGGCGCTGCTCGCGCTCCCGCTCGACGAGGTCTCCGTACGCGCCCGCACCGGCACCGCCGGCGACGACGACGAAGACCTGTCCCTGCCGTACTGGGCGGGCGTGCTGCCGCTGCGGGTCACCGCCGGCCCGGCCGAACCCGCGCCCGGCGTCACCGTGCCCGCCCCCGCCTACCTGCGCGCCGACCGCAGTCCCTGGCACGAGCCGGTGGTGCTGCGCGGCTCCGCGGTCACCCTGGAACCGCTGGACATGTCCCACGTCGACGGCCTGTACGCCGCCGCCGGCAACGACGAGGAAGTGTGGCGCTGGCTGTACAAACCCGCTCCGCGCAACCGTGAGGAGATGGCCGCCGTCGTCTCCGACGCGCTGGCCATGCAGGCCCGCGGCGACCGGGTCCCGTGGGTGCAGCGCGCCACCGCCACCGGGGAGATCCTCGGCACCACCTCGTACTACGCCATCGACACGGGGCAGCGCCAGCTCGGCATCGGCCACACCTTCCTGGGCCGCAAGGCCTGGCGCACCGGCGTCAACAACGAGTCCAAGCTGCTCCTGCTCGAACGCGCCTTCGACGTCCTCGGAGCCGAACGCGTCGAATGGCACACCCACCACAACAACCTGCGCTCCCAGGCCGCCATCGCCCGCCTCGGCGCCGTCCGCGAAGGCGTCCTCCGCCACCACCGCATGCACCACGACGGCCAGTGGCGCGACACCGTCACCTTCTCCATGCTCGCCGCCGACTGGCCCACCGCCCGGCTCCGGCTGGAAGGAAGGGCATCGTCGGCTCGCGTCAGCGAGACGAGCGACAGCTCCGCACATCGCTCCGCGTAGCGGAAGGGCACCTTCTTAACGGTGCACCCGTGGTGAGCTGCGAAGTTTGCTGAAGCCGCGATAAACGCTCCACCGGCCGGCGGGGGGCAGGAGTCGGCACCGGGCTCGGACGGTGACGTAGGGCACGTCCCGGTCGGCCTATCGGCCGAGGTCGCGGTCGGGTCGGGCACGAGAGGATGTAAGGCATGCTCGGCATTACGGACCTATCCACCTTCGTGCTCGGCACGATCGCCATCGTGCTGCTGCCCGGCCCGAACTCGCTGTACGTGCTCGCCGTCGCGGCCCGGCGCGGCGTACGCCAGGGCTACCGCGGCGCGATGGGCGTCTTCTGCGGCGACGGCGTGCTCATGCTGGTCTCCGCCGCGGGCATGGCCTCGCTGCTGCGCGCCGTGCCCGCGCTGTTCATGGTCGTCAAGTGCGCCGGCGCCGCGTACCTCGGCTTCGTCGGCGTGAAGATGCTGTACGGCGCGATCCGCGGCTGGCGGAACCGGGCGACGGGCCAGGCGGCCGCACCCGCCCCGGAGGTCGAGCCCAAAACCGAGAACGCGTTCCGCCGGGCGTTCACGATCAGCCTGATGAACCCGAAGGCGATCCTGTTCTTCGTCTCGTTCTTCATCCAGTTCGTCGACCCGGGGTACGCGTACCCCGCCGTGTCGTTCCTGCTGCTGGCGATCATCGTGCAGATCTGCAGCGCGCTCTACCTCAGCGCGCTCATCTTCAGCGGCAACCGGCTGGCCGCCGCGTTCCGCACCCGGCGCAGGCTGGCCGCGGCCGGCACCAGCGCCATCGGCGCCCTGTTCGTCGGCTTCGGCGTCAAACTCGCCACCTCGTCCCTGAGCTGACCCACCCCGCGCACCCCGACCGCGCACCCCGACCGCGCACTCCGACGGCACGCGGCCGCCACGGCCCGTACACCCAAAAAGACGTTGGCCTATCTCATCGGAAATTCGGCGATCGAATTCGATGAGATAGGCCAACGTCGATGAGAAACGCGGCGCCGACGTCCACAAAAAACGGCGGTCGGCTCAGGGCCGGTCGCGCGTCGGCGGGGCGGGCGGGGCTCAGGCGATGGCCGGCTCCGGGATCAGCAGGTCGTGGCGGCCGAGGTCGCGGATGATGTCGTTGACCACCCAGACGTCCACGTGCGCGGGGCGCGCGTGCGTGTGCGGGTGCCGGGCGTCGCGGTTGCGCACGACGAAGTAGTGCACGGCCGCGCGCACGCGGGCGCGGTCGACGGCGCTGGCGCGCACCGTGTCGCGGATCAGCTGGCGCAGGTGCGCCGCGATGCGCTCGGCCAGGGCCAGTTCGTGGCCGGAGTGCTGGGACTGGGACTGGCCCGCCTGCAGCCGGGCGAGGTGCCCGTCGAGCTGGCGCAGCAGGACGTCCGATTCGTGGCGGCTGTTCTTCCTGTCGACTGCCGGTGTGGTCTGTCGTTCGGTCATGCTCACCCTCCGCACACCGTGTTCGATGGACTACTCATCGTGAGCAAGACGGTACGTGATTCGGGCGCATCCGGGCAAGACTCCCAACGAAACCGTCTCATTGACTGGGCCTACCCGCGCGGGGCGTGTGGTTAACGCCTCACCTGCGGCATCACCCGGACGAGACCGCGAACGTGTGCCAGGCGATTGTCGGTGGCGGAGGGCAGGATGGTCGGTGATGAACACGCCCGCCGCCCTGTTCGGCCCTGCCACGCAGGCCTGGTTCGACGCGGCCTTCGCGGCCCCCACCCCGGCCCAGGCGGGTGCCTGGAAAGCCGTCAGCGCCGGTGACCACGCCCTGGTCGTGGCCCCTACCGGCTCGGGCAAGACCCTCGCGGCGTTCCTGTGGGCGCTGGACCGCCTGGCCCACGAGCCCCTGCCCGAGGACCCCACGCGGCGCTGCCGCGTGCTCTACGTCAGCCCGCTCAAGGCCCTGGCCGTGGACGTCGAGCGCAACCTGCGCACCCCGCTCACCGGCATCCGGCACGCCGCGGCCCGGCTCGGGCTCGCCGAACCGGACATCACGGTCGGCATGCGCACGGGCGACACACCCACGGAAGAACGCCGCACCTTCAACAGGCGGCCGCCGGACATCCTGATCACCACCCCCGAGTCGCTGTTCCTGCTGCTCACCTCGCAGGCGCGGGAGTCCCTGCGCGGCGTGGAGACGGTGATCGTCGACGAGGTGCACGCGGTCACCGGCACCAAACGCGGCGCGCACCTGGCGCTGTCCCTGGAGCGGCTGGACGCCTTGCTGCCCCAGCCGGCGCAGCGGATCGGCCTGTCGGCGACGGTCGAGCCGGTCGAGGCGGCGGCGCAGTTCCTGGGCGGGGCCGCGCCGGTGCACGTGGTGCAGCCGAAGTCCGCCAAGACCATCGAGGTCAGCGTCGAGGTGCCGGTCGAGGACATGACCGCGCTCGACGAGGGGCACGCCGACGACGAGGGCCCGCGCCGGGCCTCGATCTGGCCCGCCGTCGAGGAGCGGGTGTTCGAGCTGATCGGCGAGCACCGCAGCACCATCGTCTTCACCAACTCCCGCCGCGGCGCGGAGCGCCTCTGCGCCCGGCTCAACGAACTGGCGGCCGAGCGGCTGGTCACGGCGGTCCCGCCACCCGCGCAGATCATGGCCCAGTCCGGCGCGTCGTACGGGGCCGCGCCCCAGATCGCCCGCGCGCACCACGGCTCGGTGTCCAAGGAGGAGCGCAAGCAGATCGAGGAAGAGCTGAAGTCCGGGCGGCTGCCCGCCGTGGTCGCCACCTCCAGCCTCGAACTCGGCATCGACATGGGCGCGGTCGACCTGGTCGTGCAGGTCGGCGCGCCGCCCAGCGTGGCCGCCGGGCTGCAGCGGGTGGGTCGGGCCGGGCACCAGGTCGGCGCGGTCTCGCGCGGCGTGGTGTTCCCGACGCACCGCGGCGACCTGCTGTCCTGCGCCGTGGTCGCCGGCCGGATGACCGGCGGCAAGCTGGAGCCGCTGACCTTCCCGCACAGCCCGCTGGACGTGCTCGCCCAGCACATCGTGGCGATGACGGCCCTGGACGAGTGGACCGTCGCGGAGCTGGCGGCGCTGGTGCGCCGGGCCGCGCCGTTCGCCGCGCTGCCCGAGTCGGCGCTGCACGCGGTGCTGGACATGCTGGCCGGGCGCTACCCGTCGACGGCCTTCGCCGAGCTGCGCCCGCGCATCGTCTGGGACCGCGCCGCCGACCGGCTCACCGGCCGCCCCGGCAACCAGCGCCTGGCGGTCACCTCCGGCGGCACCATCCCCGACCGCGGCCTGTTCGGCGTGTTCCTGGCCGGGTCCGAGAAGGCATCGCGGGTCGGCGAGCTGGACGAGGAGATGGTGTACGAGTCTCGCGTCGGCGACGTGTTCGCGCTGGGCACCAGCTCCTGGCGCATCGAGGACATCACGCCCGACCGGGTGCTGGTCTCGCCCGCCCCGGGCCAACCGGCCCGGCTGCCGTTCTGGAAGGGCGACCAGGCCGGTCGCCCGGTCGCGCTCGGCAAGGCGCTGGGGGCCTTCCTGCGCAACCCGTCCGGCCTGGAGAACCTCGACCCGTCGGCCGTGGGCAACCTGACGGCATACCTGGAGGAGCAGCGGGCGGCGACCCGGCACCTGCCGGACGACCGGACAGTGCTGGTCGAGCGCTTCCGCGACGAGCTGGGCGACTGGCGCATCGTGCTGCACAACGTGCTCGGCGCACCGGTCAACGCACCGTGGGCGCTGGCCATCGGGCAGCGGCTGAGGGAACGCTACGGCGTCGACGCGCAGGTGCACGCCGCCGACGACGGCATCGTGATCCGCCTGCCGGAGACCGCCGAGGAGCCGCCGGGCGCGGACCTGTTCGCCTTCGACGCCGACGAGATCGAGCCGCTGGTCGCCGAGACGGTCGGCGGTTCGGCGCTGTTCGCGTCCCGGTTCCGCGAGTGCGCTGCCCGCTCGCTGCTGCTGCCGCGCCGGGACCCGGGCCGGCGGCAGCCGTTGTGGCAGCAGCGCCAGCGCGCCGCGCAGCTGCTCGACGTGGCGCGGGAGTACCCGGACTTCCCGGTGACCCTGGAGGCGGCCCGGGAGTGCCTGCGCGACGTGTTCGACCTGCCGTCGCTGTCGGCGATGATGCGCGACATCGCCTCGCGCAAGATCCGCATGGTCGAGGTGGCCACGCCGCAGCCGTCGCCGTTCGCCCGCTCGTTGCTGTTCGGCTACGTCGGCGCGTTCCTGTACGGCGAGGACACCCCGCTGGCCGAGCGCCGGGCGGCCGCGCTGTCGCTGGACCCGACGCTGCTCGGCGAGCTGCTGGGCCGGGTGGAGCTGCGCGAGCTGCTCGACCCGGCGGTCATCGAGGCGACCGCGCTGCGGCTGCGCTGGACCGACCGGCGGGTGCGCGACGCCGAGGACACCGTCGAGATGCTGCGCCAGCTCGGCGACCTGTCCCCGGAAGAGCTGAGCGAACGCGGCGTGGAGCCCGGCTGGCTCGACGAGCTGGCCCGCACCGGCCGGGTCCTGGCGGTCCGGGTGGCCGGGCAGGAGCGCTACATCATCGCCGAGGACGCCGGCCGCTACCGCGACGCCCTCGGCGTGGCCCTGCCGCCCGGCCTGCCCGCCGCGTACACCGCCGCGGTCGCCGACCCCCTGCTCGACCTGATCAGCCGGTACGCGCGCACCCACGGCCCGTTCCGGTCCGACGACTGCGCGATCCGGTTCGGGCTGGGCGTCGCGGTGGTCGAGCACACGCTGCGGCGGCTGTCCGCCTCGGGACGGCTGGTGCAGGGCGAGTTCACCGCGTCGTCGGACGGCGGGTTCATCGAGTGGTGCGACGCGGAGGTGCTGCGTACCCTGCGGCGACGCAGCCTGGCCGCACTGCGCAAGGAGATCGAGCCGGTGCCGCCGGAGGTGCTCGGGCGCTTCCTGCCCGCTTGGCAGCACATCGGGCGGCGCAGCGAGGGCATCGACGCGGTCGCCGCCGCCATCGACCAGATCCAGGGCGTGCCCGTGCCCGCCTCGGCCCTGGAACGCCTCGTGCTGCCCGCGCGGGTCGCCGACTACCGGCCCTCCTATCTGGACGAGCTGTGCGCCACCGGTGAGGTCGTCTGGGCCGGTGCGGGGCCGATCGGCGGCAACGACGGCTGGATCGTGCTGGCCTTCGCGGACGCCGCGCCGCTGCTGCTGCCCCCGCCCACCGAACTCGCCCAGACCGGGGTGCACGAGGCGCTGCTGGGCGCGCTCGGCGGAGGCGCGCTGTTCTTCCGGCAGCTCGCCGACCAGATCGAGGCCGAGCACGACGAGCTGCTGTCCGCGCTGTGGGACCTGGTCTGGGCCGGGCTGGTCGGCAACGACACGCTCGCCCCGGTGCGGGCGCGGCTGTCCGGCGGCGGCGCGCACCGGGCCAAGCCCACCCCCGGCCGGGCCCGCTACCGGCGGCCCAGCCTGACCGGGGGCCGCTCACTGGCCGCCGCACGGGGACCGGCGCACCTGCCCGCCGCGGCGGGCCGCTGGCACGCGCTCGGTGCGCGGGACACCGATCCGACCGCGCGGGCCGCGGCACTGGCCGACGCGCTGCTGGAACGTTACGGCGTGGTGATCCGGGGCGCGGTCGCCGCCGAGAACCAGCCCGGCGGTTTCGCCGCCGTGTACCCGGTGCTGGCCGCGCTGGAGGACCGGGGCGCGGCCCGGCGCGGTTACTTCGTCGAAGGGCTGGGCGCGGCCCAGTTCGCGCTGCCCGGAGCGGTGGACCGGCTGCGCTCGTACGCCGACACCCGCGACGGGACACCCCGCGCCCTCGTGCTGGCCGCCACCGACCCCGCCAACCCGTACGGCGCCGCCCTGCCCTGGCCGCACACCACCGAAGGCCACCGCCCCGGCCGCAAAGCGGGCGCACTGGTCGTCCTGGTCTCCGGCGCGCTCGCCCTGTACGTCGAGCGCGGCGGACGCACCCTGCTGTCCTTCAGCGACGACGAGGCCGTCATGGCCGCCGCGGCGGCGTCGCTCACCGAGGCGGTGACCAGCGGGGCGCTCGGGCCGCTGACCGTGGAACGGGCCGACGGCGAATCCGTCACCGGCAGCCCGCTGGGCGCGGCGCTGGAGGCGGCCGGGTTCCGGATCACTCCCCGTGGGCTGCGGTTACGTGGCTGAGGGCGGTCCCTGACCCGGCCATCAGGGAAAGACCGGGGAAACCCGTGTCGGATTCGCGCTGGCGGGTCGCGGCGCGCCGGTGGCATGCTGCGGTTCATGACCACTGCCGCCGCCCCCGCGCGCCGTGACACCTATGTGGACTTCCTCCGGGCGTTGAGCCTGATCGTGGTCGTGGTCTGGCATTGGGCGTTCACGATCCTCGACTGGCGCGCCGACGGCCCGCACGCCACCAGCCCGCTCGGCTTCACCCGCGGCCTGTGGCTGGCGACCTGGCTGTTCCAGGTCATGCCGCTGTTCTTCTTCATCGGTGGCTTCGTGCACATCCGCAGCTGGGAGCGGGCGCAGGCACGCGGGGTCAGCATGGGCGCGTTCGTCTGGCGGCGCATCCGCCAGTTGCTCATCCCGGCCGGCATCGTGCTGCTGCTGTGGATCGCGGTGGGCGGCCTGATCGGCAGCTACTTCAACCTCACCGGCGTCGGCCGGGCGGTGAAGCTGGTGGTCAGCCCGCTGTGGTTCCTCGGCGTGTACCTGATGCTCATCGCCCTGCTGCCGCTCGGCCTGTGGCTGCACAAGAAGGTCGGCGTGCTGGCCCTCGTGTGGCTGGCCGGTGCGGCGATGGTGGTCGACGTGGCGCGCTTCGGCAAGGGCCTGGAGGACATCGGCTGGCTCAACATGGTGCTGGTGTGGGGCCTGGCCCACCAGGCCGGCTTCTTCTACCAGAACGTGGTCGACTCACCCCGCCGCAACGACTGGGCCCTGCTCTGGGCGGGGCTGTTCGGCCTGGTGGGACTCGTCGGATCGGGGCTGTATCCGGGCTCCATGGTCGGCGTGCCGGGTGAGCGCTTCTCGAACATGGCCCCGCCCACCTTCGTCATCGTGGCGCTGCTGCTGTTCCAGATCGGATTCGCCGAGCTGCTGCGACCCCGGATGCAGATCCTGCTGGAACGTCCGCGCTGGAAACGCCTCAACGAGCTGATCAACGAGTTCTCGCTGCCGCTCTACCTGGTGCACACCACCGGCATGGCGCTGTTCCTGTTCCTGACCTGGCTGTGGCTGCGCTATGACATGGACAAGCCCGCCGACGTGGACCTGGGCTGGTGGCTGACCCGCCCGCTGGCCATCATCGGGCCGCTGATCTGCACGATCCCCGTGCTGCTGCTGTTCCGGAAGATCCAGCGCCGGGGCGCGGCGAGTGCCGCGGCCGCGACGCCACCGGCCGTGCCCGCGCAGCGCGAAGCCGAGCAGCCGGCCGTCGACGCCGCGGCGCAGGAGGAGATCGGCTCGCCGCGGCGGCCATAGTGGACAATGGCCCGGATCGGTCTACCTTCTTAGGCATGCCCGGATACGACTACATCTCGTTCACGACCGACTACGGTCTGTCGGACGGTTTCGTCGCGGCCTGCCACGGCACGATCGCGCGCACCGCGCCGGCCGCCCGCGTCATCGACGTGACGCACCTGATCGCGCCCGGCGACGTGACCCGCGGGGCGGCGGTGCTGGCCCAGACCGTGCCGTACCTGCCCGACGCCGTGCATCTCGCGGTCGTCGACCCCGGGGTCGGCACCCCGCGCCGCGCGGTGGTCGTGCAGACTCCCCGCGGCCTGCTCGTGGGCCCCGACAACGGGTTGCTGATCTGGGCCGCCCAGGCGCTCGGCGGTCCGTCCGCGGCGTACGAACTGGCCAGCGAGGACTGGTTCGCCCCCAACGTGTCGCGGACATTCCACGGCCGCGACGTGTTCTCCCCGGTGGCGGCCCGGCTGGCGCGCGGCGCGGACCCCGCCGACGCCGGCCCGCCGGTCGCGCCGGACGACCTTGTCGTGCTGCCCGAGCCGGTGGTGGCCTGGGGGGACGGCTGGCTGGAGGCCGAGGTGCTGACCGTGGACCGCTTCGGCAACGTGCAGCTCGCCGCCCCCGGCTCAGCTCTGGAACAGCTCCCTGACCGGCTCACCGTCGGCGGCTGCCGGGCGATCCGCGGCACCACGTTCACCGACGCCCCGTCCGGCGGCCTGGTCGTCTTCGCCGACTCCGCCGACCGCGTCGCCATCGCCGTCAACGGCGGCCGCGCCGTGGTCATGCTCGCCGTAACCCCCGGCGACCTCCTCCGCATCTCCTGACCACTTCTTGTCGTCGATCATGAACTTATGGCACGGCTCGACGGCGTGTCCCTGCCATAACTTCATGATCGACCACAGCGGCCGGACCACGCACAGCCGTCGACCGCCCGGTAGGCGCGGACCGGCGCACTGCCACCTAGGGCAGACGCGTGCCGACAAGCCGCTATGCACCTCTCGGCACGCCGCCCCACCACCGGCACCCGGAGTGCAAATCTTGTCATTGACAAGTTATCGCGTGAGTGGAAATCTTGGCGACGTCAAGATGCATGATGAGTGCCACTAGATGCGGGAGGTATGGGCGATGTCGGAGACCGTCGGACTGGGGTTGGTGCGCCAGATGTGGCAGGTGCTGGAGCCGGTGCACGCGGCGATCTACTACTCGCCCCAGGCGAACGAGGAGGCCGCGGCCCTGGGCTACGACACCGGCAGCCGCTGGCCGAGCTACTTCGCGTGGCGCACGGCGCCGCTCGGTGCGGCCGGGCCCGAGTTGGTGACCGCGATCTACTACAGCTTCAGCCCGGCCATGATCCGCGATTACGTCCCTGCGATCTGGAATACCGCCGCCCCGGAAACCGTGCTGGTCTCACGGCTGCGGGCGGTGGACCGTACGCTGCGCGGGCTGCTGCCCGATGCCATCGGCACGCCGGAACTGGCCGAAGCCGCCGCGCTGGCCCGGCGCGCCGCCGAGGCCGCCGTCACCGCGGGACGCCCACTGGCCGCCGCGAACGCCGACCTGGCCTGGCCCGACGAACCGCACCTGGTGCTGTGGCAGGCCGCCACGGTGCTGCGCGAGCACCGCGGCGACGGTCACCTCGCGGCATTGCTCGCGGCCGGGCTGGACCCGTGCGAGGCCCTGGTCTCGTTCGCGGCGATCGGCGCGGCACCCGTCGAGGTCTTCGCGAGCCGGGGCTGGACCCCGCAGGAGTGGCAGGCCGCCCAGGCCCGGTTGGCCGCCCGGGGCTGGATCGACACGGACGGGCAGGCCACCGAGGTGGGCACGGCCGGTCGCGCCGAGATCGAGCGGCTCACCGACGAACTCGCCGCCGGACCGTGGCGGGCCCTCGGCACGGCGGGCGCTGGCAGACTCGCCCAGCTGGTCGGGCCGTCAGCGGTCGCGCTGGCTCGCTCGGGAATCTTCCCCCGACAGAGCACGCTCGGCCTCGGCGCACGGCCCTGAACACGCTGAAGCGGCATGGGCCGACATCTCGGCACGAGCATCCGGCAGCCGGGCGTGCCGGTCCTCGGCACACGACGACGGCAAGCGGAACCGGCTGACCCGGCCGGCGGCGAGCCGAGCCGAGGTCCGCGTCAGACGCCGACGACCTCGCGGCCGCGCGCGTTGCCGGCGTTGCCCGGCCGCATGTTGCGAGTCGTCCGCAGCGTGGTGCGCAGCGCATTGTCCCGCCGGACCGTGACCGAGACCTGGCCGTCGGTGGCCACCTCGGTACGCGGCCGGTGGGCCAGCTCGGGCACCGGCTGGTCACCGCGCGGCGTGAGCACGCCCTCGACCTGCTCGGCGACGGCCATGGTGTCGCTGACTTCGCGCAGGACCTCGGACAGGCGCGCGCCCAGCGCGTCGCAGATCGAGGTCAGCAGCTCGCTGGACGCCTCCTTCTGCCCCCGCTCGATCTCGGACAGGTATCCGAGACTCACGTTGGCAGCGGTGGATACCTCACGCAGGGTGCGGTGCTGCCCCTGCCGGCGGGCACGGAGGGCATCACCGATCACTCGACGCAGAAGCACCATGTTCGCACCCCCTGTACTGTTCCCCGTCACGACGCTCGGCTGATATGCGCTCAGCCGCCGGTTGTCACCGACGGCTGAGAAGAACCGTACTCTCTTCATGCCAGTTCGACACCCCGCCCCGCCGGGGCAGGTTCCGAAGACTATCGGCGGCCGACGCCACTTTCATACACACTACGACAGTCCGGCCAAACCCCGCTCAGGTCACGAAGAGATCACGTCTTACGGATCGATGACGGCCGCGCGGAGCAGGCCCAGCGCCGCCGCCACCGCGGAGTCCCGGACGTGCTGCCGCTCACCCTCCACGTGCAGCTCGCTGACCTGGGACTGACCGTCCGGACCGGCCAGCGCGACGTACACCGTCCCGGCCGGCACCCCGTCCTGCGGGCCCGGTCCGGCGACCCCGGTGGTAGCCAGGCCCCAGTCCGCCGCGCAGCGCTCGCGAGCTCCCCGGGCCAGCGCCAGCGCCACGTCCGGGTCGACCGGACCTCGCTGCGCCAGCAGCGCCGCGTCCACCCCGGCCAGGCTGTGCTTGAGGTCGGTGGCGTACACCACCAGGCCGCCGCGCAGCACCTTGCTCACCCCCGGCACGGTGACCAGGGTCGCGGTGAGCAGCCCGCCGGTCAGCGACTCCGCCGCCGCGACGGTCTGCCCCCGCGCGGCCAGCACGCCGACCAGTCCAGGAACGTCGATCACGAGGTAGGTTCCGGCACCGTATGCGTCGCAGTCCGCGCCACGGGCAGCTGACCGGCGGATCCCCTCGCCGCGGCCGCGTCGGCTTCGTGCGCTGCTGCCACGTCGGATTCCTGGGCGGTCCGCCGCCGGGCGACCCACTCCTCGTGCGCGGCCACCGCGCCGGGCCACAACTCGTCAAGGTCGCCGCCGGTCAGACCGAAGAGTTCAGCGAGCGCCTCCCGCCAGCGTTCCCGGGTGGCCAGCCGCTCCTCGCGCCGCCCGGCTGCGTCGATGGTGAGCAGCGTGCAGCCGCGCAGGATGTCGACCCCTGCGGCGGTCCGGCGCTGAGCCGTGAGGAATCGGGTGAACGGCGACGCGGCCGAGGTCGACAGATGCTCGTGCGCGGCGGCGAAATCCCCGAGCCCGGCTGGGGCGGCGACGATGTCGCAGGCCGCGAAGGAGCCGGCCGGGTCGTGGAGCAGCCGCCAGCCGGCTTCCGGCCGTGGCGAGGCGGTCAGGGCGTACGCGAAAGGGCCCTGCACGTGCTCTCCGGCAACCAGCGGCAGCGGGTCGAACAGCGCGTCCCCGAGCCCCGCGTCGGCCAGCCACCGCCCGTCCGGGCTCGCCGGGTCCGGCAGGTCGTGCACGAGCAGGGCGAGGTGGTTCAGCGCGGGGTCGACCTCGTCGAGGGCGGCCACCACATAGGCACGGTGCAGGGTGACGGTGAAGTCCAGCGCGCGCAGCAGCTCGGCGAACGCCGTGTTCAGGTGGAAGCAGTAGCCGCCCACGCCGCCCGTGACCCGGCGCAGCGCCTCGTCTGCGGTGACCGCGCCCGGCCGGCCCAGCATGATCTCCTGGTTCGTGTACGGCACCCGGGCCACCTGGGCCCGGTGCAGTTCCCGCAGGTACGCCGCCGAGGGCGCCCGGCGGGGCACCCCGAGCAGGCTCAGGTAGGCCTCGATCACGGGGCCGGGCGGAGCGCGCCGCGCCGCAGGCGGATCGCCGCCACCACGTAATCGATGCCCGTGACCACGGTCACCAGCAGCGCCGCGCCCATCAGCCACGGACCGACCGCCGACCACGGGGCCGGGAACGGCCACAGGTACCAGGCGATCGCCGCGATCTGCAGCACGGTCTTGAGCTTGCCGCCGCGGCTGGCCGCGATCACCCCGTACCGGATGACCCAGAAGCGCAGCAGCGTGATGCCCCACTCGCGGACCAGGATCACCAGGGTGACCCACCACGGGAGCAGGTCGTACCAGCTCAGCAGGACCAGCGCGGAGCCGGTCAGGGCCTTGTCCGCGATCGGGTCGGCGACCTTGCCGAACGAGGTGACCAGCTCGAAGCGCCGAGCGATCCAGCCGTCGACGTAGTCGGTGAACGACGCGACGCCGAAGGTGATCGCGGCCGCGATCCGCCAGCGGTTGTCGGTCATCCCAGAAACGATCACCAGTGCCACGAAGACCGGCACCAGCACGATGCGCACGACCGTGAGGACGTTGGCGGCGTTGAGCAGCGGTGGCACCCGGCGTGAACGTTCCTGCACGGCAGACACGCTAACCAGCCACCACGGCCAGCGCAGGCCGACCGGCGGGAGCCGCGTCGATCATTTCCACCGGCACGGCCACCAGGTCCACGCCCTCGGTCCCGGTCACCCGGGCCCGCACCAGGTCACCGGCGTGCAGCGCGCCGAGGTCGACGCCGCCCTCCCCCGCGACCAGCGTGGTCGAGCCGTCGACCTCGGGCGCCTGGTGCGCGGCGCGGCCCTCGACCATCTTCCCGTCGGTGGTGTCCACGAGCACGTCCACCAGGGTGCCCAGCCGCTCCTCGGCCCGCTGCCCGCACAGCTCCTCGACCAGGCTCAGCATCCGGTCGTACCGGCCGCGGATCGTCTTCGCGCCGACCTTGCCGTCCATCGTCGCGGCCTCGGTGCCGTCCTCGTCGCTGTAGTCGAACACGCCGATCGCGTCGAGTCGCGCCTCGCTGACGAAGCGCACCAGCTCCTCGTAGTCGGCGCGGGTCTCGCCCGGGAAGCCGACGATGAAGTTGCTGCGCGCGCCCGCCTCCGGGGCGAGCTTGCGGGCGCTGTCCAGCAGCTCCAGGAAACGCTCGGTGGAGCCGAAACGGCGCATCCGGCGCAGCACCGGCTCGGACGAGTGCTGAAACGACAGGTCGAAGTACGGCGCGACGCCCGGCGTGGTGGCGATCGCCTCGACCAGGCCGGGCCGGGTCTCGGCGGGCTGCAGGTAGCTCACCCGGACCCGGACCAGTCCCTTGATCGCGGCGAGCTGCGGCAGGAGCTTCTCCAGCGCCCGCGGGTCGCCCAGGTCCTTGCCGTACGACGTCGAGTTCTCGCTGACCAGCACCAGCTCACGGACACCCGTGCCGGCCAGCCACTCGGCCTCGGCGAGCAGCTCGTCGGGGGTGCGGCTGACGAACGAGCCGCGGAACGCCGGGATGGCGCAGAACGAGCAGCGGCGGTCGCAGCCGCTGGCCAGCTTCAGCGAGGCGACCGGGCTGCTGTCGAGCCGGTGCCGCAGCACGGGCCGCAGGTGCGCCGGGGTGTGCTCGTCGTTGGTGAACGCGGCGTGGCCGGGCACGATCACGCCGGTCTCGCGGCGCTTGGCCGGAGCGATCGGCAGCAGCTCGCGGCGGTCGCGCGGGGTGTGCGCGTCGTGGTGCTCCCCGCGCAGCACCGAGCCGAGCGCGGCGGAGATCGACGGGTAGTCGTCGAAACCGAGCACCGCGTCGGCCTCGGGCAGGCTCTTGGCCAGCTCGTTGCCGTACCGCTCGGCCATGCAGCCCGCGGCGACGACCTTCGCGCCGGTGTCGGCGGCGGCCAGCAGCGTGTCGATCGAGTCCTGCTTGGCCTTCTCGACGAAGCCGCAGGTGTTGACGAGGACCACGTCCGCGCCCTCGCCGTCGGTGCTGACCTGCCAGCCGTCGGCCGCCAGGCGGGCGGCCAGCTCTTCGGAGTCGACCTCGTTGCGGGCGCAGCCCAGGGTCAGCAGCGCGACCCGCCGCCCGTTCTCGGGCACGGAAAGATCATGGGAAGAGTTGACTGGCACTCGACCAGGCTACCGGCCCCCCGCGACAAACCGCCTACCGCCTTCCATGTAAGGAAGGGCACCTTCTTATCGCTATCGGTGGTAAAAGGTGCCCTTCTTAACTCGTCAGGGCTACCCTTGGCGGCGGCCGCGCCCTCCGGCGCCTGCCCCGGACGAGTGCCTGCCGTACCCGGAACGACAAGACGGCGCGCAGAAGACACGATCATGAATCATGACGTCCTGCAGATCCTGGGCGCGCTGACCGTGCTGGCCGGATACGTGGCCGCGCAGCTCGGCTGGACCACACCCCGCTCAGTCGGCTACCTGACCGCGAACATCCTCGGCGCGGGCGCGCTCGCCTGGCTCGCCTGGACCAGCCGGGACTGGGGATTCCTCCTACTGGAGGGCGTATGGTCCGCCGTCAGCGCGTTCGCCCTGATCACGATCCTCCGCGCCCGCCGCGCCCCGGACCCCACCCCGTCCTGAAGATCAGGGCTGCCCCGTCCCCGACGCGGTGATCATGAACTTGTGGCACGGACACGCCGGTGAGCCGTGCCACAAGTTCATGATCACGCAGCGAGGGTGGGGGTCAGTCGTCGTCGACGCCGAGGGCGGCGAGGACTTCGGCCAGCTCGTCTGGCTTGATCAGGACCTCGCGGGCCTTGGAGCCCTCGGACGGGCCGACGATGCCGCGGGTCTCCATCAGGTCCATCAGGCGGCCCGCCTTGGCGAAGCCGACGCGCAGTTTGCGCTGCAGCATGCTGGTCGAGCCGAGCTGGGACACCACGACCAGCTCGATCGCCTGGATCAGCAGCGTCAGGTCGTCGCCGATCTCCTCGTCGATCTTCTTCTTGGTGTCCTGCACCGGGGCGAGCACCTCGGGCCGGAACTCCGGCTCGCGCTGGCGCTTGCAGAACGCAACGATGTCGTTCATCTCGTTCTCGCTGACCCAGGAGCCCTGGATACGCTGCGGCTTGCTCGCGCCCATGGGCAGGAACAGCGCGTCGCCGCGGCCGATCAGCTTCTCCGCGCCGGGCTGGTCGAGGATGACCCGGGAGTCGGCCAGCGAGCTGGTCGCGAACGCGAGCCGGGACGGCACGTTCGCCTTGATCAGGCCGGTCACCACGTCCACCGACGGGCGCTGGGTGGCCAGCACCAGGTGGATGCCGGCGGCGCGGGCCAGCTGGGTGATGCGCACGATCGAGTCCTCGACGTCGCGCGGTGCGACCATCATCAGGTCGGCCAGCTCGTCGACGACCACCAGCAGGTACGGGTACGGCTTGAGCACCCGCTCGGAGCCCGGCGGCGGCTTGATCTGCCCCGCCCGGAGCTTGCGGTTGTAGTCGTCGATGTGACGCACCCCGGCGGCCGCGAGGTCGTCGTAGCGCATGTCCATCTCGCGCACGACCCATTCGAGGGCGTCAGCGGCCTTCTTCGGGTTCGTCACGATCGGGGTCACCAGGTGCGGGATGCCCTCGTAGTTGGTCATCTCGACACGCTTGGGGTCGATCAGCAGCAGCCGCACCTGGTCCGGCGTGGCCCGCACCAGGATCGACACCAGCAGCGAGTTGAGGCAGGACGACTTGCCCGCGCCGGTCGCCCCGGCGATGAGGATGTGCGGCATCTTGGCGAGGTTGGCCACCACGTAACCGCCCTCGATGTCCTTGCCGAGCGCGACCACCATCGGGTGCTGCTCCGAGGTCGCCACCCGGGAGCGCAGCACGTCGCCGAGCGCCACGTCCTCGCGGTCGGTGTTGGGGATCTCCACGCCGACCGCGCTCTTGCCCGGGATCGGGCTGAGGATGCGCACGTCGGGGCTCTTCACCGCGTACGCGATATTGCGCGACAGGGCGGTGATGCGCTCCACCTTCACGCCGAGCCCGAGCTCGACCTCGTAGCGGGTGACCGTCGGCCCGCGGGTGAATCCGGTGACCGCGGCATCCACGTCGAACTGGTCGAACACGTGCGCGAGCGCGGCGATGACCTCGTCGTTGGCCTTGGACCGGGTCTTGGCGGCCTCGCCGGGCTTGAGCAGGCTGGCCGGCGGGAGGGTGTAGTCGCCGCCGAGGCTGGGCAGCATCATCTGCTCGGTCTTGGTGGGCGGCGGCGTGTGCTGGGGCGGGTCGGGCTTGCGCCGCTTGGCCGGCCGCTCGATGGCGACGGTCTCCTGCTCGGCGAGGTGCCGCTCGTACGCCGCGTCGTCGAAGTCGTCGTCGGGGTCCGGCGGCTGGAACGCCGCGGGCGGGGTGAGCCGCTTGCGGCGACGCGGTGCGGGCACCTCCTGCTCGTCGTCGACGTCTTCGTCGGAGCGCTCGGGGGTGGCCACGCCGAGCAGGCTGTCGCGCAGGTTCGCGAGCCGCTCCGGGATCTTGTTGACCGGCGTCGCCGTGATCACCAGTACGCCGAAGGTCAGCAGCAGGATGAAGAGCAGGACCGCGACGAAGCTCGACAGCACACCGGCGAGCCCGCCGCCGACCAGTTTGCCGAGCAGCCCGCCGCTCTGCTCCATCTGCTGGACCTCGACCGGGGCGAACGCGATGTGCAGCAGTGCGGTCGAGGCGAGAGTGAGCGCCGTCCAGCCGACGATGCCCCGGCCGCGCTGGGCGGGGTCGGGATCGGAGCGCATCACCCGTACGCCGCACACGAACAGCAGCAGGGGCAGCGCGGCGGCGGTGGCGCCGATGAAGAAGCGGGTGGTGTCGGCCAGCCAGGCGCCGAACGTGCCGCCGCTGCCCTGGGCCGAGCCCCAGACGGCGACGCCGAACAGGATGGACAGGGCGATCAGCAGCAGGCCGAGCCCGTCGCGGCGGTGCTCGGGGTCGAGGTCGCGGGCCTTGGCCGCCTGCGAGCCGACGGCGCGCACCATCCAGCCGAGACCGTGCGCGATCGCCATCCAGATGCCGCCGATCAGGCGGCCGAACAGCGCGGCCGGGTTGATCGTGGCCCGGGTCCGGCGGCGCACCGCGGGCCGCCGCGCCGGGGCACGCCGGGCGGGCGTCCGTCCCGTCTGTCGGGTACGCGCGGACGCGGCCTTCGTCGGCGTGGCAGCTCGACGACGGCTCGATGAGGAAGTACCGCCCGCCATGTCCCACACCGTAACCCCTCCACGTTGATCATGAACTTATGGAACGGTTCGACGGCGTGTCGCTACCCTAAGCTCATGATCAACGTGGAGGGGTCCACGGCGGACAGTGGGGATCAGACCTCCAGGACGGAGGGGACGATCATCGGGCGGCGCCGGTAGGCCTCGTTGACCCAGCGGCCGACGACACGGCGCACGATCTGCTGGAGCTGGTGGGCGTCGGTCACGCCGTCCAGCGCCGCGCGGTCGAGGGCCTCGGTGACCAGCGGCAGCGCCGGGTCGAACGCGGTCGGATCCTCGGAGAAGCCCTTCGCCGACAGCAGCGGGCCGCCGACGACCTTGCCGGTGACCGAGTCGACGACCACGGTGACGGCGATGAAGCCGCCGTCGCCCAGGACCCGGCGCTCGGTCAGCAGGCTCTCGCCGACGTCGCCGATGGCCAGACCGTCCACATAGACGTACCGGCTCTTGACGTGGCCCACCAGCTTGGCGTGGCCCTCGACGAGGTCGACGACGTCGCCGTCCTCGCACAGCACCACCCGCGAGGGGTCCACCCCGGAGTCGACGCCGAGCTGCGCGTGCGCCCGCAGGTGCCGCCACTCGCCGTGCACCGGCATCAGGTTGCTCGGCTTCACGACGTTGAGCAGGTAGAGCAGCTCGCCCGCGGGGGCGTGGCCGCTGACGTGGACCTTGGCCACGTCCTTGTGGATGACGTTCGCGCCGAGCCGGGCCAGTTGGTTGATCACCCGGTACACGCTGGTCTCGTTGCCGGGGACCAGCGAGCTGGCCAGCACCACGGTGTCGTTGGGGCCGACCGTGATGTGGCGGTGGTCGCCGGTGGCCATCCGGCCCAGCGCGCTCATCGGCTCGCCCTGCGAACCGGTCGACATCAGCACGATCTCGTTCGGCGGCAGGCTCGCCGCCTCCTCCATGTTCACCACCAGGCCGGCCTTGACCTTCAGCAGGCCCAGATCGCGGGCGATGCCCATGTTGCGGACCATGGACCGGCCGATCAGGGCGACCTTGCGGCCGTGCTCCTCGGCGGCGTCGAACACCTGCTGCACGCGGTGCACGTGCGAGGCGAACGAGGCCACGATGATGCGGCCGGTCGCCTTGCCGAAGATCGAACCGAGCACGGGGCCGATCTGCTTCTCCGGCGAGACGAAGCCGGGGATCTCCGCGTTGGTGGAGTCCGACAGCAGCAGGTCGACGCCCTCCGCGCCGAGCCGGGCGAAGCCGGCCAGGTCGGTGATGCGACCGTCCAGCGGCAGCTGGTCCATCTTGAAGTCGCCGGTGTGCAGCACCAGGCCGGCCTCGGTGCGGATGGCGACCGCCAGCGCGTCCGGGATCGAGTGGTTGACCGCGAAGAACTCCAGCTCGAACGGGCCGAGCCGCTCCCGCTGCCCCTCGGCGACGGTCAGCGTGTACGGCGTGATGCGCCGCTCGGCGAGCTTCGCCTCGATCAGCGCCAGCGTGAACTGTGAGCCGACCAGCGGGATGTCGTTCTTGTGGGCGAGCAGGTACGGCACGGCGCCGATGTGGTCCTCGTGGCCGTGCGTCAGCACGATGGCCTGGACGTCGCCGAGGCGGTCCAGGATCGGCGCGAAGTCCGGCAGGATCAGGTCCACGCCGGGCTGGTCGGCGGTGTCCGGGAACAGCACGCCGCAGTCGACGATCAGCAGCTTGCCGCCGAACTCGAACACGGTCATGTTGCGGCCGATGGCCCCCAGCCCGCCCAGCGGGATGATCCGCAGGCCGCCCTCGGGCAGCGGCGGCGGCGCGCCCAGATTGGCGCTACGCCCGGTCTCCAGTTGCGGCGAGGTCAATGAACATCACTCCTTATGTTCTCCGGCGCGGGTGCCGCCGTTTCAGGGCTGCGGCACGCGGCGCGCCGTTCGTGCTGGGGCTTCGCGCCCCGGTGGCGTCTAGAGCGGCAGGCCGGCGTCCGCGCAGTCGATGCGCAGCTGCGCCAGCTCGGCCTCGGTCGCGTCGACCAGTGGCGGACGGACCGGCCCGGCGGGCAGGCCGCGGGCGTTGAGGCCCGCCTTGACCAGGATGGTTCCCTGGGTGCGGAAGATTCCGGTGTACAGCGGGAGCAGCGCCTGGTGCAGGCGACGCGCCTGCGCGACGTCTCCGCGCTCGTACGCCTCGATCAGGTCTTTCGTGCCGACCCCGGTGAAGTGGGTCGAGGTGCCGACCACGCCGACGCCGCCGATCGACAGCAGCGGGAGGGTGGCCGCGTCGTCGCCGCTGTAGTAGGCGAACTCGGCGCGGTGCATGACCCAGGACGCGGCGGCGAGGTCGCCCTTGGCGTCCTTGACGCCCACGATGCGCGGGTGCCCGGCCAGGGTGACCATGGTGTCGGTGGAGATCGCGACGCCGGTGCGGTGCGGGATGTCGTACAGCAGGACCGGCACGTCGACCGCGTCGGCAACGGTGGTGAAGTGCTTGACCAGGCCCGCCTGCGGCGGCTTGTTGTAGTACGGCGAGACGACTAGCAGGCCGTGCGCGCCCGCCTTCTCGGCCGAGCGGGCCAGCTCGACGGTGTGGTGGGTGCTGAAGGTGCCGACCCCGGCAACGACCTGGGCCCGGTCGCCGACCGCCTCGACGACGGCCCGGATCACGGCGTCCTTCTCCGCGTCGGTCGTGGTCGGCGACTCACCGGTGGTGCCGTTGACGACCAACGCGTCGTTGCGCTGCTCGTCGACGAGGTACGCCGCGAGCCGCGCGGCACCGTCGACGTCGACGGACCCGTCGGCTGCGAAGGGCGTCACCATCGCGGTGAGCAGGCGGCCGAACGGCCGTTGAGCGTTGTTCGTCATGCACACAACCTAGCGGAATACGACGGGGGCCATCGTGGCCCTCAGGACTCCCAGGTGTAGACGCTGGAGGCGATCTCCGAGCCGTCCGGCAGGGCGCTGATCGAGAAGTCACCGAACACGCTCGGTGCGAGTTTCTGCAGCTCGCGGAGGGTGGCGATGGCCAGCCCGCGGATCTCCACGTCGGCGTGCTCGGTCGCCCGCATGGCGATGAAGTGCCGCCACGCGCGGTAGTTGCCGGTGACCACGATCCGGGTCTCGGTGGCGTTCGGGAGCACCGCGCGGGCCGCCTGACGGGCCTGCTTGCGCCGCAGAGTGGCGTTCGGCACGTCCGCGAAGGTGGCCTCCAGACCCTCCAGGAGCTCGTTGTACGCCCGCACCGCGGCCTCACTGGCCTCGACGAACTTCTTGTGCAGCTCCGGGTTGGCCGCGATCACCTCGGGCTCGACCATGGCCGCGTCGCGCTCCGGGACGTAGCGCTGGGACAGCTGGGAGTACGAGAAGTGCCGGTGCCGGATCAGTTCGTGCGTGAAAGAACGTGAGACGCCCGTGAAGTAGAACGTCGCGGTGCCGTGCTCCAGCACCGACAGATGGCCGACCTCGAGGATGTGGCGCAGGTAACCCTCGTTGGTCGCGGTCGCCGGGTTCGGCTTGGACCAGGACTGGTAGCAGGCCCGGCCGGCGAACTCCGCCAGCGCCTGGCCGCCCTCGGCATCGGTGTCCCACGGCACGTCGGCCGGGGCCTGGAAGTTCGTCCAGGCGATCAGCTGCACGGAGGGCTTCACCATCTCAGTCACACGCGCCAGCTTAGCGTTTCGCGGCCGCCGACCCGCTGGCGGGATATGGCCGCCATTGTCCGTAAGGCGATAGCGGTCAGCCGCCTCTCTGCTGCGACATCAGGACGGCGTCGCACTGACACCAGACTGACACTTGCATGACGTCACAACTGACGTCATAGTGATGTCATGGACCTGTCCCCGTACCTCGAGTCGCTGCGGCGGGATCTCGCCGCCGCGGCCGCACCCGCCGGCGACGACGTCGCCCGCACCGCCGAACTGCTGACCCTCGCCCTCGACGCGTCGGCCCGGCTCTGCCTCATCGAGGTGCTGGCCGACGCGAGCGCCGAGATCACCACCAAGCTCGACGGCCCGACCGTCGAGGTGCGCATCCGGGGGCGGGAAGCCGACCTGGTCGTCACCACGCTCGCCGCCCCGGCGCACGAGACGCCCCCCGCCGCGCCCGACCCCCTGCTCATTGAGGGCGGCGACCAGGCCCGGCTCACCCTGCGCCTGCCCGAGCAGCTCAAGGAGGCGGCCGAGCGGGCCGCCGCGGCCGAGGGCATCTCGGTCAACTCCTGGCTCGTGCGCGCCACCGCGAACGCGCTGCGCCCGGTCACCCCACCGCCCACCTCCCACCTCGGCCGCCGGGTCACCGGCTGGGCCCAGGCCTGATCCCCAGGAGCCGACCATGAACCAGACGTTCCCCTGCACCGGCACCGTCCGGGCCGACCTGCGCGTCGCCGCCGGCCGCCTGGAGGTCGTCGCCTCGGATCGCGACACCGCCACCGTCAGCGTCACGGCCATGGACAACAGCGAGTCCAGCGCCGAGGCGGTACGCGAAACCAAGATCAGCTTTGTGGAGGGCCGGCACCTGCTGGTCCAGGCACCCGAGCACGGCGGCTGGCGGCTGTTCCGCCGCGCCCGCATCCTCGTCCGCGTCGAGTTGCCCACCGGCAGCGCGCTCAGCGTGAAGATCGCCTCCGCGGACGCGGTGTGCGAAGGCACCTACCACGACGCGGTGGTCAGCGCCGCCAGCGGCGACGTGTCCCTCGGACCGGTGACCGGCGACGTCACCGTCAAGAGTGCCAGCGGCGACGTACGCCTGAGCACGGTCGGCGGACACCTGCACGCGAGCAGCGCCTCCGGCGACGTGCGCACCGGGCACATCGGCCGCACCGCCACCGTCAACACCGCCAGCGGCGACATCGAGCTCGGCGGGGTCGACGGCGACGCGCGGGCCACCACCGCCTCCGGGGACATCGTCGTCGGGGTCGCCCGCAGCGGCGAGGCCAGACTGAACTCGGCGAGCGGTGACATCACCGTCGGCGTCGCCGCCGGGACGGCCGTCTGGCTCGACCTGAGCACCGCCGCGGGGCGTACCCGCAGCGACCTGAACATGTCCTCGACCGCACCGCCCGCCGAGACCACCGGCGGCACCCTCACTCTCAAGGTGCGCACCGCCTCCGGCGACATCACGCTGCGCCGCGTCGTCCCCGCCTGACCCCCGCACAACGATCCGCGCCTCACCACCGACCGCTCACCGTTACACGAGCGCGCACCGCGCAACCGTGCACCGCTCGTCGTTCGCCGCGAACTCGGCGGACGTGGTCCGGTAAGCCGCGCCCGGGAGCGGCGCGCGCCCGGTCAGACGAAGAAGTACGTGAACGGGGCCCAGGGCAGGTTGCGCAGCACCATGAAAACCGCCCACGCACCCAGGAACCAGGCGAGGTGCTTGGGAGTGATCTTGAGCTGGGGCAGCTTCCACTTGAAGGTGGTGTTGCCCGCCCAGGCCACGTACATGTAGATCAGGAACGGCACGGCGAAGACGAACATGATGTGGTGGCGGGCCGCCGCGGGCAGGTCGCCCTGCATCAGGTACCAGGCGGCGCGGGTGCCGCCACAGCCGGGGCAGTCGAAGCCGGTGAGCATCTTGACCAGGCAGGTCGGCGTCGCGTTCGCGCCGACGTTGGCCGGGTCGGCCAGCTGCGTGTAGGTCAGCGCGCCGCCGATGCAGGCCAGCGCCGCCAGCGGGCCCGCCCAGACCGGGGTGTGGGCGCGCAGCCAGTCGGTGAACCGGGTGATCCGGTCGGCCGGCGGAGGCGTGAAGGGGTCGCCCGCGAACTGCGGGCCGTGCGGGTTCACAGCGGCGGAGGCCTCGGTCACAACACCGAACTTACACTGCCCCGCATACCCGCGTCGGCGAGCGCGTCAGCCAGATCGCCGCGCTCGGGAGCGGCCACCTCACCCAGTCCCAGCCAGGCCGCCAGCCTGCGCAACTCGACCGCGAGGGCCTCGGCCGTGGCGTGCTCGTCGACCCCGGGCTCGGCCCACGCGGCGGGCACCCGCAGCACCCCGGCCCGCCGGTCGGCCTTCAGGTCCACCCGGGCCGCGAACCGGTCCCCGTGCAGGAACGGCAGCACGTAGTAGCCGTGCACCCGCTGCTCCTGGGGCACGTAGATCTCGATGCGGTAGCGCAGGTCGAACAGCCGCTCGGTGCGCGACCGTTCCCAGATCAACGGATCGAACGGGCTGACCAGCGTGGACACCGCGACCTTACGGGGCAGAGCGGCGTCGCGGTGCCGCCAGGCCTTGTGCTTCCAGCCCCTGACCTCGGTGGGGATGAGCACCCCGGCCTCGGTCAGCTCGGCGATGGCGGTACGGGCCCCGGCCAGCGGTAGCCGGAAGTAGTCGCGCAGCTCCGGTTCCGCAGCCACGCCCAGGCCGCGCGCCGCGATCTCGACGAGCGCCCGGTACGCCGCCGCCGGCTCCGGGGTCGGGGTGCTCATCACCGCGGTGGGCAGCACCCGCTCGGTGAGGTCGTACAGCCGGGCGAACTGGCTGGTCCGGCCCGCGGAGGTGATCTCACCGGAGTAGAACAGCCACTCCAGCGCCTTCTTCACGTCCGACCAGTTCCAGCCCCAGTTGTCCTTGGGCTTGGGCACGTCCTGCTCGATCACGGCGGCGGTCACCGGGCCCCGGTCACGCACCTCCTGCAGCACCCACTGCACCAGGTCCGGCCGCTGCGCGGCGATGTTGCGCGGCCCGCCCCACACGCCCTGCGCGGTCGCCATGCGCCACCGCATCAGCGGCTGCAGCTCGACCGGCAGCAGCGACGCCTCATGGCCCCAGTACTCGAACAGCCAGCGCGGCCGGCGGGCGCTCGCCCCGTCCAGCACCGCCGGGTCGTACGACCCGATCCGGCTGTACGCGGGCAGGTAGTGCGCCCGCTGCAGCACGTTCACCGAGTCGATCTGCAGCAGCCCCGTACGCCCCACGACCTTGCGCAGCTGCCGCGCCCCCACCGGCCCCTTAGGCCCCCGGTCCGCGAACCCCTGCGCCGCCAGCGCCATCCGCCGCGCCTGCGCCACCGTCACCGTCTCCACGCCGCCCGACGCTACCCCGCTCCCCCGACGAGATGGTGAAAGGAAGGGCACCTTCCCATCGCCATGCGTAGAGGAAGGGCACCTTCTTAACGCGTCACCGGGGGTGAGCTGGACTGTAGTAACCGCTTTGCCTCGGGTGAGCGGATATTCCTAGGCTCTATGGGCATGGGGATCATCGTTCGGGCGGAGACCGCCGCCGACTGCGCGGCCGTCGCGGCGCTGCACATCCAGGCCTGGCAGGTCGCGTACGCCGGAATCGTGCCCGACCACGTGCTCACCGCGCTGGACGTGTCCGGCCGCACCGCCTGGCGGCTCGAACGCCTCGCCGACCCGGACAGTCCGTTCCGCAACCTCGTCGCGCTCGACGGCGACACGGTCACCGGCTTCGTCTGCCACGGCCCCTACCGCGCCCAGGAGCTGGACGGCAGCCCGCTGCAGCCGGAGTACGGCGAGATCCTCGCCATCTACGTGCACCCCGACCGCTGGGGCACCGGCGCGGGCGACGCCCTGCTGCTGGCCGCGCTGGACGCGCTGCCGCAACCCGAGGTGCGGCTGTGGGCGCTCGCGGACAACCACCGGGCGCTGCGTTTCTACGCCCGGCACGGGCTACACCCGGACGGCCTTCGGGCGACGTACCGGCCCACCGGCAGCGACGTCGACATCCCCGAGCTGCGCTGCACCCTCCGGCGCGGCTGACCCCGCTGCCAGCGGCGTGCAGCACAGCAGCGCCAGGCACACCCAGACGTACAGGTTCGACCCGAGCAGCGTGCCGACCCCGCCGACCTCGCCCTCCCACAGCCAGACCACCCGGCTGGACAGGATCGCGTACGACACCGCGGCCAGTCCCAGCAGCGACCACCGCCGCCTGCTGCCCCGCTCGGCCGCGAAGCCGCGCTCGACCAGCAGCACGAACGCCGGGATCAGCCAGACCAGGTGGTGCACCCAGGTGACCGGGCTGATCAGCACGCCGATGATGCCGGTGAACGCGAGCCCGGCGACCTCGTCGCCCCGGGCCACCGCCGCCCGGGACCGCACGAACCACACCGCCAGCACGGCGACCACCAGCACCGCCCACAGCGCCTTGCTCGGGTGACCCGCCGTCAGCCGGGCCACCACGCCCTGCAGCGACTGGTTCGAGATGAACGACAGCACGCCGACCCGGTCGGTGTCCCACAGCGCGCTGGTCCAGAACTCGCGCGAGGCGTCCGGCGCGACCGCCGCCGCGCCCAGCGTCGCCGCTGCGGCCGTGCCGCTCGCGACCGCGGCGGCCCGCCAGCGCTTCGTGATCAGCAGGTACACGATGAAGATGCCCGGGGTCAGCTTGATCGCCGTGGCCAGGCCGATGCCCACGCCGCCCCACCTGCTGCCCTTACGCGTGAACAGCAGCAGGTCCGCCGCGACCAGCCCCAGCAGCAGCATGTTGACCTGGCCGAACAGGAACGTCTCGCGCATCGGCTCGTACACGGTGACCAGGCACAGCGCGACCGCCACCACGAACCACGGCGTCCAGCGCTGCGCGGCGATCACCGGGCCCAGCAGCAGTCGCAGCAGCCACCAGGTCACCAGCGCCGTCGCCACCGAGCTCACCACGATCGCGGCGGGCCAGGACAGCAGCGCCATCGGCAGCATGGCCAGTGCCGCGAACGGGGGGTACGTGAAGCCGTACGTGCTGTAGGGCCGGACGAAGTCGTAGATCTCGCCACCGCCGGTCCAGAACCGGACGGCGCCGTAGTAGACGTTGAGGTCGAAGAAGCCGTGCCGCTGCGCAAAGAGCGCGACGAACACCAGCGACGCGACGGCCAGTGCCGACACGGTCGCGATCTGCCGTCCGCGGCTCAAGCTCAGACCTCCTGATCAGTGCCCGGATGGGCT
The DNA here is from genome assembly GCF_042663325.1 of Catellatospora aurea. NCBI lineage: Bacteria > Bacillati > Actinomycetota > Actinomycetes > Micromonosporales > Micromonosporaceae > Catellatospora > Catellatospora aurea. The sequence continues at coordinate 53,379 of NZ_JBHTAC010000014.1, forward strand.
CGGTACGCTTCGGGGCGTGGCAGTCGGGTTCGTCCGACCGGCGCGTCCCGACGACGCCGGCGAGATCGCACGTATCCAGTTGGCGACCTGGCGGGTCGCCTATCGCCGGGTGCTGCCCAAACACGTCCTCGACGAGATCGACGAGGCGTTCCTGGCGCAGCGCTGGCTCGACGCGGTGACCACGCCCCCCAGCGCCCGCCACCGGGTCCTCGTCGCCGTGGAGCAGAACGCGGTCGAGCAGGCCGTCCAAGAATACGTGGTGGGATTCGCCGCCTCCGGTCCCTTCGACGACGGTGCGCTGGCCGCGGACGAGGATCACACGCCCGACCGCGAGAATGTGGCGGCGATCACCGACATGCTGGTCGAGCCCCGCTGGGGCCGCCGCGGCCACGGCAGCCGGCTGCTGGCCGCCAGCGTCGACCTGTGGCGCGGCGACAAGTTCGACAGCGCCGTGTGCTGGGCTTTCGACGCCGACGCCGCGACCCGCAAGTTCCTCACCTCAGCCGGCTGGGCCCCCGACGGCGCCACCCGCGCCCTCGACGTCGACGACCTCCTGGTCCCCCAACTCCGCCTCCACACCACCCTCTGACCCACCCGGCCACACCCCCCACCCCCCACCGCGTTGATCATGAACTTATGGCAGTGTTCGGCGGTGCGTCGCTGCCCTAACTTCATGATCAGCCAAAACCAGACCGCCACAACGATCGCGACGATCTTGCGCGGACGTTGTGGCGGAGTGGGAGTGGGGCTAGAGCAGGTGGTTGAGGCCTAGGGTGAGGCCGGGACGGTTGACGACCTCGCGGATAGCGAGGAGGACGCCGGGCATGAAGGAGACGCGGTCGAAGGAGTCGTGGCGGATCGTCAGGGTCTCGCCGGTGGCGCCGAAGAGGACCTCCTGGTGGGCGACCAGGCCTGCGGCGCGCACGCTGTGGATGCGTACGCCCCCGACCTCGGCCCCGCGCGCGCCGGCCATCTCGTCGGTGGTGGCGTCGGGCATCGCCGCCTTGCCCGCCGCCTTGCGGGCCTGCTCGATGAGGCGGGCGGTGTGCAGCGCGGTGCCGCTGGGGGCGTCGACCTTCTTCGGGTGGTGCTGCTCGATGATCTCCACCGAGTCGAAGTAGCGGGCGGCCCGCTCGGCGAACTCCATCATGAGCACCGCGCCGATGCCGAAGTTGGGGGCGATCACCACGCCGACCCCGGGCTTCTGGTCGAGCCAGCCCTTGACCTGCGCCAGGCGCTCGTCGGTGAAGCCGCTGGTGCCGACCACCACGTTGATGCCCTGGTCGATGCACCAGTGCAGGTTGTCCATCACCACGTCGGGCGTGGTGAAGTCCACCACGACCTGCGCGCCGGCGTCCGAGGCGTTGAACAGCCAGTCGCCCTGGTCGATCATCGCCACGAGGTCGAGGTCGTCGGCCTGGTCCACGGCCCGGCACACCTCGATGCCCATCCGGCCCCGGGCGCCAAGCACACCGACCCGCAGCAGCTCCACGTCATCAGTCACGCGCCCAACCTAGCGGATCAGACCGCCCCGCCCGCGCCAACCACGCCTTTCTGGGACACCCGGCGGCGGGCCTACGATCCACCGCTTTGATCATGAGGTTGTGCCCGAGACACACCGCCGACCCGTGCCATAAATTCATGATCAACGCGCGAGGGCCGCAGGAACGGTCAGAGCGGGAAGGCGGTCTCTTCGAAGGGGCCGACTACCGCGAGGGACATGGGGGTGTTGAGGATTTTGGCGGCTATGTGGTTGACCTCGTCGAGGGTGACGGACTCGATGCGGCGGAGGAGTTCGTCGACGGACATGAGGTCGCCGTGGAGGAGTTCGCCCTTGCCCAGACGGCTCATGCGGGAGCCGGTGTCCTCCAGGCCGAGGACCAGCGAGCCCTTGAGCATGCCCTTGCCGCGGCGCAGTTCCTCAGCCGTGATGCCGTGAGCGGCGGCGTCGGACAGTTCCTGGCGGATCAGGGCGAGGACCTCCTCGGCCTTGGCGGGGGCGCAGCCGGCGTACACCGCGAACGTGCCGGTCTCGGCATACTGCGAGGTGTAGGAGTACACCGAGTACGCCAGCCCGCGCTTCTCGCGGACCTGCTGGAACAGGCGGCTGGACATGCCGCCGCCGAGCACGTTGTTGAGCACCCCGAGCGCGAACCGGCGCTCGTCGTGGCGGTGCAGGGCCGGGCCGCCGAGCACCAGGTGGGCCTGCTCGGTGTCGTCGGGGCGCACCAGGGTGGCCGGGGCGCGGTGCTTGACCCGCGAGTGCGGCGAACGGGTCGGCTCGGGCGAGGCGGCCACGGCGTCGCCGAGCGGTGTGCCCGCGAACGCCTCGCGGACCTGCTTGACCACGGTGGCGTGGTCGAGGTTGCCCGCGGCCGCGACGACGATCACCGGCGGGGCGTACCGCCGCCGGTAGAAGCTGTTGATCTGCTTGCGGGTCATCGGCGTGATCGTCTCGACGGTGCCCGAGATCAGCCGGCCCAGCGGGTGATCGCCGTACACGACCTCGGCGTGCAGGTCGTGCACCTCGTCGCCGGGCTCGTCGGCGTGCATGGCGATCTCTTCGAGGATCACCCCGCGCTCGGTCTCGACGTCGGCCTCGGCCAGCACCGAGTCGGCGACCGCGTCGCACATGACGTCGATGGCCAGCGGCAGGTCCTCGTCGAGCACCCGCGCGTAGTAGCAGGTGTACTCCTTGGCGGTGTACGCGTTGGTCTCGCCGCCGACCGCCTCGATCTGCGCGGAGATGTCCAGCGCGGACCGCTTGCGGGTGCCCTTGAACAGCAGGTGCTCCAGGAAGTGCGAGGCCCCGCCGAGCTGGGGGGCCTCGTCGCGCGAGCCGACCCCGACCCAGATGCCGAAGGTAACGCTGCGCATCGCGGGCACGGCCTCGGTGAGGATGCGCATCCCGTTGGGCAGCGTGGTACGCCGCACCGTCCCGCCCAGCGGGTCGCTGTCGACGGTCCGGGTCACCGCCCGCGAACCGCCCGTGGGGCGCGCGGCGGGGGCCGATCCGGTGGGCTGCGGCGCGGGCTCGCCGCCGGTGGTGAAGGCAGAAGACATGGGCGGCACGGGTTCCTCAACGGCGGGTAACGGGCACAGCCCGCGGGGAAGGAGTCCTTCCCCGCGGGCTGTGTTCTAGCTGTTCTTGCTGGTCACCGACTAGTCGCGGCGCTGGGTGCGCCGACGCTCGCCGCCCTCGCGGGCCGGGCGGTCGCCACCCTCGCGGCGCGGGCCGCGGTCGCCACCCCGGTCGCCACCGCGCTCGCCGCCCTCACGGGGCGCCTTGTCGCTGACGATCGGGTTGCCGTCGGGGCCGATCTTGTCCAGGTAGACCTTGCCACGCGCGTCGATGTCGGCGATGACGACCTCGACCTTGTCGCCGACGTTGAGGAAGTCCTCGACGCGGTCGACCCGCTTGCCGTCGCCCACCTTGGAGATGTGCAGCAGACCGTCGCGGCCGGGCAGCAGCGAGACGAAGGCGCCGAACGCCGCCGTCTTCACCACGGTGCCCAGGAAGCGGTCGCCCACCTTCGGCAGGGTCGGGTTCGCGATGGCGTTGATCCGGTCCACGGCGGCCTGGGCCGACGGGCCGTTGGTCGCGCCGACGTAGATCGTGCCGTCGTCCTCGATGGAGATCTCGGCGCCGGTCTCGTCCTGGATCGCGTTGATGGTCTGGCCCTTGGGCCCGATCACCATGCCGATCTTGTCGACGGGGATCTTGACCGAGGTCACCCGCGGGGCGTACTCGCTCATCTCACCCGGGGCGGCGATGGCCGCGGCCATCACACCCAGGATGGTCTGGCGCGCCTCGTGGGCCTGCTGCAGCGCGGCGGCCAGCACGTCCGACGGGATGCCGTCGAGCTTGGTGTCCAGCTGCAGGGCGGTCACGAAGTCCGGCGTGCCGGCGACCTTGAAGTCCATGTCGCCGAACGCGTCCTCGGCACCGAGGATGTCGGTCAGCGTCACGTACTGGGTCTTGCCGTCCACCTCGTCGGAGATGAGGCCCATGGCGATGCCGGCGACCGGGGCCTTCAGCGGCACACCGGCGCTCAGCAGCGACATCGTCGACGCGCAGACCGAGCCCATCGAGGTCGAGCCGTTGGAGCCCAGGGCCTCCGACACCTGCCGGATGGCGTACGGGAACTCCTCGCGCGCCGGCAGCACCGGGATCAGGGCCCGCTCCGCCAGCGCGCCGTGGCCGATCTCGCGGCGCTTCGGCGAGCCGACCCGGCCGGTCTCACCGGTCGAGTACGGCGGGAAGTTGTAGTTGTGCATGTAGCGCTTGGTCTTCGCCGGCGACAGCGTGTCCAGCGCCTGCTCCATGCGCAGCATGTTCAGCGTGGTGACACCCAGGATCTGGGTCTCGCCCCGCTCGAACAGCGCCGAGCCGTGCACTCGCGGCAGCACCTGCACCTCGGCGGTGAGCTGGCGGATGTCGCGCAGCCCACGGCCGTCCATGCGGACGCCGTCCCGCAGCACGCGGTTGCGCACCTCGGACTTGGTCACCGACCGGAACGCGGCCGAGACCTCCTTCTCGCGCCCCTCGAACTGCGGCGCGACCTGGCCGACGACCTTCTCCTTGACCAGGTCGAGGGCCTCTTCGCGATCGGCCTTGCCGGCGATCTTGAGGGCCTCGGCGATCTCGGAGCCCGCCGCCGCCTTCACGGCCGCGTACACGTCGTCCTGGTAGTCCAGGAACACCGGGAACTCGGTCACCGGCTTCGCGGCGACCGCGGCCAGCTCGCTCTGCGCCCGGCACAGCTCACGGATGGCGATCTTGGCGGCCTCCAGGCCACCGGCCACGATCTCCTCGGTCGGCGCCTGCGCGCCGCCCGCGACCAGCTTGACGGTGTTCTCCGTCGCCTCGGCCTCGACCATCATGACGGCGACGTCGCCGTCCTCCAGCGCACGGCCGGCGACCACCATGTCGAAGGTGGCGCGCTCCAGCTCGGCGTGGGTCGGGAAGGCCACCCACTGGCCGTCGATGTGCGCCACGCGGGTGGCGCCGATCGGGCCGCTGAACGGCAGGCCGGACAGCTTGGTGGACATGCTGGCCGCGTTGATCGCGACCACGTCGTACGGGTGCTCCGGGTCGAGCGAGAGCACCGTCTCGACGACCTGGACCTCGTTGCGCAGGCCCTTCACGAACGACGGGCGCAGCGGCCGGTCGATCAGGCGGCAGGTGAGGATGGCGTCCTCGCTGGGACGGCCCTCCCGGCGGAAGAACGAGCCCGGGATGCGACCCGCGGCGTACATCCGCTCCTCGACGTCCACCGTCAGCGGGAAGAAGTCGAAGCTGTCGCGGGGCTGCTTGCTGGCGGTGGTCGCGGAGAGGACCACCGTGTCGCCCAGCTGGGCGATGACGGAGCCGGCGGCCTGTCGGGCCAGCCGTCCGGTGGAGAAAGTGACCTCACGGGTGCCGAACGACCCGTTGTCGATCACTGCTTTGCTGGTCTGTTCGCCGAGGTTGTGCTCGGTCATGAAGCTGTGTGCTCCTTCTGTCGCGGCACGTGCCGCCCGTTGCCGGTAGGACAGTCGGTCTTCGATCGAAGCGCCCGGAGCTCGCTCCGGACACCACTACCGAGGACCGACCCAAACCGGCCGGCCTGGGTGTGTTGCTTGCGCCAGGCCCGGTGTTCCTCCCGACGGCGGGTCCGTGCCAGGTGTATTCAAACGTCGGGGGAGCGACTGGCGCCGCTCCCCCGTCAGAACTATCGGCGCAGGCCGAGGCGCTCGATGAGCGCACGGTAGCGGGCGATGTCCGACTTCTGCAGGTAGGCCAGCAGCCGCTTGCGGCGGCCGACCAGCAGCAGCAGACCACGACGGCTGTGGTGGTCGTGCTTGTGCTGCTTGAGGTGCTCCGTAAGATCCTGGATCCGCTTGGTGAGGACCGCCACCTGGACCTCCGGCGAACCGGTGTCGCCTTCGACGGTGGCGTAGTCCGCCATGATCTGGGTCTTGACTTCAGCGTCGAGCGCCATGGTCTCCCTAACTGTGGGTTCTGTGCCACCCGATATCCCGCGGCGTCGTGCAGGCATACCGGGCCGACACCGGTGACCCGGTGTCCCCTCCAGGCTACCAGTCGGTGAGATACCACCCCGGCGGGATACGCAAACCGCGTGTTACTCCGCGTACAGCCCGCGGGTGAACCGGTCGACCGCCAGAGTGAACGTCCGGTCCAACAACTCCTCGACGTCCGGCCAGATCGCCTGCAACGTGTCGGGCGCCACGGCAACCGCCCGATCGTTCGGCGGTAGGTCACTCAGCAAGACCGCCCCCCGGTAGGTGGAGGGGTGGGCGTCGCCACGGGCTTGCTGTGCAAGAGCCAGCACTCTCACATCGCAGGCACCGGTGTCTGCAACAGTGCGGATGACGACCGTGTACTCCAGGCGGTGACCCCGAACGGTCACCAATGCCCTGACGCGACGAAGATCGACATCGACGGTGGCCTTCGGATCGATAGGGACGTACGCCTGTTGTACTTCAGCAGCAATGCGCTGCAGCCAACGCACGACACGCGACCGCAACTCGCGCCTGAGTGCCAACGCGCCGGCGCCTTCCGCGACGTCCAGGGTTCGCTCACGCTCGAGCACCCGCTGGGCGTGTGCGGCGATGACAGCCGCAGCACTACTCACCGCCGGTGAGGTCAACGCCGGTCGTTCAAGCTCGGCCCGCAACGAAACGATCTCCAGCTCGGCGAACAACCGCACGAGATGGCGAAGATCTCCATCGTTGGCGGCGTCCAACGCCCTGATGTATTCGGCACGATTGCGCCTGTCGACGACCAGGGGTGCGTAATGCCCTTGCAGGAGCACCAGCAAGGTAAGCGCGCGGGCGACCCGGCCGTTCCCGTCGGCGAAGGGGTGGATGCAGATGAACCTGTGATGCAGCCAGGCGGCCCTCGCCACCGGGTGCTTCCCAGCGGTATCCCGGTAGAGCTCCACCAGTCGTTCGATCTGCGAGGCAACCTGCTCAGGAGGCGTGTATTCGAGCACCGTCCCGTCTGGGCGGCGCACATGATTCGGCTGGGACTTCCACTCACCGCGGGGCAGCGGGACTTGGACGGCGCGACCCAGCGCATCCCTGGCATCGTATGTGGGCTGGTGCTGCGTAATCAGTTGATGAAGTTCCCGGATGAAGAACGAGGAGAGTTCACGCTGCTCCTGCACGGCCTCGACGAGGTACTCCAGCGCACCCAGCTGATCGCGCATCAAGTTGAAGGCGTCTTCCGAGACCCCACCTTCACGAGCTGCTACTTCTGCCGTGATGCCTTCGGCGACCAGCGCCTCGGTCACGCCCCAGTCAAGATCGTATAGCCGTTCGATGATGCCGGTTTCGATGGCGTGCCGGCGCAGACTTCGCTGGCGGGCTTCGGCGAACTCCGCCGGCGGCGCTTGCTCGATTGACCTTTTCCATGCCGCGTGCAGCGAGTCGACGGTCAGCAGAATAGGTTCAACCGCGCCGTTCAGCTTCGGCAGCGGCTCGACCTCACGCCACGGGATGTTCACAGCCGCCGATCCTACGGCTTCGGCACGCCCAGGACCGCTCGCGTGCGGGCGACGTCATCGTGGATGGCCTCCACCAAACCCTCGACGCCGTCGAACTTGAGGGTCGGGCGCAGATGGCTGACGAAGTCGAGGGCCAGGCGCTCGCCGTAGAGGTCGCCGGAGAAGTCGAGCACGTACGCCTCGACGCGCCGGTCCTGTCCGGCGAACGTGGGGTTCGTCCCGATCGACACCGCCGCGGGCAGGCGCTCGTTGCCGCGCACCAGCCAGGCCGCGTACACACCGTCCGCGGGCACCGCCGCGTACTTGGCCACCATCAGGTTGGCGGTCGGGAAGCCGATCTCCCGGCCGCGCTGGTCGCCACGGACCACGACGCCCTCCAGCCGGTGCGGGCGGCCCAGCACCGCCGCGGCCGCCTCCACGTCACCGGCGTCCACGCAGGCCCGCACGTACGTCGAGGAGTAGACGGTGCCGTCGCCGGTGACCAGCGGGGCCGACTCGACCGCGAAGCCGAACGTGCGGCCGAGCTTGGCCAGCAGCTCCACGTCTCCGGCGGCCTTGTGGCCGAAGCGGAAGTTCTCCCCCACCACGACCAGCGCCGCGTGCAGGTGCTCGACCAGCACGTCGTGCACGAACCGGTCGGCGTCGAGTTTCGAGAATTCGAGCGTGAACGGCTGCACGCAGAGCACGTCGACGCCCAGGGCGGCCAGCAGCTCGGCCTTGCGCTGCGGGGAGGTCAGCATCGCCGGGTGCGAGCCGGGCCGCACCACCTCGGACGGGTGCGGGTCGAAGGTCAGCACCACGGCGGGCAGGCCCATCTCGCGGGCACGTTTCACGGCGTGGCCGATGGTCTGCTGGTGCCCGGTGTGCACGCCGTCGAAGACGCCGATGGTGACGACCGCGCGGCCCCAGCCGCCCGGCGCCGCGTCGTACCCCCGCCAACGCTGCATCACTGCTCGCCTCCCACCAGGACGATCTCCGCCTTGGCCCGGCCGCCGCGCTCCGACATGACGGCGAGCGCGGCCCCGTCCGGGCCCACCACACCGTACGGCCCGGCCTGGCCGACCGCGGGCAGCGGCCCGCCGTGCGACACGATCTTCGCGGCATCGGCGTCGACCGTGCGCACCGGCATGGCGCGGCCCAGGGCCTGCGCCAACGGCAGCGCCACCGGGTCGGCGAGCTCCGCGAGCTGCTCCAGGGTGTACGCCTCGGCGAGGGTGAACCCGCCCACGGCCGTGCGCCGCAGCGCGATGAGGTGACCACCGACACCCAGCGCGGCGCCCAGGTCACGGGCGATGGCCCGGATGTAGGTGCCCGACGAGCAGGCCACCTCGACGGCGACATCGACGATGTCGCCGGTCCGGGTGATCTCGGACACGTCGATCCGGGAGATGGTCACCCGGCGCGCGGGCAGCTCGACCTGCTCGCCCTGGCGCACCCGGTGGTACGAGCGCACCCCGTTCACCTTGATCGCGCTGACCGCGGACGGCACCTGGTCGACCTCGCCGGTCAGCGCGGCCAGCCCGGCCCGGATCTGCTCGTCGGTGACGTGCCCCGCGGGGGTGGTGCTGGTGACGTCGCCCTCGGCGTCGTCGGTCACCGTGTCCTGCCCCAGCCGGATCACGCCCCGGTAGACCTTGGCCGTGCCCACCACGTACGTGAGCAGCCGGGTGGCCTTGCCGACGCCGAGCACCAGCACCCCGGTGGCCATCGGGTCCAGGGTGCCGCCGTGGCCGACTTTGCGGGTGCCCGCTATGCGCCGCACCCGGGCCACCACGTCGTGCGACGTCATGCCGCCCGCTTTGTCGACCACGATGAGCCCGTCGGTCACCGGGCGCTGCTCCCTCTTCCCATTGCTCACAACGGACCAGCCTAAGGCGAGGTAGGGACCGGGCTGGGCACGGCCCAGCCACCGGTGCGCATCCGCAGCAGCAGCGCGACGAAGCGCACCACCATGAACATCGTCAGCCCGGCCCACACCCCGCTCAGGCCGAGCTGGAGGTAGTAGGCGAGCCAGGTCAGCGGCAGGAAGCCCGCCACCGCGGCGATGACGGTCAGGTTGCGCAGGTAGGCGACGTCGCCCGCGCCGATGAGGACCCCGTCGAGGGCGAACACCAGCCCGCCCAGTGGGAGCAGCACCAGGAACCACGGCCAGATCAGCGCGGTCTGCTCCCATACCGCGGGATCGTCGACGAACAGCGCGGGCAGCACCGCCACACCCGCGCCGAGCACGACGGCGAACGCGACCCCGCACCAAGTGCCGAGCCACGCGATCCGGCGCGCGGTGCGCTTGGCCGCGGGCGCGTCCCCCGCGCCCAGCTCCGCGCCGACCAGCGATTGTGCGGCGATCGCCACCGAGTCCAGCACCAGCGCGCTGAAGAACCACAGCTGGAGGGCGATCTGATGGGCGGCCAGCGCGGCCGCGCCGAACCGGGCCGCCACCGCCGCCGCCGACAGGAAGCAGGCCTGGAACGCCGCGCCCCGCACGATCAGGTTGCCGTTGACCGACAACTGGCGGCGCAGCACGTGCCAGTGCGGCGCGAGCGGCACCCGCTCCACGACCAGCGCCCTCAGGAACAACCCGCCGGAGGCGGCCTGCGCGACCACGTTCGCCCAGGCCGAGCCGACCATGCCCCAGCCCAGCCCGTACACCAGCAGCGGGCACAGCACGGCCGAGGCGAGGTTCGCGCCGAGCACGTAACGCAGCGGGCGGCGGGTGTCCTGCACCCCGCGCATCCAGCCGTTGCCGGCCATCGCCAGCAGGATGAACGGCGCGCCCAGGCAGGCGACCCGCAGCCACAGCTCGGCCTGCGCGGCGACCTCGGCGGACTCGGGGCCGTTGCCGGACAGCGCCCGGGTCAGCGGCCCGGCGAACAACTGCGCCGCGACGACCAGGAACAGTCCGGCGAGCACGGCCAGCCAGGACGCCTGCACGCCCTCCTGCACGGCCCCGGCCCGGTCACCCGCTCCGAAGCGGCGCGCGGCCCGGCCCGTGGTCCCGTACGCCAGCACGTTGCCGAGCCAGACGGCCAGCCCGAGCACGGTGCCCGCCATGCCGAGCGCGGCCAGCGGCACCCGGCCCAGGTGGCCCACCACGGCGGTGTCGACGAGCACGTAGAGGGGTTCGGCGGCCAGCACCACCAGCGCGGGCAGCGCGAGCGCCGCGATCCGGCGGTAGTCGGTCGCGGATTGCTGTCGCACAGCGGTCACGGTACTGCCGCTGCGGGCTCCAGGCCCGGATCGGTGACCGGATCGACAGCCGGCCCGGGGGCGGCCAGGTAGTCCCTGCGTCGGCGGGCGAGTTCGGCGGGCGCGCCGATCGCGGTCCGGTCCTCGGGCACGGCGGCGTAGTGCCGCAGCAGGTGGACGAGGAACGCCGGGTCGACGTCGAGCGGGTGGAGCGGGGCGCGTACGGTCCCCAGCCCTCGCCCGGGCACGTCGACGGCGAGCGACAGCTCGTCAGCCAGCCCTGAACTGGTCACCCGCACCCCGGAGAGCTGGGCCCACGGTACGCGCCGCGTGCGGAAGCGACGGACGAGCACGGCACCGGGGGTGAGCACGACCCGTGCCGGGCGCAGTCCCATCAGCACAGCGAGCAGTAGCGCCCCGAATTCCGCGCCGTGTGCGCCCACGCCCCACGCGTAACCGGCGATCGCCAGCAGGTAGGCCGGGGCCGCGAGGCTCCGTGGCGAAGCGGCGGTCACGAAGCCCGCCGGGGACAGCGGGGCCAGCACCGGTGCGCGGCGCAGCCGCCACAGCGGCCGCACGGCGAGGTGATGGCCGAGAGCGGTGGCCAGGATCACCGCGCCGGACAGCAGTTGTCCGATCCAGACGTTGTCCGGCAGGCCCGCCACGACGGCAGCGGCCGGTAGGCCCACACCTCCGGCGACCCAGGCCGCGATACGCAGCCGGCGGGTCTGCAGTGCCAGGTCGGCGAGAAGTTCGTCGATGGCGGGGGCCGCCGGCACGGCTGTCGAGGACATCACGACAGCGTAGACGCAGCGATCACCCCACCGGGTCCCCGTTTCCTGCGGGGTGGACTACTGCCGGGTGTCCATGGAGGTCTGCAGGGCGCGGCGAGCCTGCTCGCGCTCGCGCTCTTCCTCGGTGGGCTGCGGCTGGGGCTTCTTCGACGTGGGCATGGCACGGTCCTTCCAGAACAACAACGGGTCAACTTCGTCGCGCGGTCGCGTCGGGGACGCGCCGTGCTCGTCTAGTCCGCCGCCGCTCTCGGGATCGCCGAGCTGTATCGCCGGTGTGACTGCCGCGGAGCCGCAGGTCGTTGTGGACCACAGGCGGCGCCGCTAGAGGCAAAACTATCGTTCAGGTCCACATCCTGCACAGCTGTTCCCACATCACGGAACGTCAAGCACCTGACACCCCTGCTGAACGTCGCCTTAACGCACGACCAGTCGGATATGTCCGTTTGCCGATCCATCACACCCCACTCGCCCGCACTCCCCGCGCCGCAACTCTTAAAGAGTCGCGGCTTCCAGGGGACCGAAAGCGGGCAACTCTTTAAGAGTTGCGGCGCGGGGCGGCGGCGGGGCGCGCGGGGAGGCGGGGGCGGGCGGAGGGGCGGGTCAGCGGGCGAGGAAGTGCCAGCCGAGCCAGAACCAGAAGCTGAGCAGGGCGAGGCGGCCGACCGGGATGCCGCCGACGTCGTAGCGCATGACCAGGGCGGATACGTCACCGATGGTCGGGATGCGGGAGTCGGGGCGGCGGGCGGCCCACTCGACGGCAAGCACCGCCAGCGCGGCGAGCACGAACCCGGCGATGGCGAGGAAACGGGTCAGGCTCATCGGCGCACCAGCCCCCAGAAACCGGCGAGCCAGGCGAAGTACGCCATGGACCGCAGCAGGTAGCCGTCGAGCAGCGGGTCGGCCAGCAGGGACAGTGTGGGGTAGTCGTGCGTGGAGCCCATGGCGAAGGTGACGATCTCGACGATCGCGAACACGCCCACCGGCACCAGCCACCAGGCCACCCCGGGCAGCAGCGCCACCGGCGCGGCCCGGCGCGGTAGGCGCGAGGACAGGCCCGCCAGCATCAGCCCGCCACCCAGCGCCAGCACGTACAGGTTCGCGGCCAGCGAGAACGAGGGAAGCAACCCGCCGATCAGCGCGAACGGGACGAACACCGGCAGCATGACCTGTGCCCGCGCCCAGGGCGACACCGGCTCGACGGTGAGCTCAGGACGCTGTTCCATGACCTGATTGTGCTCCGTTGACCGGTCTTCCGGGAGATCTTTCCGCCCGGAAGCCGGTCTCGGTGATCAGCTCTGCGCCGCCAGGCGCTCGCGTACCGCGTCGATGATCTCTTCGGCGGTGCCGTGGCCGGTGAAGCCGGCGGCCAGCCGATGCCCGCCGCCGCCCATGGCGACCGCGATCCGGCTCACGTCCGCGCCGCCCTTGCTGCGCATGGAGACCGCCCACTCGGTGGGCGCGACCTGCTTGAGCAGCAGCGCGACGTCGGCCTCGGCCACACAGCGCACCGAGTCGATGAGCGCCTCCAGCACGTACGGCGGCTGGTCGTGCTTGGCCAGGTCGGCCAGCGTCGCCACGGCGTACACCAGCCCGCGCCCGCCCGCCGACGCCGGCTCCAGCTGCGCCCGGCCCATCACCTCGCCGAACAGGCGCACCGCGCCGAACGGGCGGCTGTCGAAGATGCGACGCGAGATGGCCCCGACGTCGATGCCCGTCGCCACCAGCCGTGCCGCGAGTTCGTGCACCTCCGGGGTGGTCAGGTCGAACTTGAACGAGCCGGTGTCGGTGACCAGGGCGATGTACAGGCACTCGGCCATGTCCCGGTCCAGCGGCACGTCCAGGCGGCGCAGCAGCTCCGCGGCGACCACCGAGGTCGCGGCGGCGAACGGGTCGACCAGCGACACCTTGCCGAAGCCGGTGTTGGAGGCGTGGTGGTCCAGCACCAGGCTGACCGTCGCGGTCTCCAGCCGGTCCACCAGCGCGCCCAGCCGCGACTCGCTGGCCGCGTCGAAGGTCACCAGCAGGTCCGGGGCCGGGTCGGCCGCGGACTCGGGGATCAGCAGGTCCATCGCCGGCATGTGCAGCGGCTCCGGCACCGTGAGCGGGCCGGGGAAGGTGCACTGCAGCGAGGTCACGCCGAGCCGGCGCAGCCCCTGGGCGAAGCCCAGCATGCTGCCCAGCGCGTCACCGTCGGGGTTGACGTGGCACACCAGCAGGACCCGGGCCCCCGGCCGCAGGCCGGAACGCACCGCGTCGACCGCGGCGGCCCAGTCCTGCTCGGTCGGGCGGCCCGTGGTCCCGGCGGCCGGCGTGGTCGCCTTCACCGCTGAGCTGCCGCGCGCAGCGCCGGCTCGTCCTCGTCATCGTCGTCCGACGAGCCCTCGTCGTCGTCTTCCTCGACCTTGTACGGCTGCGCCTCACCGGCGTACGCCGCGCCCGCCGCCAGCTGCTGCACCTGCTCGTCGCGCTGCTTCGCCTCGGCGAGCAGGTCGTCGATGTGCTTCACGTGCTCCTGCACGTCGTCGGAGACGAACGCCAGCGACGGCGAGTGGCGCAGGCCCAGCGCCCGGCCCACCACGCCGCGCAGCATGCCCTTCGCGCTCTCCAGCGCGGCGGCGGTGCCGGCCTGCTCCTCGGCGTCGCCGAGCACGGTGTAGAAGACGGTCGCCTCGCGCAGGTCGGCGGTGATCCGCGCGTCGGTGATCGTGATCATCCCCAGCCTGGGGTCCTTGATCTGGGTACGAACCGCCGATGCGACGAGCTCTCGCACTCGCTCCGCATGCTTGCGAACCTTGGCCGGATCAGCCATCACGTCACCTCCGCGACCGACGACCACGGCGCGCCCGCGCCGACTCACGCCGGCCGCGGTGACGAGCCAGGGTCGAAACCAACACCATGACACTACCCGCCGGGCCCGACCCTCATTCGTGGGAGCGGAGCCCGTACGCCTACCCAGCCCCAGGGGCTGTGATCACGAATACACTCTGTGTTCGGCCGCCGACCGCACCCGCCAGGAGCGGAAGTCCGCGCAGCGGACGAGCGACCGGCGGGTAAGGGAGGCTTCCGAGGCCGAACGCCGCGCCCGCGAAGGCGGGCGCCATTTAATCGTCGTCGCCGTACCAGCGGCGTTTGACCGAGAGGACCTCGACCTCCGGGCGGCCCACCACCAGGCGCTCGCAGTTGTCGAGGACCTCGTTGACGTGGGCCGGGTCGGCGGCGACCACGGCCACGCCGATCTCGGCGCGGCCGTGCAGCTCCATGGCCCCGACCTCGGCGACGGCCACCTCGTACTTCTTCAGCGCCGCGATGATCGGACGGATGTACGACCGCTTCTCCTTCAGCGACCGGGAGTCCCCGGGCAGGAGCAGGTCGAAAACGGATGTTCCGGTATGCACGAGCGATGACAGTACGCCAGGTCACACCTTGCGGGCCACCAGAATGTCCCGGGTGATGGCCTGGTCGACGCGGTGTTCGAAGCCCTCGTAGTCGACGGCCTCCAGGCCGTGCTCCTCCAGCAGGTCCAGCGCGTCCTCGCGCGGGGCCACGTGGGTGTTCCAGGAGATGCCCAGCGCGCCGCCGGGGCGCAGCAGGGACGACCAGCCCGGCAGCGCCTCCTCCAGCAACTCCTGCGGGCCGCGGGACAGGCCCTTGGCGCTGCGGCTGCCGTGGACCACGCCGTACGGCAAGTCGGCCGCGATCACGTCGACCGAGTTGCCCTTCAGCAGCGCCCGCGACTGGATCGTGTCCGCCTCGAACAGCGACAGGTGCTGCGGGTGCTCCCGCACGTCGCCGATGCGGGCGTCGAACCGGCGGCCGAGCCGCTTGCCCTCGCGGCGCAGCGGCGTCATGTCGGTGGTGTGCTTGATCCGCTTGTTCTTGAGCCAGGTCTTCAGGAACGCGCTGTACGCCTCGACGTCCTTGCCGTCGAGCTCGATGCCGACCGCGTCCCAGCCGTACATCAGCGCCTGGTTGAGCGTGGTGCCCCGCCCGGCGACCGGGTCGAGCACGGTGAACCGCTTGGTGAGCAGCTGGTCGGCCCAGGACGTGGCCAGCACGGTGACGTTGAGCAACAGCTTGGTGAAGTGCTCGTTGGTCTTGCCGGCGTACTTCTGGATGGTGATCAGGTCGTCGTCGAAGCGGTCCAGCGACGGCTCGCCCAGCGGCCGCAGCAGCCCGCCCTCGACCATCTCGAACAGGGCGTACGCCGACGACAGGTTCGCCAGCACCCGCAGCTCGTCCGCCCCGAGCGCACCGTCCTCGACCTCGAACGTCAGGTACGGACGCCCCGCGAACTCGACGACCTCGGCCGGCTCGATCCGCCCGCCCAGCGCCCGCTCGGAGAACACCGCCAGCTCGGCCGCCATCAACTCCGGCGCCGACTGCGTGTAGACCCGGTTCGCCGACGGCGCCACCAGAAGCCCGTACCTAGCCACCTGTGCCAACTCCCTCCGCCGCCTTCTCAACGACGATCAAGCCTGAACTGTTGTCCGTTCACCGCCGGACACGGAGCGGGGCGGGACTCCGGTGCTGTTTCGCACCGGGCCCCGCCCCGCGTCACGGGATCACACCCGCGGCTTCTCGCGCATCTCGTAGGTCTCGATGATGTCGCCCACCTGCAGGTTGTTGTAGCCACCCAGGGTCAGACCACACTCGAAGCCCTCGCGGACCTCGGTCGCGTCGTCCTTGAACCGCTTGAGCGAGCTGATCGAGGCGGTCTCCGCCACGACCGCGCCGTCGCGGACGACCCGCGCCTTGGCGTTGCGGCGGATGAGACCCGACCGGACGATGCAACCGGCGATGAGACCCACCTTGGACGAACGGAAGACCTCGCGGACCTCCGCCGAGCCCAAGGCGTGCTCCTCGTACTCCGGCTTGAGCATGCCCTTGAGGGCCGCCTCGATCTCCTCGATGGCCTGGTAGATGACCGTGTAGTAACGGATCTCCACGCCGTTGCGCTCGGCCAGGTCGCGTGCCTGGTCCATCGGCCGCACGTTGAAGCCGATGATGATCGCGGTCGAGTTCGCCGAGGCCGACGCCAGGTTGACATCGTTCTCCGTGATCGCACCGACGCCGCGGTGGATGATCCGAAGCTGGATCTCCTCCGGGATCGGCAGCGCGACCAGCGCGTCCTCCAGTGCCTCCACGGAACCGGAGACGTCGCCCTTGATGATGAGGTCGAGCGAGGTGCGCTCGCCCTCCTTGATCTTCTCGAGCAGGTTCTCCAGGGAGACCCGGCCGCGCAGGCTCGCCTGCTCGGCCGCCCGCTTGCGGGCCTGGCGCTGCTCGGCGATCTGGCGAACGGTCCGGTCGTCGTCGGCGGCCAGGAAG
Organism: Catellatospora aurea; assembly: GCF_042663325.1. Taxonomy (NCBI): domain Bacteria; kingdom Bacillati; phylum Actinomycetota; class Actinomycetes; order Micromonosporales; family Micromonosporaceae; genus Catellatospora; species Catellatospora aurea. Next base: position 70,198 of record NZ_JBHTAC010000014.1, read on the forward strand.
GTGTCACCCGCACCCGGCACCGCGGTCAGACCGAGCACCATGACCGGACGGGCGGGGCCCGCCTCGGCCAGCGGGTGGCCGTTCTCGTCGAGCATCGCCCGGACGCGACCGTAGGCGTTGCCCGCCACGATCGAGTCGCCGACGTTCAGGGTGCCCTTCTGCACCAGGACCGTCGCGACCGGGCCGCGGCCCTTGTCGAGCCGGGCCTCGATGGCCAGACCCTGGGCGTGCCCGTCGATCGGAGCCAGCAGCTCCAGCGACGCGTCCGCGGTCAGCAGCACCGCCTCCAGGAGGCCGTCGATGTTGAGACGGCTCTTGGCGGAGATGTCGACGAACATGGTCTCGCCGCCGTACTCCTCGGCGACCAGGCCGTACTCGGTCAGCTGCTGACGCACCTTGCCCGGGTTGGCCTCCGGCTTGTCGACCTTGTTCACCGCGACCACGATCGGCACGTCAGCCGCCTTGGCGTGGTTGAGCGCCTCGATCGTCTGCGGCATGACGCCGTCGTCGGCCGCCACGACCAGCACGACGATGTCGGTGGCCTGGGCGCCACGGGCACGCATGGCGGTGAACGCCTCGTGACCCGGGGTGTCGATGAACGTGATCGCCCGGTCTTCACCCTCGTGCTGAACGTGCACCTGGTACGCGCCGATGTGCTGGGTGATGCCGCCGGCCTCGCCCTCGACCACGTTCGCCGACCGGATCGCGTCCAGCAGCTTGGTCTTACCGTGGTCGACGTGACCCATGACGGTCACCACCGGCGGCCGGCTGACCAGGCGCTCCTCGTCGATGTCGGCGTCGAGGTCGATGTTGAAGCGCGCGAGCAGCTCGCGGTCCTCGTCCTCGGGGCTGACGATCTGCACCTCGAAGCCGAGGTGCTCGCCGAGCAGCATCAGCGTCTCGTCCGTGCACGACTGCGTCGCCGTGACCATCTCGCCCAGGTTGAACATCTCCTGGACGAGCGAGCCCGGGTTGGCGTTGATGCGCTCGGCGAAGTCCGACAGCGACGCGCCGCGCGGCAGCCGGAGCTGCTGCCCCTGGCCACGCGGTGCGCCCGAGCTCATCGTGGGCGCGGACAGGTTGTCGAACTCTTGACGCCGCTGCTTCTTGGACTTGCGGCCGCGCGACTTGCCGCCGCCACGACCGAACGCACCGGCAGCGCCGCCACCACGGCCGCGACCGCCGGCACCGCCACCCGGACGGCCTGCGCCACCCGCCGGCGGGCCACCGGTGCCACCACCGGGACCGCCGCGGTAACCGCCGCCGCCACCGGGCGCACCGCCACCGGGACGGAAGCCCGTGCCGGCGCCACCGCCGCCACCGGGACCGCCACGGAAGCCGCCACCGCCGCCGCCACCGGGGCCGCCGCGGAAGCCGCCGCCACCGGGACCGCCGGGACGGCCTGCGCCGCCACCGGGACCGCCGGGACGACCCGCGCCGCCGCCCGGACGAGCCGGACGCTGGCTGGGCATCGACGCCGGGTTCGGCCGCGGCGGCATGGAGGCCGGGCTGGGCCGCGGCGGCATCGAGGCCGGGTTGGGACGCGGCATACCGGCCGGGGACGGACGCGACGGAGCGCCGCCACCCTGCGAGATGCCGAACGGGTTGTTGCCACCGCTGCGCGGCGGACGACCGGCGCCGGGAGCGGCCGGACGGCCCTCACGGCTGCCGCCGTCGGGGCGCGGACCGCTCGGACGGCCGTCGCGGCCGCCCTCGGGACGCGGGCCACCGGGACGCCCGTCGCGGCGCTCGCCACCGGGCACGCCGGGACGGCCGGCCGGAGCCGCCGGACGGCCTGCGCCGGCCGCGCTGGAGCCGGGACGGGGCGGCATGAAGCTGGGCTTCGGGCCGTCGCCGCGAGGCTGGTCCTCACGCTGCTTGGCAGCCTGCTGGGCCGCCCGGACGGAGGCCTCCTGCTCGGCCTTGAGCGCCGAAGCGCGGGCCTCGGCTGCGGCGACCTCGATGTCATGGGCGCTGGCCGGCTTCGTCACCGGGGTCGGCGGGACCATGGAGGTCGGTGCCTTCGGCTTCATGGGTGCCGAGGGCTTCTTGGGGGGCGCCGGCCTAGCCGTCACCCGTGGTTCGTTCGCGGTCGCCGCCGTGGTCGCCGCTGCCGCGGGCGCCGACGGCGCGCTCGGGGCGCTGGGCGCTCCCGAGCCGGCCGCGAAGGCGTCCTTCAGCCGACGGGCGACGGGAGCCTCTACGGTGCTCGACGCGGACTTGACGAACTCGCCCATCTCCTTGAGTTTGGCGAGAACGTTCTTGCTCTCGACGCCGAGCTCCTTAGCAAGCTCGTGTACGCGGGCCTTGCCTGCCACTGCACTCCTCACTCCGAGGTCGCACGGGCAGTGACCCGCTACGACCTCACTTGTGCACTTGAAGCCTGATCATTTTTGCGACTTCATCGTGTGCCCATGCCGGTAGTCCTACCTTGCTTGATCCTCAGACGGGGCTGATGAGGCCGCCGCCTACGGTGGTCCGCCACCCCGTGATGGTCTGGCGGTGATCCTTCGGATCGGTTCGTGATCCGGCGGACCGGTCACGGTCCGTGGATCGCCTCGGCCAGCTCCCCGGTGTCGATGACCCCGGTGATCCGCAGCGCGCGCCCGAAGGCACGACGTCGCAGCGCCAGTTCGAGACAGGCCGTTGTCGGGTGCACGTGGGCACCACGGCCAGTCGATCTGCGTCGCGGGTCGGGTCGGAGACTGAACTGGTCAGCTCCCGACGCCACCGCCACGACGCGGAGCAGTTCGGTAGCGGACGCCCGCTGCCTGCATCCGACGCACGTGCGCACCGGAGGCGGCACAAGCGTGACTGATGAGGCCGCCACAAGCGGTGCGGGCCGCGAGCGTCGTACCACCTGATGAGTCTACCCCTACGCGGAGACGGGAGTGCCGCCCGGCTCCGTCTCGTGATCGGCCGCGGGACGCGGTCCGCGCGGCTGCGCCGACCCGGAGTCGGCCGCGTCGGAGCGGATGTCGATGCGCCAACCGGTCAGACGGGCAGCCAACCTGGCATTCTGCCCTTCCCGGCCGATCGCCAGTGAGAGCTGGTAGTCGGGCACCGTGACGCGCGCCGCACGCGTTGCGAGATCCACCACTTCGACCTTGAGGGCCTTGGCCGGGGAGAGCGCGTTGCCCACGAACTCCGCCGGGTCGTCCGACCAGTCGATGATGTCGATCTTCTCGCCGTGCAGTTCACTCATCACCGCGCGCACGCGCTGGCCCATCGGGCCGATGCAGGCGCCCTTCGGGTTGACCCCGGGCACGGTGGACCGTACCGCGATCTTGGTGCGGTGACCGGCCTCGCGGGCGATCGCGGCGATCTCGACGGTGCCGTCGGCGATCTCCGGAACCTCCAGCGCGAACAGCTTCTTCACCAGCGCCGGGTGCGAGCGCGACAGCGTCACCTGCGGGCCGCGGAAGCTCTTGGCCACGTGCACCACCACGCAGCGGATGCGCTGGCCGTGCGGATAGGTCTCCCCCGGCACCTGCTCCGACTGCGGCAGCACGGCCTCGACCTTGCCCAGGTCGACCGAGACGATGCCCTTCTCGGTACGCGTCTCGTGCGCCTGGATCACGCCGGTGACCAGGTCGCCGTCGCGGTTGACGTACTCGCCGAAGTGCACCTCGTCGGTGGCCTCGCGCAGGCGCTGCAGGATGACCTGCTTGGCCGTCATCGCCGCGATCCGGCCGAAGTCGTGCGGGGTGTCGTCCCACTCCCGCAGCAGCTCGCCCTCGCCGCCGTACTCCTGCGCGTACACCACGGCCGCACCGGACTGGCGGTTGATCTCCACGCGCGCATGCGACTGCGCGCCCTCGGTGTGCCGGTACGCGGTGAGCAGCGCAGACTCGATGGCCTGCAGGATGGTCTCCTCGGAGATCTCCTTGTCGCGTGCCAGCGCCCGGAGCGCCGCAAGATCGATGTTCACCGCTCTTCCCCCTCGTCGTCCCGCTCGTCGTCGTCGAGCTCCTCGTCGTCGGACGAGTCGTCGTCGAACTCCGCGAGCTCCTCATCGGAGATCTCGTTCATGCGCTTGAACTCGACCTGGACGCGCCCCGGGCCCAGCGCGTCGAAGTTCAGCGCGTGCTCCTTGCCGTCCACGTCGAGGGTGATCCCGTCGGCGTCGGCGTCGACGACCCGGCCGGTCAGCGACTTCTCCCCCGCCTTCACCTTCACCAGGCGGCCCACGTTGCGGGCCCAGTGCCGGGGCAGGGTCAGTGGCCGGTCGACTCCGGGCGAGGAGACCTCCAACTGGTACTCGCCCATGATCAGATCTGTGCCGGACTCCTCGGCCTCGTCCAGCGCCCGCGACACCGCGCGGGACACGTCGGCGATGGCGTCCAGACCCACCCCGCCGTCGCCGTCGATGACCACCTGGACCAGGTGCCGCCGGCCGATCTGCTTGACCGACAGCTCCTCCAGGTCGTAGCCGGTGCCGGACACCACGGGGTCGATCACGGCCTGCAACCGGGCGCGGCGCGCCGCCAGTTCGGCCGGAGAGGTCCTGGCAGGAGCCGGTGCCGCCGTCCGGGCAGGCGCCTTGCCCGCCGGTCGGCCTGAGGCACGGCCACGCTGAGCCATCTGGGGCACCCCTCTCGGTGATTCATCGACTGCGCAGAGCGTAACCCGCGCACATGCGGCAACGACCAGCGGCGCGCTGCGGTCGCCGCGTGCGGCGTCCGACACGTGATCACGGAGTGGCAGCGGCGGCTGGCTTAAGGAAGACTGGCGCGGTGCGTACGCGGGGAAATGATCATAGCTGGTCGGCGGGTTTCCGACCGAATCGACGGCGGCTGCTGCGGGCGAGCGCCGCGACGGCGGCGGCCGGGCTCGCCGGGGCCGCGCTGGCCGGCTGCGACCCGCTCGACCCGGGCCCGGACACCCCGCCCGCGCCGGACGCCCTGACCGGCCTGCTGGCAGGCACCTATGCCCTGGTGGCGGCCTATGACGCCGCGCTCTCTGCGGACACCACCCTCACCACGCTGCTCACGCCGCTGCGCGAGACGCACCGCGTCCACGCCGCCGCCCTGGACGCGATCATGAGCCCGCGGCCCTCGCCCAGCTCCTTCGCCGCGCCCAGCGCCGCCCCGGTCACGGGCGACCGCAAGGCGATCCTGAAGAGCCTGCGCACGGCCGAGGTCTCCGCCGCCAAGCAGGCCGCCGAGGCATGTGTAACCACCACCACATCGCGCGCCGTCCTGGTCGGCGAGATCGCCGCCGCCCGCGCCACCCACGCCGAGGTGCTGTCATGACACTGGCCGAGCGGTTGCAGGCGGCGCTGAATGCCGAGCACAGTGCGATCTTCGCGTACGCCCGGCTCGGGGTGCAGCTCGACAAGGCGCTGCAGAAGGAGGCCCGGACCGGTGAGGAGATGCACCGGACCCGGCGGGACGCGCTGCTGGTGCAGCTCGCCGAGCTGAAGGCGAGCGCGCCGGTGGCCCAGGCGGGCTACGCGCTGCCGTTCCCGGTCACCGACAACGCCACCGCGCTGAAGCTGGCCGCCTACGTCGAGGACGGGGTGGCGGCCACCTGGCGGGCCGCGCTCGCCGACGCCGAGGGCGAGGTGCGCCGCCGGATCCTGGTCGCCTACACCGACGCCGCGGTACGCGGCACCCGCTGGCGCAAGCTCGCCGAGATCGTCCCGGCCACCGTGTCATACCCGGGCCGCAAGACCCAGTAGCAGGCGTTCCGTCCCGTCGGGGCGGACGCCTTGCCTTCGGCATACCGGGTATGCATACTCAGTAGCCATGTCCATCCGGCATGGTTTGCTCGCCCTGCTCGAACGCGGCCCCCGCTACGGCTACCAGCTGCGCGCCGAATTCGAAGACTCCACCGGCTCCACCTGGCCGCTCAACATCGGCCAGGTCTACACCACCCTCAACCGCCTCGAACGCGACGGCCTCGTGCGCGCGCTGCCGGAGAACGATGGGGGGCAGCGCCCGTACGAGATCACCGGGGAGGGCCGCACCGAGCTCGCGCTCTGGTTCGCCACCCCGATCGCCCGCGCCGACCGTCCCCGCGACGAGCTGGCCATCAAGCTCGCGCTCGCCATCACCACCCCCGGCATCGACGTGCAGGCGGTGGTGCAGACCCAGCGCAGCGCGACGATGCGCGCGCTGCAGGAGTACACCCGGCTCAAGCGCACCGACGCCGAGCTGCCCTGGCGGCTCGTGCTCGAAGCGATGATCTTCCAATCCGAGGCCGAGCTGCGCTGGCTCGACCACTGCGAGACGGCCCTGGTGCGCTACGAGAAGCCCGCCGCCGCACCGCTGCCGTCACACGACGACACCCCACGGGAGGCCCGGCAATGACCGCCGTCCTGCAACTGCGCGACGTGCACCGCACCCACGGCACCGGCGAGGCGGCCGTGCACGCCCTGGCCGGAGTGACCCTCGACGTGCTGGCCGGGGAGCTGGTGGCCGTCATGGGCCCGTCCGGCTCCGGCAAGTCGACCCTGCTCAACCTGGCCGGCGGGCTCGACGCCCCGGACACGGGCGAGGTGCTGGTCGAGGGCGTGGCCCTGTCCACGCTGCGCCGCCGGGAGCTGGCCGGGCTGCGCCGCCGCAGCGTCGGGTACGTCTTCCAGGCGCTGAACCTGCTGCCCAGCCTCACCGCCGCGGAGAACGTGGCGCTGCCGCTGGAGCTGGAGGGCGTCTCGGCCCGCAAGGCCCGCCCGCCGGCCGAGGCGGCACTGTCCGAAGTGGAGCTCGACGGGTACGCCGACCGCTTCCCCGACGAGATGTCCGGTGGCCAGCAGCAGCGCGTCGCCATCGCCCGCGCCCTGGTCGGGCAGCGCCGCCTGGTGCTGGCCGACGAGCCGACCGGCGCCCTGGACTCGGTGACCGGCGAGGCGGTGCTGCGGCTGCTGCGGGCCCGCGTCGACGCGGGGGCGGCGGCGGTCCTGGTCACCCACGAGGCCCGGCACGCCGCCTGGGCCGACCGGGTAATCTTCCTGCGCGACGGCCGGATCGTCGACGCGTCCGGCCCGCTGACCCAGCCCGAGCAGCTGCTGGAGACCGCGTCATGAGGTGGCTGCGGGGCTGGGCCCCGGCGCTGCGCATGGCGCGCCGGGAGGCGCTGCGCTCCCGTGGCCGCTCCGCACTCGTCATCGCCATGATCGGGCTGCCGATCGCGATGATGTCGTTCGTCGCGGCCGCGTACGACATGCACCGGCTGACCCCGGTCGAGGAGCTGACCCGCCAGATCGGGCAGTACGACGCCCAGGTCGAATGGATCAGCGACGGTCCGATCACGCAGGCCCCGCTCGGCGACGGGTACTCCTCCACCGGCGGGCCTCGCGAGTCGGAGCCGAGCGCGGCCGACCTGCTCGCGGTGCTTCCCGCGGGCTCGACGGTCGGCCAGATCACCGAAGGTGGAGTCGACGTGCACACCCCGGGTGGCATCGGCGGCGTCAGCGCCCGGGGCGTGGACCTGGCCTCCTCGCAACTGTCCGGCTTCGTCGAGCTGCTGGACGGCTCCCCGCCGACCCGCGACGACGAGGTCGCGCTCAACGAAGGGCTGGCCGACCGGCTCGGCGTGGGCGTCGGCGGCACCATCCGCACGGCGAGGCCCGAGTACACGTACACCGTCACCGCGATCGTCGAGTTCCCGAGTTCGCTGCATGAGACCGTCGTCTTCCGGCCGGGCGTCCTGCCCGCGTCGGTGCGCTGGGTGGTCGACACCCCCGCGCCCCTGCTCTGGGCCGACGTGCAGCAGCTCAACCAGCGCGGCATCCTCGTCAAGAGCCGCGCCGTCGCCCTAGACCCGCCCACCGTGCCGAACGACTACGTCCAGCAGGGCGGCAGTGGCCCCGAAGAGATCGCCCTCGGCGCGATCGTCGTCGTGCTGATCATGCTGGAGATCGTGCTGCTGGCCGGACCGGCCTTCGCGGTCGGCGCGCGCCGGCGCAGCCGAGACCTCGCGCTGGTCGCGGCCGCCGGCGGAACCCCGGCCCACCTGCGGCGCATCGTGCTGGCCGACGGAGTGGTGCTCGGCCTCGCCGCCGCGGTCGCCGCCGTCGCCATCGGCATCGGCACCGCGGTGCTGACCCTCCCGCTGTTCGAGCAGTACCTGGTCCGGGCCCGCGCCGGGGGCTTGCGCTTCCTCCCCGCCGCGCAGGCCGGCATCGTGCTGCTCGCGGTCGGCGCGGGGCTCGCGGCCGCGATGGTGCCCGCGTTCACCGCCGCACGGCAGAGCGTGGTCACCGTGCTCGCCGGACGCCGGGGCGTGACCCGCTCCCGCAAGCGCTGGATCACCCTCGGCCTGATCCTGGTCGCCGTGGGCGCGGCGATCGCCGTCGCCGGGGCCGGGATGGCAGGCACCACCGCCATCATGGCCGGCCTGGTGCTCGGCGAACTCGGCCTGGTGCTGCTCACCCCGTCGCTGGTCGGGCTCATCGCCCGCACCGGGCGGTGGCTGCCGCTCGCGCCGCGCATCGCGCTGCGCGACACCGCCCGCAACCGCGGCTCCGCCGCACCCGCCATCTCGGCCGTGATGGCCGCGGTCGCCGGGGCGGTCGCGATCGGGGCGTTCCTCGGCAGCGAGCAGCAGCAGGCGTACGAGAGCTACGACCCGCGGCTGCCGGTCGGCAACGTGCTGGTCCAGCAGATGGCCGAGAACAGCGCTCCCGAACCGGACGTCGCCCGGATCTCCGACGCGGTCCGCCAGGCACTGCCCGGTGCGCAACCGCACGTGCTGCAGTCGGTCGTCTGCGCCGACCGGGCCAAGGAGCACTACTGCTCGCCCCAGCTCGAGGTGCCACCGGCGCAACGCTGCCCGGCCTCCGAGGACCCGAACACCACACCGGAGGAACGGGACCGGGCCGCTCGCGAAGACCCCCGTTGCGCGTACCAGATGGGCATCGGTTCGATGCAGTTCGCGGTCGTCGACGACGTGGCCGCCCTGGCCGCGCTCAGCAGCGCGCCCTCGGCAGACCTGGCACCGGCCCGGCAGGTCCTGGCGGCGGGCGGCATCGTGGTCGCCGACCCCAAATACCTGGACGACGGCATGGTGACGGTGTTCGTGACCGATTGGAAGGACCAGCAGGAGGGCGTACGCGGCACGCCGGTGACGGTGCCCGGCGCGGCGCTGCCCAGCGGCACGCAGACGGCCGCGTTCGCGGTAACCACGCCCGCGCTGGCCGAACGGCTGGGCCTCGGCCTGCGCCGCGACACGGTGCTCGCGGCTGTCGGGCACATCCCCTCCCCGGCCGAGTCCGAGCGCCTCAGGGCCGCCGTGCACGCGGTGGCCGACAACCTCAACGTGGACATCGAGCTGGGTGCGCAGTACCGCGAGGAGCCGGTGATCTGGATCCTCGGGGTGGTGGCGGCGCTGGTCGCGCTCGGCGCGGCGGGCATCGCCACCGGCCTGGCCGCCGCGGACGGCCGCGCCGACCTGGCCACCCTGGGCGCGGTCGGGGCCGGCCCGCGGGTGCGGCGGCTGCTGTCGCTGAGCCAGTCCGGGGTCATCTCCGGGCTGGGCGCACTGCTCGGGGTGCTGGCCGGCGCGGGCACCGCAGCCGTGCTGATCTTCGCCATGAACGCGGGCGACCGCATCCGCATCGGCGACGTCCCGATGCGGATGGTCATGCCCTGGGACACCATCGCCATCGTGCTCGCCGTCCCGCTCGTGGCGATGGCTGCCGCTGGCCTGCTCACCCGCTCCCGCCTCCCCATCGAACGCCGCCTGTAAGGGCAAAGGAAGGGCACCTTCACATCGCTCCGCGTTGTGGAAGGTGCCCTTCCTCACGCCTCGTGGCGGCTGAGCCGGTCGGCCGCGCCCAGACGTGAAGACTTTTCAGTGGCGGCCGCTTGCGGCACACTGTGCCGATGCTCCCCCGCCTCGCCCGCTACCTGGGCCACCGCCGCTGGTTCGCCCGCATGGGCAGGTTCCTCGTCCCGGCCGATCGCGCCGTCGCCAAGCTGACCAAGGGCCGGGTCGTGGCACTGGGCCTGCTGCCCACGCTGATCCTGACCACCACGGGCCGCAAGTCGGGCCAGCCCCGCACCCAGCCCCTGGTGTACGTCCGCGACGGCGACAACTACGTGGTCATCGGCTCGAACTGGGGCCAGCAGGGGCACCCGGCCTGGTCGACGAACCTGCTCGCCACCCCGGACGCCGTGGTGACGCTGGGCGGCCGGGAGATCCCGGTCCGCGGGTCACTGGCCGAGGGCGACGAACGCGACCGCCTGTGGCGGATGCTGCTGACCGTCTGGCCCGCCTACCAGACCTACCAGGAACGCGCCTCGAACCGGGTGATCCGGATCTTCAGCCTCGTCCCGCGCTGAGCGTCAAGAAGGGCACCTTCTATAACGCGGAGCGTTAAGAAGGTGCCCTTGCTTTGCCCGTCAGGCGGTGTTGACGCCGATGGCGGCGCCGATGAGGTAGGTGGCGCCGGCGGCGGCCGCGCCGAGCAGGAGCTGGCGCAGGCCGGCGGACCACCAGCGGCGGCGGGTGAAGCGGGCGGTCAGCGCCCCGACGACGAACAGGCCAAGGCCGCCGATGCCCAGCGCCAGCCACAGAGACTCGCTGCCGAACAGGTAGCTGAGCAGCGGGATCAGCGCGCCGACCGAGAAGCAGACGAACGACGAGATCGCCGCCGTCCACGGGCTCGGGTTGCTGTCCGGGTCGATGCCGAGTTCCTCGCGTACGTGCATGCGCAGCGCCTCGTCGGGCTGGGCGCGCAGGTCCTCGGCGAGCTGCCGGGCCAGGTCCGGCGAGATGCCCCGGTCGATCCAGCGCTGGGCCAGCTCGGCTGCCTCGGCGGCCGGGTTGTGCCGCAGCTCGCGGCGCTCCTTGGCGACCTCGGCCTCGATCTGCTCGTTGGCGGTGCGCACGCTGGCGTACTCGCCGAGCCCCATCGAGATGGCCCCGGCGACCAGTCCGGCCACGCCGGTGAGCACGACGGTGTGCGCGCTGACCCCGGCGCCGCCCACGCCCGCGATCAGGCCGATGTTGGTGACCAGCCCGTCCATCGCGCCGAACGTCGCCGCGCGCAGCCAGCCGCCGGAGACGTCGGCGTGCTCGTGGTCGATCGGCTTGACGGCCTCGGGCCGGGGACCGCCGTCGGGCGGCACGGGCCCGGCCGCGCGTGCGCCGCTCTCGGCGGTCACGGCGGGGTCGGGCTTGTCGGGGTTCACGGCAGCGTCAGGATGTCCGCGCCGGACTCGGTGACCACCAGCGTGTGCTCGAACTGGGCGGTCCAGCGGCGGTCCTTGGTGACCACGGTCCAGGTGTCGCGCCAGGTCTCGTACGCGATGGAGCCGAGCGTGATCATGGGCTCGATGGTGAACGTCATGCCCGGCACCATGATGGTGTCGGCGTTCGGGTTGTCGTAGTGCGGCACGAACAGTCCGCTGTGGAAGGACTGGCCGATGCCGTGCCCGCCGAAGTCGCGCACCACGCCGTAGCCGAAGCGCTTGGCGTACGACTCGATGACCCGGCCGATCACGTTGATCGGGCGGCCCGGCGCGACCGCCTTGATGCCCCGCATCATCGCCTCGTGGGTGCGCTCGACCAGCAGCCGGGCCTCCTCGGCCACGTCGCCGACGCAGAAGGTCGCGTCGGTGTCGCCGTGCACCCCGTCCTTGAACGCCGTCACGTCGACGTTGATGATGTCGCCGTCCTCGATCACCGTCGAGTCCGGGATGCCGTGGCAGATGACCTCGTTCAGGCTGGTGCAGCAGGACTTGGGGAAGCCCTTGTAGCCCAGCGTCGACGGATACGCGTCGTGGTCGAGCAGGAACTCGTGCACCAGCCGGTCGATCTCGTCGGTGGTGACCCCGGGCTTGGCGTGCTCCCCCGCGAGCTGCACGGCCTGCGCCGCGATCCGCCCGGCGACCCGCATCTTCTCGATGGACTCGGCGTCCTGGGTGAGCGGACCGTCCCAGCGCTTCGGCTGCTTGCGGCCGACGTACTCGGGACGGGGGATGTGGGCGGGCACCTCCCGCCACGGGGAGAGCTTGCCTGGGGTCAGCGTCGCGCGGCCGTTCATGCCCTGAACTCTAGCGCTCGGCGAAGACGGGGGCTCCGTCGATGCTGTGCGCGTTGCGGGTCGCCCGGTAGTGCTCGCGCTGTTCGGGCGTCTTGTGGTCCCAGAACTGGACGAGCAGGTCGCGGTCGCCCTCGTACGACATCAGCGGCACGCCGTAGCCGCAGGAGTCGGACACCCGGGTGACGTCGATCACGACGATGCTGCGCAGGCCCACGTGCGGCGGGGCGGGGAACCGCGCGATCAGCTCGGCGGCGCGCGGGTCCTCGGCGAGCACCGCCTCGCCCTGCCCGTGCAGGCGGTAGATCTTGGGCGGCCCGTCGAACGCGCACACCATCAGCACGATGCGGCCGTTGTCGCGCAGGTGCGCCATGGTCTCGATGCCCGAGCCGCCGTACTCGTAGTAGGCCACCTGGTGCGGGCCGAGCACCGCGAACGAGTCGGTCAGGCCCTTGGGGGAGACGTTGACGTGGCCATCCGGGTCGGACGGCGCGGTCGCCACGAAGAAGACCCGCTGCGCCAGCAGGAAGTCACGGATCCGGTCGTCGATCAGCTCGTACACCTTGCCCATGCCGCGACGCTACCCCGCTCTCTTGCACACCGCCGCCCCGTCGCCACCTGGCGGGACGGCGTCACGCCCCGAGCGGAGCGTGACGCCGGATGAGGGTCAGACGGTCGCGAAGAACTCCGCGCGGTTGGCGCGGGCGTGCCGCACCTGGACGGCCGCGTTGACCAGTGCCAGGAACAGCGCGTTGGTCGCCATGTCCTCCGGGTGCCACTGCACGCCGACCGCGAACGGGTGATCCGGGTGCTCGACCGCCTCGATCATGTCGTCGGTCGTGCACCAGCCCGTCGGCACCAGCCGCCCCGGGTCCTTGACGGCCTGGTGGTGGTACGAGTTCACGACCGCCTCCGGCCCGTACAGCTCCCGCAGCCGCGAGCCGGTGGCGAAGTTCACGGGGTGCTCGGCGTACACCTTCGTCGGCCCGGTCGTGGAGTGCTGACCCGTGCCCGGCACGTCGGGCAGGTGCTGGTGCAGCCGCCCGCCGCCGGCCACGGTCATCACCTGCATGCCCCGGCACACGCCGAGCAGCGGCAGGCCGGTCTTCAGGGCGACGCGCACCAGCGGCAACTCGCCCGCGTCGCGCAGCGGGCTGGTGTACACCTTCGGGTGCGGCGTCTCGCCGTAGCGGGCCGGCTCCACGTCGGCCCCGCCCGCCACGATCAGGCCGTCGAGCCCGTCGAGGACCTCCACGCCGCCGTCGGGCTGCGGGGGCACCAGCACGGGCCGCCCGCCGGCCTGGGTCACCTGCTCCACATAGGCCCAGGGCACCAGCGCGGTGCGGGTGTCGTGCACGAGGAATCGGGCGGTTTCCACATAGGTGGTGATACCGATCAACGGTCTGGTCACATCGCTCACAACGGCGTCACATAGGCCCCGGTAATGCCCCCGTCCACGACGAACTGGGAGGCGGTGATGAATGAGGAGTCGTCGCTGGCGAGAAACGCTACCGCCGCGGCGATTTCGGCGGGCTCGGCGAACCGGCCCATCGGCACATGGACGAGTCGGCGAGCGGCCCGTTCCGGATCCTTCGCGAACAGCTCCATCAGCAGCGGAGTGGCGACCGGGCCGGGGCACAGCGCGTTGACGCGCACCCCCTGCCGGGCGAACTGCACGCCCAGCTCACGGCTCATCGCGAGCACCCCGCCCTTGCTGGCGGTGTAAGCGATCTGACTGGTGGCCGCGCCCATCAGGGCGACGAAGCTGGCCGTGTTGATGATCGAGCCCTTGCCCTGGGCGAGCATGTGCGGCAGGGCGTACTTGCAGCACAGGTAGACGCTGGTGGTATTGACCCGCAGCACCCGCTCCCAGGCGTCGAGCCCGGTGTCGAGGATCGAGTCGTCGTCGGGCGGGGAGATGCCCGCGTTGTTGAACGCGATGTCGACCCGGCCGCGGCGGGCCGCCACACCGTCGAACAGCTCGCGCACCTGCTCGGAGTCGGCGACGTCGCACTGTACGAACTCGCCGCCGACCTCCTCGGCGATCTTCTTGCCCGCCTCCTCGGCGAGGTCGACGGCGACGACGTACGCGCCCTCGGACGCGAACCGCCGCGCCGTGGCCGCGCCGATGCCGCTGGCCGCCCCGCTGATGACCGCCACCCGGTCCTGCAACCGCCCCATGCCCTGCCTCTGCCTGCCTTTCGCTGTCCGATGACCGGTGGCGCCCGCGACCCGTGCTTACAGCGTGCGGGATGCGGGCGGGGCACCGCTGGTTTTTCACTCGGTGGAGATGAAGACGTTCTTCGTTTCGGTGAACGCCAGTGGGGCGTCCGGCCCCAGCTCGCGGCCCAGCCCGGACTGCTTGGCCCCGCCGAACGGGGTCCAGTAGCGCACCGAGGAGTGCGAGTTGACGCTGAGCACGCCCGCCTCGACGCCCCGGGCCAGCCGCAGCGCGCGGCCCACGTCCCGGGTCCAGATGGACCCGGACAGGCCGTACTCGGTGTCGTTGGCCAGCCGCAGCGCCTCGTCCTCGCCGTCGAAGGGCAGCACGGACAGCACCGGCCCGAACACCTCCTCGCGCCAATGCCGCTCAGCGGGGTCGCGCGCCGCCAGCACCGTCGCGGGGTGCCAGAAACCGGCCCCGGCGGGCGCGTCGCCGCGCATCAGCACGTCCGCGCCGGCCACGTAACCGGCGACCCGGGCGCGCTGCTCGGCGGTGATCAGCGGGCCCATGCCGGTGGCCGGGTCCATCGGGTCGCCGCAGCGCCAGGCCGCGACGTGCGGCTCCAGCCGGGCCAGGAAATCGTCGTACACCTCGCGCTGTATGAGCAGGCGGGAGCGGGCGCAGCAGTCCTGTCCGGCGTTGTCGAACACGGCCCCGGGCAGCGCCGCGGCGGCCCTGTCCAGATCGGCGTCGGCGAACAGCAGGGTGGAGCTCTTGCCGCCGAGTTCCAGGGTCACCCGGGTCAGGTCGGCGGCGCAGGCGGCCATGATCTGGCGGCCCACCTCGACGGACCCGGTGAAGCAGATCTTGCGTACGCCCGGATGGGTCACCAGCGCGTGCCCGGTCACCTCGCCGTGGCCCGGCAGGACGGTCAGCACGCCCTCCGGCAGCCCCGCCTCCAGGGCCAGCTCAGCCAGGCGCAACGCGGTCAGCGGAGTGGCCTCGGCCGGTTTCACGATCACCGTGTTGCCCGCCGCCAGCGCTGGCGCGAAGCCCCACGCCGCGATGGGCATCGGGAAGTTCCACGGCACGATCACCCCGACCACGCCCAGCGGCTCGTGGAACGTCACGTCCACCCCGCCCGCGACCGGGATCTGCCGCCCGCACAGCCGCTCCGGCGCGCCCGCGTAGTAGTCGAGCAGGTCGCGGACGTTGCCGGCCTCCCAGCGGGCGTTGCCGACGGTGTGCCCGGCGTTGCGCACCTCCAGCAGCGCCAGCTCCTCGACGTGCGCGTCGACCACGGCCGCGAAGCGGCGCAGCAGCCGGGCCCGGTCGCCCGGGGAGACCTGCCGCCAGCTCTCGAACGCCGTCGCGGCGGCCCGCACCGCCGTGTCCACTCCGGTCGCGTCGACCGGCTCCACCGAGGTGATCAGCTCCTCGGTGACCGGGTTGATGATCTTCACAGCCGCTCGAACCCCCGCACCAGTTCCCAGTCCGTCACCGCGGCGTCGTACGCGGCCAGTTCCACGTGCGCGGCGTGCCCGTAGTGCTCCACCACCTCGTCGCCGAACGCCTCCCGGGCCACCGCGCTCGACTCCCAGCGCAGCAGCGCGTCGCGCAGCGTCGCGGGCATCCGGGCGGCCGACGGGTCGGCGTACGCGTTGCCGGTGAACATCGGCTCCAGCGGCAGCTCGTGGTCCATGCCGTGCAGCGCCCCGGCCACCAGCGCGGCGATCGCCAGGTAGGGGTTCACGTCCCCGCCCGGCGAGCGGTGCTCGACCCGCAGCGAGTGGTCGTGCCCGACCAGGCGCAGCGCGCAGGTGCGGTTGTCGCGGCCCCAGCGCAGCGCCGTCGGCGCGAACGAGCCCGCCTGGTAGCGCTTGTACGAGTTGATGTTCGGGGCGTACAGCACGCTCATCTCGGCCGTCGTCGCCAGCAGCCCGGCCAGCACCTGCTCGCCGAGCGGGCTCAACCGGTCGTGGTCGGCCATCACCGGCCGGCCGTCGGCGTCGCGCAGCGAGAAGTGGATGTGGCACGAGTTGCCCTCGCGCTGGTTCGGTTTGGCCATGAACGTCAGCGACATGCCCTGCGCGGCGGCGATCTCCTTGGCCCCGTGCTTGTAGATGCTGTGCTGGTCGGCCGTCTTCAGCGCCTCGGCGTACCGGAACGCGATCTCGTGCTGGCCCAGGTTGCACTCACCCTTGGCGCTCTCCGGGGCCAGCCCCGCCCCGGCCATGCCCAGCCGGATCGCCCGCAGCAGGGGTTCCACCCGGGACGTTCCCAGCAGCGAGTAGTCCACGTTGTAGCCGTTGGCCGGGGTCAGCCCCTGGTAACGCTTGGCCGCCGCCTGCTCGTAGGTGTCGGCGTAGACCACGAACTCCAGCTCGGTCCCGATGTACGCGGTCAGCCCGCGCTCGGCCAGCCGGTCCAGCTGCCGCCGCAGGATCTGCCGAGGCGACTGCACCACCGGACTCTCGTCGTGCCACAGCACGTCGCACAGCACCAGCACCGTGCCGGGCAGCCACGGGATCGGGCGCAGCGTGTCCAGGTCGGGCCGCAGCACGAAGTCGCCGTAGCCCTGCGACCAGCCGGAGACGGCGTACCCGTCCACCGGGGTCATCTCCACATCCACCGCGAGCAGGTAGTTGCACGCCTCGCTGCCGTGCCCGACGACCTCGTCCAGGAAGTACGCCGCGTGCAGGCGCTTGCCCTGCAGGCGGCCCTGCATGTCCGTCATGGCCAGCAACACCGTGTCGATGTCGCCCGCCTCCACCATCGCGCGCAGGCGCTCCACCGACCACATGCACACAAGGTCTACCGCCCACACCCACCTACGTCAACAAACCCGAATGCATCGCTGCTCGTGGCGGGGCACGCAAAGTTGTGACGGACCCCTTCCGTTCGGGGTTCGCAGCGGGTACCACTGACCAGATGGGAGCGAGTGCACGGGCGGTGATCATCGGGGGCGGCGTGGTCGGCTGCTCCCTGGCCTACCACCTCGGCCGGGCCGGGTGGCGCGACACCGTGCTGCTGGAGCAGCACGAGCTCACCGAGGGCAGCACCTGGCACACCGCCGGGTTCGTGACCTCCATGCGCGGACCGGACGGCCCCGGCTGGCATGCGCGGCTGGCCGGATACCTGCCCGCGCTGGCGGCCATGCTGCGCGCCGAGACCGGCCACGATCCCGGCTGGCGTCCGGTCGGCGGGCTGCGGCTCGCGCTCAGCCACACCCACGTCGACGAGCTGCGCCGGCTGGCCCGCCGCGCCGACGAGCTGGGCGTGCCCCTGGAGCTGCACGGCGCGTCGGCCATCATGAACCGGGTCCCGCGGCTCGAGCTGTCCGACGTGCAGGCCGCCGCCTGGCTGCCCGGCGAGGGCTTCGTGCGCCCGAAGGACTTCGTGAACGCGCTGGTCGCGGGGGCCGTCGCGCACGGGGTGAGCATCCGCACCGGGGTGCGGGTCACCGGCGTCGACACCACCGGCGGGCAGGTGCGCGCGGTGCACACCAGCGACGGCGTCATCGAAACCCCGCTCGTGATCAACGCGGCGGGCGCAGCCGCGGGAGCCGTCGGGGCGATGGCCGGCGTCGTGGTGCCGGTCGTGCCGATCCTGCACCAGTACGGCGTCAGCGAGGTCCTGCACCCCGCGCTCGACCCGGACGCCACCCCCACCTGCCGGATCCCGGAGCAGTCGCTCTACCTGCGGGCCGCCAACGGTTGCGTCATCGTCGGCGGCAGCCGGCCCGACCCCGTGCCCGCCTGGCCGGCCGGCGACGCCGAACCCCTGGCCAAGGCCCGCGAGCTGGCGGCGCCCGACGAGGCGGCGTTCGCCCCGCTGTGGCAGCTGGCCGGCGACCGCATGCCGGAACTGCGCCGCACCAAACTCGCGAAGATCATGCACGGGGTGGAGGCGTTCACCCCTGACGGCGTCCCGCTGGCGGGGCGCTCCGCGCTGCCCGGCCTGTGGATCGCGGCCGGGTTCGGCCTGCACGGCATGGCCCTGTCCGGCGGCATCGGCCGCCACCTCGCCGAGTGGATCACCTCCGGCACCCCGAGCTGGGAACTCGACGCCCTGCTCCCCGAACGCTTCGGCGCCCCCGCCGCCAACCGCGACTGGACCACCTCCCGCGCCCTCGACACCCTCCGCCGCTGACCCGCCGCCTTGCCCGAAGGAAGGGCACCTTCCCATCGCCATACGTAGAGGAAGGTGCCCTTCTTAACGGGAGGTCACTCGGTGGAGGGTTTCGCGGCTGGCGCGGCGGCGGGGCCGGGGCTCGCGACGGTGCTGGCCAGCTGTTCCCAGATCATGCCGGTCTGGTGGGCCAGCGCGCCGACCACGGCGGGCACGACGGGCAGCAGCCAGTCGGCGACCCAGCCGTGGTGGGCCAGGTTGAGCACGACGATCGCGGCCACCGCGCCGCCCACCCCGTGCGCGCTCGCCCGCCAGGCCGCCCGCCCGGAGTGGGAGATCGCGGCACGGCGGGCCGCCTTGTCGCTGAGGTTCGGAAAGCCCGACAGCGCCTTGGCGTCGCGTCGGCCGAAGTTGAACCCCGACACGGCGAGCGTGACCGCGCAGCCGGTGACCACCGCGGCGAGGGTGTTGCGGGTCAGCAGCATCAGCAGGGCGGCGGACGCGCCACCGGTGCCGACGGCGACCACGGCGCGGATCCACTCCTGCTTCTCTCCGGGATACCAGTAGTACTTCGTGGTGGTGTCAGAGAGCTGTTTTACGATCCGCCCCATAGGGGTAGTCACCTCGCCGGCCGTCACAATCGGTCAGCCACTATCGTTACTTAACGTAGTTAGCTAGGTGCGCAAAGTCACGAAAATGGTCGTGGCTTCGGCGTGGCGCGCCGCCGGACGGACCGTCAGAACAGGACGGTCGCGAACGCACCCACCTGCCGGAAACCCAGCCGCTGGTACACCCGGCGGGCCGGGGTGTTGAAGTCGTTGACGTACAGGCTCACCGTCGGCGCGACCCGGCGCAGCGCATCGCGCACCACGGCCGCCATGCCGGCGATCGCGAAGCCGCGCCCGCGCCAGGACGGGTCCACCCAGACCCCCTGCACCTGCGCGGTATGCCGGGTCACCACCGCCAGCTCGGCCTTGAACACCACCGTGCCGTCGACGATCCGGGCGTACGACCGCCCCGCCTTCACCAGCTCCGCCACGCGCCCGCGATAACCCCGTCCGCCGTCGTCGCCCAGCGGCGACACCCCGACCTCCTCGGTGTACATCGCCACCGACGCCGGGAAGACGAGATCGACCTCGTCGGGCCGCACCTGGCGCACCAGCGGATCGGCGGCCACCGCGGGCGGAGTCTCCACGACGAGCAGCGGCTGATCGGCGCGCACCGTGCGCTCCGGACCCCACGCGGGCCGCAGCAGGTCCCACAGGCCGAGCACCGCCCCGGACTCCCCCACCAGCGACGCGCACACCCGCGGCTGGCCGGAGACCATCTCGGCGAACGCGGCCACGGCCGCGGCGTCGGCGCCCACCGGGGAGACCTGCCCACCCGACCAGAGCACCGCCTCCGGCTGCCGGCGGCTGCCGTAGCCGTAGAGCCGCCCGTCGGCACGCCAGCCCAGCCCGCGGATCGCCACCCGCTCAGCCACCTGCGCCGCCGCGATCGGATACGCCGCCAGCAGGCGTTCCACTGCGGCGCGGTCAGCTTCGGCCAGCTGCCGCACCGGAAGGGTGAGCATGACCACAGCCTAATGAGATCCGCGCGGCCCGCCAGTGGTATCCCCGGTAAAGCAGGTTGTCGCCGACACGTTGCCGATATATCGTAAACACATCGGTGATACGTCAGCGATAGTCACAGAGATCTGCACCAGCGGACGACACGATGAGGAGAACCGGACATGTTCCGACGACACCACGGACACGACATGCACGAACACGGCCACGGGCACGGCCCCGACCCGCGCCTGTTCGCCTTCGGCCCGATGCGGCCGCCGTTCGGCCCCGGCGGCTTCGGCCACGGGCGCGGACACGGCCGGGGACGCGGCCGGCGCGGCAACACCCGCGCGGCGGTGCTGGGCCTGCTCCTGGAGCGCCCGATGCACGGCTACGAAATGATCTCCGAACTGGAGACCCGCACCGGCGGCGTCTGGCGCCCGAGCCCCGGCTCGATCTACCCCACCCTCCAGCTGCTGGAGGACGAGGGCCTGATCGTCAGCGAGGAGACCGGCGGCCGCAAACGCTTCACCCTCACCGAAACCGGCCGCACCGAAGCGGAGCGCGCCGGCGAGTCCGGCCACGGCCGCCCCTGGCAGGACTTCGACGCCGAGCACATCGCCCAGTCCCAGGAGTTCCGCGAAGCCGGCTTCGCCATCATGTCCGCCCTGCGCCAGGTGGCCATGACCGGCACCCCCGCCCAACGCCAGCAAGCCCTGGAAACCCTCCAGGACACCAAGCGCAAGCTCTACTCGATCCTCGCCTCATGACCTCCGCCGCCCCCGGCACGCGAGAAGGCCCCGTTCCTGCGGAACGGGGCCTTCTGGGGGTTCAGCGGGTCAGTGGACCGTGACCACGGCGGGGGTGGGCTCGTCGTCGCCGAGCGGGTCGATGCCCATGTCGGCGGCGATCTTCATGGCCTCCTCGACCAGGGTCTCCACGATCAGCGACTCGGGGACGGTCTTGATGACCTGGCCCTTGACGAAGATCTGGCCCTTGCCGTTGCCGGAGGCGACGCCGAGGTCGGCCTCGCGGGCCTCGCCGGGGCCGTTGACGACGCAGCCCATGACGGCGACCCGCAGCGGTGCCGGGAAGCCCTCCAGGGCCGCGGTGACCTGCTCGGCGAGGGTGTACACGTCGACCTGGGCACGGCCGCAGGACGGGCAGGACACGATCTCCAGGCCGCGCTCCTTGAGGTTCAGGGCCTCCAGGATCGCGGTGCCGACCTTGATCTCCTCGACCGGCGGGGCGGACAGCGACACTCGGATCGTGTCACCGATGCCCTCGGCCAGCAGCGCGCCGAACGCGACCGCCGACTTCACGGTGCCCTGGAACGCCGGGCCCGCCTCGGTCACCCCGAGGTGCAGCGGGTAGTCGCACTGCTGTGCGAGCAGCCGGTACGCCTTGATCATCACGACCGGGTCGTTGTGCTTGACGCTGATCTTGATGTCCCGGAAGCCGTGCTCCTCGAACAGCGAGCACTCCCACAGCGCCGACTCGACCAGCGCCTCCGCGGTGGGCTTGCCGTACTTCTCCAGCAGGCGCTTGTCCAGCGAGCCCGCGTTCACGCCGATGCGGATCGGCACACCGGCCGCCGAGGCCGCCGCGGCGATCTCCTTGACCTTGTCGTCGAACTGCCGGATGTTGCCCGGGTTCACCCGGACCGCCGCGCAGCCCGCGTCGATCGCCGCGAAGACGTACTTCGGCTGGAAGTGGATGTCGGCGATCACCGGGATCGGCGACTTGCGGGCGATCGCGGGCAGCGCCTCGACGTCGTCCTGGGAGGGCACCGCCACCCGCACGATCTGGCAGCCGGACGCGGTGAGCTCCGCGATCTGCTGCAGGGTCGCGTTGACGTCGGAGGTCAGGGTGGTCGTCATCGACTGCACGCTGACCGGGGCTCCGCCGCCGACCGGCACGCTGCCGACCATGATCTGTCGGCTCTTGCGCCGCGGCGCGAGCGGCGCGGGGGGAGCAGCCGGCATACCCAGGTTGATCGCAGTCACAGCACACTCACTTGTAGATCGAGATGGGGTTGACGAGGTCCGCGGTGACGGTCAGCAGGGTGAACGCACCGAAGATCAGGATGACCGTATAGGTCAGGGGCATCAGCTTGAAGTAGTCGACCCGGCCCGGGTCGGGCTTGTGCAACCGCGCGTACACCCATGAACGAATTCTCTCGAACCACGCGATGAACAGGTGTCCCCCGTCCAGGGGAAGCAGCGGCAGCAGGTTGAAGATGCCGATGAACAGGTTGAACGCGATGAACAGGCCGACGAACATGCTCCACGCGCCCTCGTTCACCGCCTCGCCGCCCAGCAGGCTGATACCCACCACGCTGATCGGGGTGTTCGGGTCGCGCTTCTCCCCGCCGATGGCCGAGAACAGCGCCGGGATGCGCTTCGGGAACTCCTTGAGCGCCTCGAACGTCGCGCCGACCATGGTCCCGGCGTACTGGGCGCTGGCCCCGACGGCCTCGCCGGGGCCGTACTTGACCAGGTAGGGAACGGTCGCGTCGAGCCCGACGCCGATTGCCGCGACCTTCCGCACGCTGCCGTCGGTCATCTCGCGCTCGACCGTCGCGGGCGTCAGCTGCACGGTCTGCGAAGCGCCGTCGCGCACGACCGTCATCGTGGCGGTCTGGCCCGCGGCCAGCGGCCGGATCTGCTTGAGCGCCTCGCCCCAGTTGGCCACCGCGGCGCCGTTCACCGCGACCAGCTTGTCGCCGTCGCGCAGGCCGGCCTGGCTGGCCGGGCTGACCGGGTCGTTCGCCGCGCAATCGCGCAGCGGCAGGGTGGTCACCACGCACGGCTGCACCTTCAGCACGGCCGGCTGGCCGGCGCTGGGCTCCTTGCTGGGCAGGTCCGGGTTGGGCAGGCCGGAGAAGACCGCCAGACCCCAGATCGCGACGGCGGCCAGGATGAAGTGCACGATCGAACCCGCCGACATCACGATCGAGCGCTTCCACACCGGGAAGCGCCACATCGCCTTGGGGTCGTCGGCGTCCTCGTCCTGCGGCGTCATGCCGACGATCTTGACGAATCCGCCGAGCGGGATGCCCTTGAGGCCGTACTCGGTCTCGCCGCGGCGGAACGACCACAGGGTGGGACCGAAGCCCACGAAATACCGGGTCACCTTCATGCCGAAGGCCTTCGCCGTGCCCATGTGGCCGGCTTCGTGCAGGCTTACGGAGATCAGGATGACAAGCGCGAAGAGGGCGATCCCCAGGGCGTTCATCAGGCGCTCTTCTCCTTGATCAGGTCATGTGCGCGCGTGCGCGCCCAGTGCTCCGCGGCGAGCACGTCCTCGACGGTACCCGGTTCGGCATAGTCGGGCGCACCGTCGAGGATCTCCGCCACGGTGTCGACGATGGCCAGGAACGGCAGACGGCCCGCTGTGAAAGCCGCCACACACTCCTCGTTGGCGGCGTTGTAGATCGCCGGGCGGCAGCGCCCGGCCCGGCCCGCGGCCTTGGCCAGCTCGACCGCCGGGAACGCCTCGTTGTCCAGCGGGCGCAGCTCCCAGTTGTGCGCGAGCGTCCAGTCGACCGGCGCGGCCGCCGCGGGCACCCGGTCCGGCCAGCCGAGCGCCAGCGCGATCGGCAGCCGCATGTCCGGCGGGCTGGCCTGGGCCAGCGTCGAGCCGTCGGTGAACTCGACCAGGGAGTGCAGCACCGACTGCGGGTGCACCATCACCTCGATGTCGTCGTACGCGACGTCGAACAGCTCGTGCGCCTCGAT
The DNA here is from genome assembly GCF_042663325.1 of Catellatospora aurea. Taxonomy (NCBI): domain Bacteria; kingdom Bacillati; phylum Actinomycetota; class Actinomycetes; order Micromonosporales; family Micromonosporaceae; genus Catellatospora; species Catellatospora aurea. The sequence continues at coordinate 93,772 of NZ_JBHTAC010000014.1, forward strand.
CACCTCGAGGCCCTTGTTCACCAGCGTCGCCGAGTTGATCGTCACCACCGGGCCCATGTCCCAGGTCGGGTGCTTGAGCGCCTCCTCGACGGTGACCGCGCCCAGCTCCTCGCGACGGCGGCCGCGGAATGCGCCCCCGCTCGCGGTCAGGATCAGCTTGCGCACCTCGGCCCGGGCGCCGCCGCGCAGGCACTGCGCCAGCGCCGAGTGCTCGCTGTCCACCGGCACGATCTGCCCCGGCTTGGCCACGGCCCGCACCAGGGGGCCGCCGGCCACCAGCGACTCCTTGTTGGCCAGCGCGAGGATGCGCCCCGCCCGCAGGGCGGCCAGCGTCGGCGCGAGCCCCAGCGAGCCGACCACGCCGTTGAGCACGATGTCCGCGGGCCACTGGGCCAGCTCCGTCATCGCCTGCGGCCCGGCCAGGATCTTCGGCAGCTTGAAGTCGCCCGACGACCACCCGCGGCGCTGCGCCTCGGCGTAGAACGCCAGCTGCAGGTCCTGCGCGGCGGTGGACTTGGCCACCCCGACCGCCTCGACGCCCAGCTCCAGCGCCTGCTGCGCCAGCAGGGCCACGTTGCCGCCGCCCGCGCCCAGCGCCACGACCCGGAACCGGTCCGGATTGCGGCGCACGATGTCCATGGCCTGGGTGCCGATCGACCCGGTGGAGCCGAGCAGCACGATCTCGCGGGGGATCATGCTTTCATTGTCTCCGAGCCCGCTCGGTGCCCGCTGCGCGGGCTACTCGTCGAGCAGGTCGACCGGGTCGATCTCGAACGCGAACGGCTCCCGCATCACGAACCGGGTGCCCGCCGCCGCGGCCGCCACCGGCCGGTACTCCCCCTCCACGAGGGAGTGCAGCGCCACCACCGGCACCCGGTTGCGGCACTCGATCCGCATGAACCAGGGCACGCCCGCGGCCGCGTACTGCTTCGGCCGGTCGATGATGTCCTTGCGGCGGTTGCCCGGCGAGACGATCTCTCCGAGCAGCAGCGCGTCGGTGATGTTCATCGCGACCTTGCCTCCGCCGGACACCCGGAACACTCCGAAGTCAGGGATGAACAGGTCATCACCGGAGATCAGGTTGACCTCGGGATAGGCGAACAGTCCGACCACCTTCGCCGCCCGCCGGAGCGCGTGGACAAGCTCGGCGCTGATGGTTTGATGATCCACATTCGCGTGGGGGGACACGATCACACTCCCGCGGAAGACCTCGATCTTGCGGCCGTTCGTTTCCGGGAGTAGTTGCAGCGCCAGGTCGGCAGTCCACTCCTCGATCTCGCTCCATTCCTCGATCGTGTGCAACTGCCGGGCTCTCGCCGGTGCCGCCATCGCGCTCACCCCCTTCCGCGGGGAGATTCTGCCGCCATCAGCCTAACGGCGCACCCCGTGCGACGGCAGATGTCGAACATCGGATAAGGGCGTGTTACCTCACCAAAGTCGGCGGGTTCAGGCCCCGCGGGCGGCTGCGCCGGCCAGCAGCAGGAGCCCGACCGCGAACAAGAACAGCGCCAAGGTGCGGATCAGCAGCCAGCGGCGGGCACCCCAGGTCTGATACACCCAGTGCCAGTGCTCCGCCGTCGGCGTGAAGCTCAACCGGACCTCGCCCGTCATGCGGACCCTTCCTTCCTGGTTACGTACAGCTCGGCTTCCATGTCGTACCAGCGGTGGGTGCGGCCGACGCGGGTCATGCCGATGCGGCGCATCACCGCGAGCGAGGGCGTGTTGTCCGGGCGGGCGATGGCGTGGATCTCGGCAAGCCCGAGCGTCCAGCCGTACGCCAGCACGGCCTGCGCCGCCTCGGTGGCGTACCCGTGCCCCCAGCAGTCGGGGTGGAAGTGCCAGCCGATCTCGACCTCGCCCCGGCCGGGGCCGTCGGCGGGTTCGGGAAGCGGCTTGAGCAGCACCGACCCGGCAACCACCCCGGTGCCGCGCGACTCCACCGCCCACACGCCGTAGCCGGGTTCGGCGGCGTAATACTCGCGCCGCCGGTCGATGACGAGCTGCGACTGCGCCGGTCCGGACAGCGGCGCGGGCATGCCCAGCCAGCGGGTGACCTCTTCACGCCGGTAGATGTCGTAGTTGCGGGCCAGGTCGGCGGGGCTGTCGGTCCACTCCCGGATGATCAGCCGCTCGGTTTCGAGGCGCACGTCAGACCGCCGCGGGCGGGGGCATGTCGGCGGGACGGCCGACCAGGTGGGCGTACCGGTCGACGACCACCGCGATGGCCGCGTCGTCGGCGGACGAGATCAACCCGCGCGGCACGGTGACGCCGCCGACCGAGCGGACGTGGAAATGCCAGTCGTGCGCGGTCCGGACGACCGGGGACATCAGCGCCCAGCGGTAGAAGAACTCGCCGCTGGCCAGGATAAGCCGGACGCCGTCGGCGTCGATGCGCACCGTCATCGGCGCGTACCAGAAGTCCGGGGTCCTGCGCAGCCACAGCCAGGCGGTCAGGCACACCTGCCCGACCAGGGCGACGCCGAGCAGCGACAACCAGACCGCGGCGTACGGGAACGGCCCGCCGAGCTTGCCCCACAGGTCGAACGCCCACGCCGCGACGGTCAGGCTGATCAGTGCCACCAGCACCATCGTCCGGTTCTGGGAGCCCCGCTCCGTCCAGGCGACCCGGCGGAACCCGGGGCGGTCCCACATCCAGGTCACCTGGACGAGGTCCTCGCTGTGGATCTGCATCGGGGCAGTATGGCCACCGGGCCTGCCCGGGTCAACGCCGTCGATCCCGCTCCGCGCCAACGGATCGGGCGGGCCGGGCCACCGCGCGCGAGGGCGCGGTGAACCGCCTCACGGGCCCCGGAACGGGCCGGTGACCTCGTACGTGATGCCGCCGGAACCCGACTTCGCGCCGGAGACGCCGCGCTGGGACGAGAAGTAGAGCCGGTCTCCGGGCGGGTTGAAGGCCGGTCCGGTGATCTCCGAGGCGTCCTGCCCGGTCAGCCGCAGGAACGGCGCGACGACGCCGTCGGCGGTGATCATGTTGATCTCCATGTTGCCGCCGTCCTCGGCCACGTACAGGTCGGCGTTGCGGGGCGAGCCGGTGATGTTGTCCACGCCGGTCAGCGGTGGCGTGCCGGTCACCAGCGAGTCGTCGTACGCCAGGGCGAGCGTCGAGGCGGCGGCGTCGTACGCCCACACGCGGTTGTCGCCCTTGGTGGTGAAGTAGCAGGTCCCGTGGTCGTACCAGCAGCCCTCGCCGCCGTCGAGACGCAGCGCCGCGCCGACCTGCCGGCGGGTGGGGACCGGCCGGCCGTCCCGGTCCGGCACATCGCGCCAGGTGACCGGGCCGGAGGTGGCGCCCGCCGGGGCGCACAGCACCTGCAGCCGCCCGGCGCCCAGGTCGCCCCACGTGTCCGGGACGAAGCGGTAGAAGCAGCCGTCCTCCTCGTCCTCGGTGAGGTAGACGACCCGGCGGACGGGGTCGCAGGCGGCGGCCTCGTGCTTGAACCGGCCCATCCCGGCGCGTTCCCGGGCGGGCCGCACGCCCCACGGGTCGGTCTCCATGACCCGGCCCAGGGGGATCTCCTCGCACGACAGCCAGGTCTGCCACGGCGTCGCCCCGCCCGCGCAGTTCACGCTGGTGCCGGACAGGATCGGGTACGCGGCGCGGATCCCGCCGTCCGGGCCGAACCTGATCGCCGACGCTCCGCCGACGACCGGGACCTCCGCGTTCGAGACGTAGATCCAGCCCGCGCCGTCGGCGAAGCACGCCCCGCCGTCCGGGGCGGCGTGCCAGGTGTACGGCGTGCCGGGCACGGTCTGGCCGGACCGTGCGACGACCCGGCTGGTGAAACCGGCGGGCAGCGCGACGCCGTGGGCGTCGGCCGCCGACAGCTCACCGTAGGGACCGACGCCCGGCCGGGCGAGCGCGGCGAACGCCTGCTGCCACAGCGCGCCCGAGAACGCCGCCGCACCCGCGCCGACGACGCCGGCCCGCAGCACCTGACGTCGGTCCATCACGTTCCTCCCGTCCGCGGTCAGGACCGGAACGGCCCGGTGACCTCGTACGTGATCCCGCCGGACGAGGAACCCGAGGTGCCCCGCTGGGACGAGAAGTAGAAGCGGTTCCCGGCCGGGTTGAAGGCCGGTCCGGTGACCTCCGAGGAGCTCTGCCCGGTGATGCGCAGGAACGGCGCGATGACGTCGTCCGGAGTGATGACGCAGATCTCCAGGTTGCCGCCGTCTTCGGCGACGAACAGGTCCCCGCTGGTCGCGCTGCCGGTGATGTTGTCGACCCCGGTCAGCGGCGGCGTGCCGCTCACCAGCGAGTCGTCGTACGCCAGCTCGATCAGCGCGGTGGCCGTGTTGTACGCCCAGACTCGATTGTCGCCCTTGGTGGTGAAGTAGACGATGCCGTTGTCGTACCAGCAGCCCTCGCCGCCGTTGAACCGCTTCACGCCGCTGACCTGGTTGCGGGTCGCCGTGGGCGAGCCATCCGGGTCGGGCACCGTGGCCCAGGTGAGCGTGACGGACGTGCCGGAACCGCCCCTGGCCACCTGAAGCGTGCCGGAGGCGAGGTTTCCCCAGGCGTTCGGGATGAACCGGTAGAAACACCCGTCGCTCTGGTCCTCGGTCAGGTAGATGACCTGGTTCACCGGGTCGCACGCGGCGGCCTCGTGCTTGAACCGGCCCATCGCCGGGCGGGCCGCGGCCGCGTTCACGCCCCACGGGTCGGTCTCCCAGACCCGTCCGGTCGTCGTCTCCTCGCAGGACAGCCAGGTGTTCCAGGGGGTGTGCCCGCCCGCGCAGTTGGTCGAGGTCCCGGACAGGATGCGGTACGCGCCGGTGACGGTGCCGCCGGAATTGAACTTCACGGCCGACGCCCCGCCCGCGGACACCTCGGAGTTGGACACGTAGATCCAGCCGGAGCCGTCGGCGAAGCACGCCCCGCCGTCCGGGGCGGCGTGCCAGGTGTACGACGTGCCGGGCACGGTCTGGCCGGTCCGCGCGATGACCCGGCTGGTGAAGCCGGACGGCAGCATGATGCCGTTCGCATCGGCGGCCTGCAGCGCCCCGTACGGGCCCGGACCCGGCTGGGCGGGTGCGGCGAACGCCTCTTTCCACAGCGCGCCCGAGAAGGCGGCGGCCGCGCCGCCCACGACCCCGGCGCGCAGCACGTTACGACGGTCCACGGTAGACCTCCACGATCGTCGATGTCTGTCAACGGGCACGCTAGGGGCCCCAGACGTCGCCCATCCCGTGGTCAGGTGAACGCTCTATGTCACAACGGTTTCCAGCCGCCGCGGCATCCCCCTCAAGATCCGTTTTTGTGGACGCCGGCTGCCCCCATAGGGGCACCTGGCGTCCAAAAAACGGATCACAGCTTGAGCAGCGACCGCAGATAGGCAGTCTTCGCGTCGAACTAGCGGAATGGGTGGGCAAGGGCATAGCAGCCGCCGGAGACCTGGACCGGGTGGCCGCACCGCACAGCGTTCCCGCGAACTGGGGACCCTGCGGGCGAGGGGCCGGGCCACGGACGCGCAGCGCCACGAGTACGCCGCCATCTGGCCGTCTCGTGCCCGCGCGCACCTGGCCTGCGGGCTCGCCTATCACGTGGTCCGGCGGCGGCTCGCCGATCGGGGACTTCGCTGACCGTCGGGCCGCGCTTCCCGGATACGCGAAAGATCGCTGTTTCGGGTCAGAAAGTGGTGCCTGACTGCACTTTCTGACCCGAAACAGCGATCATGGCCCGTAAGCCAGCCGGCCGAGCGGCGGGAGTCAGGCCTCCTTGAGGCCGTAGCGGCGGTAGACCAGCTTCAGCGGGCCTGGAGCCCACCAGTTCCAGCGGCCCAGCAGGCGCATCGTGGCCGGCACCAGCACCGCCCGGACCAGCGCCGCGTCGATGGCCACGGCGACCACCATGCCGACACCGAGCACCTTGATCGTCGTCGTGCCGCCGGTCGCGAACCCGCCGAGTACCACCATCAGCAGCAGCGCCGCAGCCGTGATGATCCCGCCGGTGCGCTGCAGCCCGGACGCGACGGCCTGGGTGTTGTCACCGGTCGCGTCCCACTCCTCGCGCACCCGCGACAGCAGGAACACCTCGTAGTCGGTGGCCAGTCCGAACAGGACCGCCAGCATCAGCACCATGTTCCCGGGTTCGAGGAACCCGGTCACCGTGAAGCCGAGCCACTCCGACAGGTGCCCGTCCTGGAAGATCCACACGACCACCCCGAACGACGCCCCGATCGAGATCACGTTCATGAGGATGGCCTTCAGCGGCAGCACGACCGAGCCGAACGCCAGGAACAGCAGCAGGAACGTGCTCACCGCGACCATGGCCAGCATCCACGGTAGCCGCCCGCCGAGGGAGTCGAGCTGGTCCAGGTCGGCCGCGGTACGCCCGCCGACCAGCATCTGCGTGCCGTCGGGCACCGGCAGGTCCCGGATCGCCTGCACGACCTCACGGGCGCTCTCGTCGGCCGGCTCCCCCGGGTACGACGCCGTGATCAGGGTGGCGTCCCCCTGCTGCGCCGCGATCATCGCGCCGGGCACGTTCGGCACGGCCTGGACGCGGGTCAGCATGGTGTCCGCGCCGGGGCCGAGGATCAGGACGCTGATCGGGGCGGCGCTGCCGCCGGGGAACTCGGCGGCGATGCGCTCGGTGACGGTCCGCGACTCGGTGCCCGCGGGCAGCACCCGCTCGTCGAACCCGCCGAACTGCGCCCGCAGGAACGGGGTCGCGGTGAGGACGAGGACCGCGGCGACGCCGAGGGCGTACAGCACGGGCCGGCTCATCACGCTGCGGGCGATGCGGGCCCAGCCGCCCTCGCCCGCCGGACGGGCCTGGAACCACTTCGGCAGCGGCACGCGCAACGCGTTGATCTTCGGACCGAGCACGGCCAGCAGCGCGGGCAAAGCGGTGAGCGCGGCCAGCATCGCCACGAGCACGGCGGCCATGCCGCCCCAGGCCATGGACTTGAGGAAGTCCATCGGGAAGATCAGCAGGCTGGCCAGGGCGAGCGCCACGGTCAGACCCGAGACCAGCACGGTACGCCCCGCGGTGGCCAGCGTGTGCGCGACCGCGTCGGCGGGGCTGCGCCCTGCGGCGAGTTCTTCCCGGAACCGGCTGACCACGAACAGCGCGTAGTCGATCGCCATGCCCAGGCCGAGCATCGTGATGATGTTGACGGCGAACACGGACACGTCGGTGACCTGCGCGAGCAGGCGTACGGCGATGAACGCGCCGAGCACCGCGAGCACGCCGACGAACAGCGGGGTGGCCGCGGCGACCAGTCCCCGGAAGATGAACACGAGCAGCACCAGCAGGATCGGCAGGCTGATCAGCTCGGCCTTGGTGATGTCGTCGTTGATCCGGGTGTTCGCGTCGTCGAGGAACGAAATGAGCCCGCCGACCTCGGTGTGCAGGCCGTCGGCGGCCAGGTCGTCGCGCAGCGCGGCGAGGTCGTCGAGCTTGCTGTTCTCGTCCCCGTCGCGCAGCTGGATCGCCAGGTAGGTGGCGTGCCCGTCGGTGGAGGTGAAGCGGCCGGGCACGCCCGGGGTGTGCGCGCCGACGACGCTGGCGATCTCGGGCCGCCCGGACAGCTCCGTGGCGACAGCGGTCACCGCGCCGGAGAACGCGGGCTGGTCGTAGGTCAGGCCGTCGGAGGAGTACAGCGCGAGGATGTCGACGTCCTGCCGGCCCAGTCGGTCGGTGATCTCCCGGTGCGCCCGGCTGGACGCGCTGCCCGGGTCGTCGAACCCGCCGCTGATCAGGTCGCCGAACACGCCGCCGCCCCACGACGCCCCGATGACCAGCACCGCCGCGGCGATCCCGAGCACCAGCCAGCGCAAACGGACTACCGCTCGCCCCCACCACGCGAACATCGCGTTCCTTCCCGGAACAGATATGCTTGTTTACGCCACTCATTTGAGTGAACGGTGTTTACTTTCGCGGACGACGTTCACTCCGGTCAAGGGAGCTCCATGTCGGACACCTCACACCGCCGCGAGCGCCTGCGCGAGCGCACCCTGACCGAGATCAAGGACCTGGCGCGGGCGCAGCTGGTCGCGAGCGGCCCCGCCGGCATCTCGCTGCGCGCCATCGCCCGGGACATGGGCATGACCGCCGCCGCGCTCTACCGGTACGTGCCCGCGCTGGACGCCCTGGTCATCGAGCTGTGCACGGACCTGCACAAGGAGGCGCGGATCGCCTGCGAGGCCGCCCGCGACGCGGACCCCGACCCCGATCCGCTACACCGGCTGCTGGTCATGGCCCGCGAGCTGCGGCGCTGGACGCTGGCGCACCGCCCCGAGGCGACCCTGATCTTCGGGCCGCCGCTGCCCGGCGTGGAGCAGTTCCACCAGCAGTGCGACGACCTGCAGTGCGCGGGCGCGCAGCTCGGCCAGATCTTCGTGGCGCCCCTGCTGGAGCTGTGGCAGGCCGGGCGGCTGCCGAAGGTCACGCACGTCGACCTCGACCGGCTGGCCGGGGCGCTGCCCGCGCACGGCGAGCTGCCGATCGAGGTCACCGCCGTTTTCCTGACCTCCTGGATCCGCCTCTACGGCGTGCTCGCCGCCGAACTTTTCGGCCAGCTCACCTGGGCCGCCACCGACACCGAGCCCTTCTTCGAGGCCGAACTCGCCGCCTTCGCCACCCAGGTCCACCCAGCCGCCCCCTCTGCCGCAACTCTTAAAAAGTCGCGGCCTCAGGGCAGCCCGGAGCCCGCAAGTCTTTAAGAGTTGCGGCAGGTCGAGGGCGGGGTGGGCGGGGGTTCACTGATTGGTCGGTCAGGAAGGTAGGCTCGCGCGCTATGACGAGTGACACATCCGCTCCGCAGTTGCCCGCGCGCGCCCGCGTGGTGGTCGTCGGCGGCGGCATCATCGGCACCTCCATCGCGTACCACCTGGCGCATATGGGCTGCGAGGACGTGGTGCTGCTGGAGCGGGACAAGCTCACCTCCGGCACCACCTGGCACGCCGCCGGGCTCATGGTCACCTTCGGCTCGATGTCGGAGACGTCGACGGAGCTGCGCAAGTACACCCGTGACCTGTACAGCCGGCTGGAGGCCGAGACGGGCCTGGCCACCGGCCTGAAGCAGGTCGGGTTCGTGCAGGTCGCCACGGACGCGGACCGGCTGGAGGAGTACCGCCGGGTGTCGGCGTTCAACCGGCTGTGCGGCGTCGACGTGCACGAGGTCTCGCCCGGCGAGGTCAAAGGCCTGTTCCCGCTGGCGAACGTCGACGACGTGCTGGCCGGGTTCTACGTGGCCGAGGACGGCCGGGCCAACCCGGTCGACGTCACCATGTCGCTGGCCAAGGGCGCCCGGATGCAGGGTGTGCGCGTCATCGAGAACACGCCCGTGACCGGAGTTCTGAAGAAGGGCAACACGGTCACCGGCGTGCGCACGCCGTACGGCGACATCGAGGCCGAGTTCGTGGTCAACTGCGCGGGCATGTGGGCCCGCCAGCTCGGCGAGCAGGCCGGGGTGAGCATCCCGCTGCAGGCCGCCGAGCATTACTACCTGATCACCGAGCCCATCGAGGGTATGCACGGCGACCTGCCGGTGCTGGAGGATCCGTCGTCGTACGGGTACTTCCGCGAGGAGGGGTCCGGTCTGATGATCGGCCTGTTCGAGGCGCTGTGCGCGCCGTGGAAGGTCGAGGGCATCCCGGACTCGTTCTCCTTCGGCGAGCTGCCCCCGGACTGGGACCGCATGGCGCCCTACCTGGAGAAGGCGATGGCCCGCATCCCGATCTCGACCGAGGTCGGCGTGCGCAAGTTCTTCTGCGGGCCGGAGAGCTTCACCCCCGACCTCGCCCCGATCGTCGGCGAGGCCCCGGAACTGAAGAACTACTTCGTCGCTGCGGGCCTGAACTCGATCGGCATCCTGACCGGCGGCGGCATCGGCCGGGCCATGGCGCACTGGATCCTGAACGGCCGCCCCGACATCGACGTGACCGGCATGAACATCGACCGGCTGCACACGTACCAGAGCAACCCGGCCTACCGGGCGACGCGCACCGTCGAGTCGCTGGGCATGGTCTACGCGGCGCACTACCCGGGCAAGTCCATGGAGACCGCCCGCGACGCCAAGCTGTCCCCGCTCCACGAGCGGCTGCGCGCCGAGCGCGGCTACTTCAAGGACGTCAGCGGCTGGGAGAGCCCCGACTGGTACGCCCCCGAGGGTCAGGAGCCGAAGGTCGAGAAGCTGTCCTGGGGGCGGCAGAACTGGTTCGGGCACTGGGCCGAGGAACACCGGGCGGCCCGCGAGGGCGTGATCCTCATGGACATGTCGTTCATGGCGAAGTTCCTGGTGCAGGGCCGGGACGCGGGGGCGGCACTGGAGCGGCTGAGCGCCAACCGGGTCGACGGCGACGCCGGGACGATCACGTACACCCAGTGGCTGAACTCCGGCGGCACGCTGGAGGCCGACCTGACCGTCACCAAGCTGGCCGACGACCGGTTCTGGGTGGTCGCCTCCGACACCGCGCACCGGCACGTCGAGACGCGGATGCGCCGGCACTTCGAGGCGACCGGGGCGCACGCGTTCGCCACCGACGTGACCGGGGCGTACGCCCAGATCAACATCCAGGGGCCCCGCTCGCGCGAGCTGCTCGCGGCCGTGACCACGGCGGACATGTCGAACGAGGCGTTCGCGTTCCGGTCCGCCCGGGAGATCGACCTCGGGTTCGCGCGGGCGCTGTGCATCCGGATCACCTACCTGGGCGAGCTGGGCTACGAGCTGTACATCCCGGCCGAGCAGGCGGTGCACGCGTACGACCGGCTGGTCGAGGCCGGGCGGCCGCTGGGGCTGCGCCACGCGGGCCTCAAGGCGCTGTCCAGCCTGCGGATGGAGAAGGGCTACCGCGACTACGGGCACGACATCGACAACACCGACTCGGTGCTGGAGGCGGGGCTCGGCTTCGCGGTCGCGCTGGACAAGCCGGGCGGGTTCATCGGGCGCGAGGCGGTGCTGGCGAGGAAGGCCGAGGGGCCGCTGCGCCGCCGCCTGCTCCAGGTGCTGGTGACCGACCCCGACGCGATGATGTTCCACGCCGAGGTGGTGCGGCGCGACGGGGTGCCGGTGGGCTACATCAGGGCCGCGTCGTACGGGCACACGCTCGGCGGGGCGGTCGGCCTCGCGATGATCGACGCCGGGGACGTGCCGCTGGACCAGGCCTGGATCGACGCGGGCACGTGGACCGTGGAGATCGCCGAGCGGGTCTACCCCGCCACGGCCTCCCTGCGCCCGCTCTACGACCCGAAGAACGAGCGCATCAAGCTGTGACGCGCCCCGCCGGGCACGCCGATTTTCATGAACGTTGGCCTATCTCATCGACTTTGATCTCGATCCATCGACGAGATAGGCCAACGTCGTCGCAAGGCGGCCCCCTCGGCACGCCCTGCCGGGGCCCGGCGGGATTCGGGGGTCGCGAGCCCCGCCGGGGGCTGGGGTGCGGTCAGAAGTTGCCGGTGTAGAGCAGGCGGTTCGGGGAGCCGCTGCCCGGCGAGCCGACGACGCCCGTGGTGGCGTTGGCGATCAGCGCGGACTGCACCTGCGCGGGCGTCGCGCCCGGGTTGTTCTGCAGGTACAGCGCGACCGCGCCGGCCACGTGCGGGGTGGCCATCGAGGTGCCGCTGATGGTGTTCGTCGCGGTGTTGTTGGTGAACCACGACGAGGTGATGTTCACGCCGGGGGCGAAGATGTCGACGCAGGTGCCCCGGTTGGCCCAGGAGACCTTGCTGTCGTTGCTCTGCGTCGCCGACACCGTGATCGCCTCGGGGACCCGGGCGGGCGAGTAGTTGCAGGCGTTGGCGGCGAAGATGCCCAGGATGCCGTTGCCGGCCGCGATGGCGTACGTGACGCCGTCGGCGATCGACGCCTTCACCGCGTTGTCCAGCACCGTGTCCGCGCCACCGCCGAGGCTCATGTTGGCGACCGCGGGCTCGCCCGGGTCGTGGTCGGCGGTCACCCAGTCGATGCCCGCGACGACCTGCTCGGTGGTGCCGCTGCCCTCGGCGTCCAGCACCCGCACCGCGACCAGGGTCACGCCCTTGGCCACGCCGTACGTGGTCCCGCCGACGGTGCCGGCGACGTGGGTGCCGTGCCCGTTGGCGTCGTCGGCCGTGCCGCCGTCGATGGCGTCGAACCCGGACACCGCCCGCCCGCCGAACTCGCTGTGCGCGAACCGGATGCCCGTGTCGATGATGTATGCCCGCACCGACGACGCGGTGTTGGAGTAGGTGTAGGAGTTGCTCAGGGGCAGATTGCGCTGGTCGATGCGGTCGATGCCCCAGGTGGCGGGCGACTGCGTGGCGCTCGCTCGGTGGATCATGTTGGGCTGCACGAGGGCCACGGCCGGGTCGGCCGCGATGCGGCGGGCGGCCAGGGCGCTGCCACTGAACGAGAAGCCCTTCAGACCCGCCCGGAACGTCTTGCGCAGGCTCGCCCCGTGCCGTCCGGCGAGCGCGGGGGCCGCGGAGACGTCGGCGCCGGGCTTGAGGACCACGACGTAGCTGTCGGCCACGACGTCACCGGTGACGGCGAGCACGGCGGCCTCCGGGGGCGCCGCGGCGGCGGCCGCGGGCAGGGCGGTGGCACCGGCCAGTACCAGCGCGACACCCAGCACGAACGTGCGGGCACGGTTCATGGTTGGTTCCTCCCCTGTCGGACCGGCGGCCCGCGGCACTGGCTCGTAGCTGATGGCAGGACCCGCCGGAACTGTTTTGGAGGAACGTATACAGCGATTATGAATATTTGAAGACTTATGTTTATCGCTGTCTTGCGATTCACTGGAAAGGTTGCAGACCCGTCCCCGGGCCCGGGGATGCGCCCCCGCCACTCACCAACATCCACTTGACCTGCATAAACGCCAACGGACCGGGCTGTGGCACGGTGACGGGCGGGGTCGCCTTGACCGCATCGGCTTTCATGTCGGTGACACGGGGAGGTATGCCGATGATGACGACGGCGCAGCGCTGGTCCACCGCGTTCGCCTGGCTGGGCACCGGGACGCTGGCCGGTGTGTACGCCGACGGGGCCGCGCTGTGGATCGGCGTCGGGCTGCTGGGCGCGGGCCTGCTGCTGACGCTGGTAAGGCCCGGGGGCGACGCGACCCTGCTCCCCACCCCCGTGCGGACCGGCTCCGACGGGCAGCCGGGGCTGGACGGCCTCGGCACCCGGGTGCAGGAGATCCTGCGGCTGGCCGAGGAGCAGGCCGACGACCACCTCGCGGAGGCCCGGCGAAAGGCGGAGCAGATCGTGGCGGCCGCCCACGCGGAGGCCGCCCGGATCAGCGGCGGTCACCCCTGACCCGGGGCAGTTCCCAGGAACGCCTAGGCCGCCGGGGCCTGCTCCGGCTGCCCGGCCTTCTCGGAACGGATCTCGTGGCCGACGCTGGTCAGGCAGCGGCCGGTGGCCAGGTTCCACTTCCAGCCGTGCAGCTGGCAGGTGAGCTGGTCGCCCTCGACGATGCCGAAGCGGGTCAGGTCGGCCTTCAGGTGCGGGCAGCGCCGCTGGAACGACCAGCCGCCCACGGTGATGTCCTCGGCGTCCGGGCGCTGCGACTCGTACCAGCCCTCGGCGTACTGCAGGCGCTCCTCGGACAGGCACTTGAAGAACGAGTACACGAACTCGTTGTACTGCCCGATCCGGGCCGCCGAGAAGCGGCAGGACAGGAACAGCGAGTTCACCCAGTCGCCCTCGTCGATGTGGAGCAGGTGCTCGATCAGCCGCCGCTCGGTCCGGAACCGGTAGCGCACCTTCTCGTCCGCGGCGATCCGGACCTCCTTGTTCGGGAAGTCCACCAGGATCGACTCGACCAGCTCACCGGCCGGGTCGGTCAGGTCGAACCGCACCGGGCCGCCGACGCCCTGCGCCATCCGGACCGACTCCTCCAGCAGCGGCTCGATGCGCGCCTTCATCCCGGCCAGCACGTCGATCTCCGGGTGCGACCAGGACGCCTTCTCCCGCTCGATGACCACCCGCTGCCGCTCCTGGTACGCCTTGAGGTGCTCCTCCTTGCGCGCGAAGAACTCGTCGACGTCGGCCACCGGGTGGGTGGTCTCGCACGAGTCGGCGGTCAGCGTCGACACCGAGCCCGGCAGCAGCACCACGCCGTTGGTCCCGCCGACCTTCGCGTACTCGCGAATAAAGTCCGACTGGTCCGGGAAGATGTTGCCCTCGTCGCCGTGGATGTCGTTGAACTGCCACAGCTCGTCGTCGAGGAAGCACGGCGGGCCGGCGATCGGGAAGACGTGCGACGCCTTCAGGTCGTCGATGTAGCGCCAGGTGCGGTCGTACTGCCGCTCGCGCTTCTGCTTGCCGAACGCGGTCTTGGCGGCCTGGGGCAGCTCGTAGACCATCGGGTACCAGATCGCGCCGGAGAACTGCAGCATGTGCGCGTGCACGTGGCCCAGCTCGGTGAAACGGATCAGGTCGGTGGGGCGGGCGTCGTTCTGGTTGAGCACGCGTACCCCGTCGTGCTCGACCCACAGCGACGAGTCGCCGATCGGGCCGTCGGTCGGCGAGATCAGCGCCTGGATCATGACCTTCAGACCGCCGTCGAGCTCGTGCACCTCGTCCGACACCGTCTTGAAGAACTTCGTGAAGCCCAGCGCCCGCAGCTCGTCCTCCAGCTGCGAGGTCGGGTACTCCGGCAGCAGCACGGTCGCCTTCTTCGACACGAAGCGCTTCAGGTGCGCCGCGTCGAAGTGGTCCCGGTGCAGGTGCGAGACGTACAGGTAGTCGACGTCGCCGAGGTGCTCCCAGTCGAGCTGCGAGTTGTCCGGGAACGGGAACCACGAGGCGAAGTACGCCGGGTTCACCCACGGATCGCACAGGATCGAACCCGCCGCCGTGTCGATCCGCATGCTGGCGTGCCCCGTACCGGTGATCCGCACTTCCCGTTTCCCTTCTCGCCGAGTGAGCCGACCTGATAGACGCTACCTGAGCGCTCCGGCGGGCCTGCCCACCGCCACCTCGACCGTGGGATGCCGGACTCCCCCCGAGCACTGGATCACGACATGCCAGACTGTATTGCCGCCACCGCGACGCACTCCGTCGGCGGAGGCCTGGAGTCGAGAGAGAAGGACCTGATCGTGGCCGCAGAAGAGCCGGTAACCTCGCCCGACCAGCACGCCCCCACCCCGGTGAAGGCCGCCCGGATCGCCGGGACCGTGGTCATCGTCGCGCTGCTGCTGATGCTGTTCGGCAACCACGAGGGCAACGTCGAGTCGATCTGGCTGATCAGCATCGCCGGCATCCTCGCCGCAATCATGATCATCGACATCGTGCTGCGCCGCAACGGCCTGCGCGACTGAGGTGTCATGCGGAGCCCGCTCCGACGGGCTCTCCTGAACACATACGACGGCCCCGGTCGCAGCCCGTGCGGGCTGGCCGGGGCCGTCATGCTTTCGCCGGTCAGCGGCGGGCGACGATGTCGCGCACCTCGCGCAGCGCCTGCTCGACCTCGGCCTCGTAGTAGCCGCCGGGGACCAGACCGAGCCGGCCCGGGTCGAGCTCACCCTCGTTGACCGTGCCGCCGGTGCGGCCGGACAGCGAGCCCAGGACGGTCTCGAAGAGCCGGTCGACCTGCTGCGGGTCGTAGCCGCTGCCGAACCGGCGCAGCTGGAACGTGCGCCGCAGCTGGTCCACCCGGGCCAGCTCGCCCGTGTAGGCCGGGCCCGCGGGCGCCGCCGGGGGCGGGGGCGGCGGGGGCGCGAAACCGCCGCCGCCACCGTACGTGGACGGGTTCGCCGAGGCGGGCGGCACCGCGCCGAACGTGTTCGTGGCGTCGTTGTCGTAGCCGCGCTGGGGAGCACCGCCGCCGTACACCGGCTGCTGTGCGGTCACCGAACCGAAACCGCTGCTGGGCCCGTACGGGTCGACGCGGGGCGGCTCGTTGCGCGGCGGCTCCGGCATCCGCGGCGGCTGCGGCCGCTCCATCCGGATCTCGCTGGTCATGTCGGCCCGGCCGTGTCCGCCGCCGAAGCCGTCGAAGCTGCCCTGCGGGCCGGGCGGAACCACCGGGACCTGGCCACCGGTGTTCGGGCCCATCCCGGGCTGGCCCGCGTACGAGGGCTGCTCGTCGAAGCGCGGCTGCTCGTAGCGCGGCAGGGCGCCGGTCGGCGCGTTGGCCGCCGGGGTGCGCGTCGGCAGCGGCGGGGGCGGCGGACCCATCCGGTCCGGCACAGGCGCGGGGGCGGGAGTCGGAGCGCCCAGGCCGGCGCGCAGCTCAGCGCCGCGACCCGGCGCGGCCGGCCGCTCCTCCAGCTCGGCGAGCTGGCGCTCGACCCGGTCGAGGTGCAGGTCGACCTGCCACTCGTCGTAGCCGCCGAAGCGCACCCGGAACACGACGTCGCGGACCTCCTGCGACCTCACCTCGGGGCCGACGGGGGCGCCGTTGAGCGTCGCCTCCACCCGGTCGAGGAACGTGTCCACCTCGTCGACCTTGTAACCGCGACGGACCGCCCGGCGGCGGAACCGCTGACCATGCGAGCTCACGCCGGAACCTCAATCCTGTTTATGCCGCTCATGTCTTCTCCTCGCTGCGCTCGCACGCAGCCATGAGTCGAAGGTTTCATGATTCGCTCGCAGCGCTCGCTCATCCCTCAACCTCGCTCGCAGCCAACTGTCCACATGCGCCGTCAATCTCGCGTCCCCGGGTGTCACGCACCGTAGTGGCCACTCCGGCCGCGCGCAACCTCCGGACGAACTCCCGCTCGACCGGCTTGGGACTCGCGTCCCACTTGCTGCCGGGCGTGGGGTTGAGCGGGATGAGATTGACGTGCGCCAGCCGCCCCGCAAGCAGGCGACCCAGCAGGTCGGCCCGCCACGGCTGGTCGTTCACGTCCCTGATCATGGCGTACTCGATGCTGACCCGGCGGCCCGTGCGAGCGGCGTACGCCCACGCGGCGTCGAGCACTTCGGCGACCTTCCACCGCTGGTTCACCGGCACGAGTTCGTCGCGAAGGTCATCATCGGGCGCGTGCAGCGAGAGCGCAAGAGTCACGGAGAGGTCTTCCTCCGCGAGCTTGCGCATGGCCGGGACCAGACCCACCGTGGAGACCGTCACGTGCCGTTGGGACAGGCCCAGGCCCTCGGGAGCCGGGCTGGTCAGACGGCGCACCGCGGCGATGACCCGGCTGTAGTTGGCCAGCGGCTCGCCCATGCCCATGAAGACCACGTTGCTCAGCCGGCGCGGCTCGCCGCCCATCACGCCCGACTGCGCGACCCCGGCCAGGTAGACCACCTGGTCGACGATCTCGGCGGTGGACAGGTTGCGGGTCAGCCCCGCCTGGCCGGTGGCGCAGAACGGGCACGCCATGCCGCAGCCGGCCTGGCTGGAGATGCAGACCGTGACCCGGTCGCCGTAGCCCATCAGCACGCTCTCGACCATGGAGCCGTCGTGCAGCCGCCACAGCGCCTTGCGGGTGGCGCCGTCGTCACAGGCCAGCTCGCGGACCGGGGTCAGCAGCTTGGGCAGCAGCTGCTCGGACAGGCGCTCGCGGGCCGCCGCCGGGATGTCGGTCATCCCGGCCGGGTCGCGCTCCAGCCGCCCGAAGTAGTGCGTCGACAGTTGCGTGGCGCGGAAGGCCTGCTCACCGAGGTCGGACACGGCGCTGCGCCGACCGGCGAGATCCAGGTCGGCCAGGTGGCGCGGGGGCATGGAGGCGCGGCGCGCAGTGGCACCGTCACCATCGGTAACGGAAATCAGCGGAAGGCTCGTCATGACTGGTCCAGTGTCCCACGTTCACACGAGGGCGACAGCCCTCGATGGTGCCAACAGTGCTGCTCGGGGTGGCCCGACGCCTGCCTGCGCCACCCGCTGTGTCTCACCTCACGCCACGGGGGCGAGCACGGACAGCAACAGGTACGCGGTCGGCACGGCGAAGACGATCGAGTCCAGCCGGTCCATGATGCCGCCGTGACCGGGCAGGATGTTGCTCATGTCCTTGATGCCGAGGTCGCGCTTGAGCAGCGACTCGGCCAGGTCGCCGAGCACCGCCGCGACGGACACCACCATGCCGAACAGCACGCCCTTCCAGGGCGCGACGTCCAGCAGGGCCCACAGGATCGCCGCGCTGCCCGCACCGGTGGCGACGATCGAGCCGGCGAAGCCCTCCCAGGACTTCTTCGGGCTGATCGTCGGGGCCATGGGATGCTTGCCGAACAGCACACCCGCCACGAAACCGCCGGTGTCGGAGAGCACGACCGCGGCCAGCGTCGCCACGATCCGCCACTTGCCGTCCTCGGGGGTGGTGAGCGGGGCGGCGAAGCTGAGCAGGAACGGGACGTACACCATGATCAGCGCGGCGGCGCCGATGTCGCGCTGGTAGCCCGCCGGGCCGTCGCCCATCCGCCACACCATGGTGGCCAGCACGGTGATCAGCAGGCCGATGCTGAGCGCGTCGACGCCGGAGAACCAGGCCAGGCACATCATCGCCACCCCGCCGCCGAGCAGCGGGATCAGCGGCGGCCGGGCTCCGGAGGTGCGCAGCGCCCGGGTCATCTCCCAGACGCCCAGGCCGGCCGCGGCCACCAGAATCACCAGGAACAGCGGCTTGAAGAAGAACAGCGGCGTGAGGATGACCAACAGCAGACCGACGGCGACCAGGATGGAGACGGGCACGTTGCGCCCGGCCCGCCCGTAGTCCTTGGCGGCCGGGGCCGGCTCGTCGGCGGGGCCGTCGGAGGGGTCGTCATACGCGTCGGGCGCGGCATCGTAGGGCTGCCGCGCCCGGGAAGCGCCGGACCGGCGAGGGTCCGTCTCGTGTGGTTCGCTCATCAGACTTCGAGCAGCTCGACTTCCTTGTGCTTGATGAGCTCGTCGATGTGCGCCACGTACTTGGCGGTCAGGTCGTCGAGCTCCTTCTCCGCCCGGCGCCCGTCGTCCTCGCCCGCCTCGCCGTCCTTGACGATGCGGTCGAGCTCCTCCTTGGCCTTGCGGCGCACGTTGCGGATGGCGACCTTGGCGTCCTCGCCCTTGCCGCGGGCAACCTTGGTCATGTCGCGGCGGCGCTCCTCGGTCATCGGCGGCACGACGATGCGCAGCTGGGTGCCCTCATTGCCCGGGTTGACGCCCAGGTCCGAGTCGCGGATCGCGCGCTCCATCGCGCCCAGCTGGGACGCGTCGTACGGCTTGATGATCACCATGCGCGGCTCGGGCACGCCGATCGAAGCCATCTGCGGCAGCGGGGTGGGCGTGCCGTAGTAGTCGATCAAGATCTTGGAGAACATCGCCGCGTTGGCACGGCCCGTGCGGATCGCCGCGAACTCCTCCTTCGCGTGGTCGACCGCCCGGTCCATCTTCTCCTCGGCCTCGAGGAGGGTGTCGTCGATCACGGGCTTCTCCGTCTCTGATCGTGTGCCGCGTCCGACCGTTGGCGGCGCGGCGGCCTGTGGGCCGTCCCGCGGCGCACCTGGTCGCCGGGCACTGACTCCGTGCTGTGCTCTGTCTTCGATCATCCGCCTGACGGCGGCGTCATGCTCGCATCACGTCCGACCCCGCGTGGACGTGTCCGCTGCGCGTACCGTCTCCACGCCCGGAACCGGTCCGCCACGCGGCCATAGGGTACCGCCCGTCACGTCCGTCCCTGCGCGAGGCGTCCCACCCCACCTGTCCGACCCCCGCCCCCGCCGCCCCACCCGCCGCACCTCTTAAGGAGTCGCGGCCTCCGGGTGGCCTCCAAGCCGCAAGTCCTTAAGAGTTGCGGCAGGAGGTCGGCCGCGGGACGGCAGGCCGGGGCGGGTGGGGTGGGTGGGTCAGGAGGCGGTGATCAGGGTGCCGATCTTGTCGCCGCTGACGGCGCGGACGATGGTGTCGTCGCCCTCGGCGCCGAAGACCAGCATCGGCAGGCCGTTGTCGGCGCAGAGGCTGAACGCGGCGGCGTCGGCCACCCGGATGTTCTGCCGCAGCACCTCGCTGAACGTGATCTGGTCGATCCGCACCGCGTCGGGGTTGGTGCGCGGGTCGGCGGTGTACACCGCGTCCACGCCGTTCTTGCTCATCAGCACCACGTCGGCATGGATCTCCAGCGCCCGCTGGGCCGAGACGGTGTCGGTGGTGAAGTACGGCATGCCCGCGCCGCCACCGAAGATCACCACGCGGCCCTTCTCCAGGTGCCGGATGGCGCGCAGCGGGATGTACTGCTCCGCGACCTGGGCCATCGTGATCGCGGTCTGCACTCGCGTCTCGATGCCTTCCTTCTCCAGGAAGTCCTGCAGCGCCAGGCAGTTCATCACCGTGCCGAGCATGCCCATGTAGTCGGCGCGGGCGCGGTCCATGCCGCGCTTCTGCAGTTCCGCGCCGCGGAAGAAGTTTCCTCCGCCGACGACCACGGCGACCTGCACGCCGCGGCGCACCACGGTGGCGATCTGGCGGGCGACCCCGGCCACGACGTCCGGATCGACGCCTACCTCACCACCGCCGAAGACCTCGCCGGAGAGCTTCAGCACGACCCGATTGAACTGGTGTCCGGACATCAGCGACCTTTCGTCTCACCGTCGGCGACCCCGCAGACGGTATGGAAAAGGGAGGCCGTTGGCTGCCACCAGCGACCTCCCTCCTTCAGTACGTTCCGCTCGGGGCGGCTCAGGCCTGGCCGACCTCGAACCGCGCGAAGCGGGTGACCTCGATGCCGGCCTCGGCCAGCACCTGCTTCACCGTCTTCTTCTGGTCGGTGACCGACGGCTGCTCGATCAGGACGAAGTCCTTGAAGAACGAGTTCACCCGGCCCTCGATGATCTTCGGCAGGGCGGCCTCGGGCTTGCCCTCCTCGCGAGCGGTCTGCTCGGCGATGCGGCGCTCGGACTCGACGACGTCGGCCGGCACCTCCTCGCGGGTGACGAACTTCGGCCGCATGGCCGCGATCTGCATCGCGACCGAGCGGGCGTCGTCCGCGCCGGCCTCGTCGGACTTGCCGCTGTACTGGACCGCGACGCCCACCTGCGGCGGCAGGTCGGCGCTCTTGCGGTGCATGTACACCGCGACCGCGCCCTCGAGCACCGCGAAGCGGCCGATGACCAGCTTCTCGCCGATCTTCGCCGACTGGTCCTGCATCAGGTCGGCGACGGTGCCGTCACCGATCTTCGACGCCAGCAGCGCGTCCACGTCGGCCGGCTTGGTCTCGGCGACGTGCGCGACCAGCTGGTCGGCGAGCGCGATGAACGCGTCGTTCTTGGCGACGAAGTCCGTCTCGCAGTTCAGCTCGAGGATCGCGTTGCCCTTGTGGGCGACCAGACCGTTGGCGGTGGAGCGGCCGGCGCGCTTGCCGACATCCTTGGCGCCCTTGACGCGCAGGATCTCCACGGCCTTGTCGAAGTCGCCCTCGGCCTCCTCGAGCGCCTTCTTGCAGTCCATCATGCCGGAGCCGGTCAGCTCACGGAGCCGCTTGACGTCTGCAGCGGAAATAGTGGACATCAGTTCCCTCTTTGGTAGAAGACTTCGCAAGTCGTACCACACGGTGCGGGTCCGGGACCCGCACCGTGTGACAGCGGGTCACTCAGCGGCGGGCGCGGCAGCAGCCTCGGTGGCCGGCTTGTCGCCGGTCAGCAGCTCCTGCTCCCACTCGGCCAGCGGCTCGTCGGCCGCGACGGTGCCGGGCTCCGGCTTCACGTCGCCGCCACGCGCGGCCTTGCCCGAGCGGGCGATCAGACCGTCGGCGACCGCGGTCGCGATGACCTTGGTCAGCAGCTCGGCCGAGCGGATCGCGTCGTCGTTGCCCGGGATCGGGAAGTCGACCTCGTCCGGGTCGCAGTTCGTGTCCAGGATCGCGATCACCGGGATGCCCAGCTTGCGGGCCTCGTCGACGGCGATGTGCTCCTTCTTGGTGTCCACGATCCAGACCGCGGCCGGGAGCTTCTGCATGTCCCGCAGACCACCGAGGGTCTTGGTGAGCTTGGTCTTCTCACGCGACAGCTGCAGGGTCTCCTTCTTGGTGTACCCCGCGGCGGTGCCGGTCAGGTCGATCGACTCCAGCTCCTTCATCCGCTGCAGCCGCTTGTACACCGTCTGGAAGTTGGTGAGCATGCCGCCCAGCCAGCGGTGGTTGACGTAGGGCATGCCCACGCGCGCGGCCTGCTCGGCCACGGCCTCCTGGGCCTGCTTCTTCGTGCCGACGAACAGCACGGTGCCGCCCTCGGCCACGGTGTTGCGGACGAAGCTGTACGCCTTCTCGATGTAGTCGAGGGTCTGGCGCAGGTCGATGATGTAGATGCCGTTGCGCTCGGTGAAGATGAAGCGCTTCATCTTCGGGTTCCAGCGGCGGGTCTGGTGCCCGAAGTGAACGCCGCTCTCCAGCAGCTGGCGCATGCTGACAACAGCCATGTGCAGGCCAATCTTCTCGGCACGGGCCAGGGCCCGTGCGCTCCCTGGTTGAACCGGCGGCCGGTGGCCGCCGCCTGGCGCCCGATCGTCGGCCATGGTGGAACCCCGCGAAACGGGGACCAGGGAGGCCGCCGCCCAGCCTGTCCTACAGGCGGGAGGGCGCGCGAAGTCGACCACGTGAAGTGGTCGCGATAACCCAGTGTACGCGGTGCCCCGGGTCACTCTCGCCCGGGACACCGTGAACGCCGGACGAACCCCTAGGAGGCGGTCGCCGCGGCCAGCATCAGCGCCGCGCCCACGAGCAGGTAGGCCAGCGGCGTGCGCAGCCAGACCCGCGGGCCCTGGAACTGCACCGCGGTGGCCGCGCCCGTGGTCAGCGCATACAGGCCGAGCGCCAGGAACGGGAACGCGGTCATCGCCAGCAGCGGTGCCAGCGCGAGCCCGGCCTCGGTCTTGAACATGCCCGCCAGCAGCGGGCGCACCATCAGCAGCTCGCCGAGCCCGGCCAGCGCCCAGAAGGCCACCAGCAGGGCCGGCCGCTTGCTGCGGTAGATCCCGTCGGAATCGGCCACCGAGCGGCGCACCGCCGCCGCGTCGACGGTCGAGGTCGGCTGCTGGATCGGGTCCGGGTTGCCCATCGGCTGGCCGCCGAGCGGGGGCGGCGGCGGGACCGGGCCGCGCTCGCGGGGGCTGCGCGGGGCGAAGTCGATGTCCGGCATCGGCTCGGCCGGGCGCTGGCCGCGCGGCGCGAAGTCCGGGTCCGGCGGGGGCAGCGGCGCGCCCGAGCGGGACCCGCGCGGGGCGAAGTCGGGGTCGGCGGGCGGCATCGCCTGGCCGGACCGCTGGCCACGCGGCGCGAAGTCCGCGTCGCCCTGGTAGCGGTCGCCGCCACGGTCCCAGTCGCGGTCGTCCCGACCGCCGCCCGGGCCGCTGCTCAGCTCGGCGAGCGAGGCGTAGCGGCTGTCGCCGGAGCGGGGGGCCGGCACCCGGGACTCGCCGTCGAAGTCGTATGCGTACTGGTCCGGTGCGCGCCGGTCGTCCCGGCCGCCCCGCTGCTCCCGGAAGGGGCTGGGCCACTCGGCGAAATCGTCATGTCCGTCCACGGCCGCCCACCGTAGAGCAGATTTCAGCTTCACGCCAACGAGCGGCCGCCTTAACAGATCAACAACATGATCAGGCGGATGTCCACAAGCGACTCCCCGTCCACAGCCGGCCCCGTTGCGGCCGTGGCGATCCGGCGGATCCACGTGTTCGCTCGGCGCTCATGACGAAGGTGACACAGGCCCTCGGCGCCTGGGGCGAGCGCCTGGCCACGGCCCATCTGCTGGCGGCGGGCATGGTGCTGCTCGACCGCAACTGGCGCGGCGCGGCCGGCGAGATCGACATCGTGGCGCGCGACGGCGACGCGGTGGTGTTCTGCGAGGTGAAGACCCGCCGCGGTGCGACGTACGGCACACCCGCCGAGGCGGTCGCCCGCGCCAAGGTCCGCCGGCTGCGGCAACTGGCCGCGCAGTGGCTGGCCGTCAGCGGCGTACGCCCCAGCGAGGTGCGCTTCGACGTGGTCAGCGTGTACGCCCCGCGCGACGCCGACCCCGTCGTCGACCACATCCGCGGCGCGTTCTGACATGGGCGAGCTGATCGGAGGTTCTCGGACCGGCGGGCTCAGGACACATCGAGAACCGCAGCGAAGCGGAGGTGCTCGATGAGCTACGCGATGGTGCTGTGTGCCGCGCTGGAGGGGGTCACCGGGCACATCGTCCGGGTCGAGGCCGATCTGGCCGCGGGACTGCCGGTGGTGGTGCTGAGCGGGCTGCCCGATTCCGCGCTCAACGAGGCCCGCGAGCGGGTGCGCGCGGCGATCGTGAACTCCGGGGAGCCCTGGCCCCAGCGGCGCATCGCCGTCAACCTCGACCCGGCCGACCTGCGCAAACGGGGCTCGGCTTTCGACCTGCCGATCGCCCTGTCGATCCTCGGGGGCACCGGCACGCTGCCGCTGGCCGGGCTCGACGGCGTGCTGGTGCTCGGCGAGCTGGGCCTGGACGGCTCGGTGCGCCCGGTGCGCGGGGTGCTGCCGATGGCGGCCGCCGCCGCACGCCAGGGCATCGCGAAGGCGATCGTGCCGGTCGGCAACGCGGCCGAAGCGGCGCTCGTGCCCGGAATGCGGGTGCTGGCCGCGGACAACCTGGGCCGGGTGATCGGCTTCCTGCGCGGCCGGTGCGCCCTGATCGACCCGCCGGCCGCGCTGCCCCAGCCGGGCGGGCCGCAGCCCGACCTGGCCGACGTCGCCGGGCAGGAGATGGGCCGGCTCGGCCTGGAGGTGGCCGCCGCGGGCGGCCACCACCTGGCGCTGTTCGGGCCGCCGGGCGCGGGCAAGACCATGCTGGCGCAGCGACTGCCCTCGCTGCTGCCGCGGCTGGACGACGCGGCCTCCCTGGAGGTCACCGCGCTGCACTCGATCGCCGGGGTGCTCTCGCCCGGCGAGCCGCTGCTGCGCCGCCCGCCCTACCAGGCACCCCACCACACCGCGTCGGTTCCGGCGCTGGTCGGCGGCGGCAGCGGGCTGGCCCGGCCCGGCGCGCTGTCGCTGGCGCACCGGGGCGTGCTGTTCCTCGACGAGGCTCCCGAGTTCACCCGGCAGGCGCTGGACACGCTGCGCCAGCCGCTGGAGGACGGAACGGTCACGCTGGGCCGCTCGCGCGGGGTGGTGGTGTACCCGGCGCAGGTGCAGGTGGTGCTGGCGGCCAACCCGTGCCCGTGCGCGCGGCCCACCGGCGATGCCGCGTGCGCCTGCACGCCCCAGGTGCGGCGGCGTTACCTGGGGCGCATCTCCGGGCCGCTGCTGGACCGCATCGACATCCAGCTGGAACTGCCGCCGCTGAAGGCGGCCCACCTGTTCACCGACGCGACGGCCAGGGAGTCCTCGCCGGTGGTGGCGCAGCGCGTGGCCGCGGCTCGGGAGACGGCCGCCGCGCGCTGGGCCGGGCTGGACGCGCGGTGCAACGGCGAGGTGCCGGGCACCGTGCTGCGGCAGCGCCGCTGGCGGCTGCCCGACGACGTGACCCAGGAGCTGCGCCGGCGGCTGGACACCGGCGCGATGTCCGCCCGGGGCCACGACAAGGTGCTCCGCCTGGCCTGGACGCTCAGCGACCTGACCGGGCTGGACCGGCCCGGCAAAGCCGAGATCAACACCGCTCTGACCCTGCGTGACGGAGGCAAACCGTGAACATCGTCGACATCCCCGCCGACTCCGCCGACGAGCAGGCGGTCCGCGACGCCCGGCTGGTGCTCGGCAGCCTGGTTGAGCCGGGCAGCCGCCGCCTGTACGAGCTGGTCACCGCGTACGGCCCGGTGGAGGCGCTGGACCGGCTCGCCGCGGGACACGAGAGCGGCCCGCTGGCCGAGGCGGCGGAGCTGCGCCTGAACGGCCGACCGCACGCGGAGCTCGCCGCACGGCTGCGGGAACGCGCCGAGCGGCTGGGCGTGCGGGTGCTCACGCCGGAGTCCGGCGAGTGGCCCGCCCGGCTGGCCGATCTGCGGCACATCAGCGTCGACGGCCCCAACACCATCGACCGGGACACCTACCCGCCGCACTGCCTGTGGCTGCGCGGGCCGCACCGGCTCGACGACGCGGTCGAGCGGTCCGTGGCCATGGTCGGTGCGCGGGCCAACACGGTGTACGGCACGCACGCGGCGACGGAACTGGGCTACGGGCTGGCCGACCGGGGCTGGACGGTCGTGTCCGGCGGCGCGTACGGCATCGACGCGGTGGCGCACCGGGCCGCGCTGGCCGCGGGCGGGCTCACCGTGGCGGTGCTGGCCTGCGGCGTGGACCGGCCGTACCCGCAGAGCAACAGCAACCTGTTCGACCAGATCGCCGAGGAGGGCCTGCTGATCAGCGAGTGGCCGCCCGGGACGGCCCCGTTCAAGGTGCGCTTCCTGGTGCGCAACCGGGTCATCGCCGCGCTGTCGCGGGGCACCGTGCTGGTCGAGGCGGCCGCCCGCAGCGGCGCCCGGCAGACCCTGCGCCGGGCCCGGCAGCTGCGCCGCGCCGCGATGGCGGTGCCGGGGCCGGTCACCTCGGAGCTGTCGGTCGGCTGCCACGAGGAGCTGCGCCGCGAACCGCACGAGCCGGTGCGGCTGGTCTCCACGGTGGAGCAGGTGCTGGAGGAGGTGGGCGGCATCGGCGAGCTGGCCCCGGTGCCCCGGGGCGCGGCGCGGCCGCAGGACCTGCTCGATCCGATGGAGAAGCAGCTGGTGGACGCGGTGCCCCGGCGCGGCGGGGCGTACGCCGAGCAGATCGCCGCCGACGCCGGGGTGTCCCTGCGCGGCGCGCTGGCGATCCTGCCGTCCCTGGTGCTGCGAGGCCATCTGCGCGAGCACGGCGGCGGTTACGCCCGACCCCTGCCGGACCGGCGGAAGGCCTAGACTCCGGGTACATGATCGGTGATCCCCCCGCCCCGCTGGACGGAGCTCGCGAGCTGTTCGCGCTCGACCCGGCGGTCGCCCATGTCAACCACGGCTCGTTCGGCGCGGTGCCGCTGCCGGTCCGCGAGGCCCGGCAGCGGCT
Organism: Catellatospora aurea; assembly: GCF_042663325.1. Lineage (NCBI taxonomy): Bacteria > Bacillati > Actinomycetota > Actinomycetes > Micromonosporales > Micromonosporaceae > Catellatospora > Catellatospora aurea. The sequence goes on from NZ_JBHTAC010000014.1 coordinate 120,623, forward strand.
GATCGACGAGCACGACGCGAATCCGACCAGGTTCGTCACGTCGGGTCTGTGGCAGCGGGTCGCCGCGGCCCGCGAGGTCACGGCGGTGTTCTGCGGGGCGGACCCCGCGGGCGCCGCGTTCGTCGCGAACGCCACCACGGGCACCGCGATGGTGCTGGCGGCGGTCGCGCCCGGCGCGGGCGACGAGATCGTGGTCACCGACCACGGCTACCACGCCGTCGAGCTGGCCGTGGACGAGCAGCGGCGGCGGCACGGCGTACGCGTGGTTACCGCCCCGGTCGAGCTGGGCGCGTCCGAGGCCGACACGGTCGCCGCGGTGCTCGACCGGGTCGGCCCGCGCACCCGGCTCGTCATCGTCGACCAGGTGTCCTCGGCCACCGCGCAGCGGCACCCGGTGCACAAGATCGCCGCCGCGCTGCGCGAACGCGGCGTGCCGCTGCTGGTGGACGGCGCGCACGCGCCCGGCATGCTGGACCGCCCGCTGGCGGGCCTCGACGCCGACTTCTGGGTGGGCAACCTGCACAAGTGGGCGTACGCGCCGCCGGGGAGCGCGCTGCTCCAGGTCGCCCCGGCCTGGCGGGAGCGGATGGTGCCGCTGGTCGTGTCGCACTCCCAGCCGGACGGCTTCCCGCTGTTCCTGGAGCAGCAGGGCACCCTCGATCACAGCCCCTGGCTGGCCGCGCCGGTCGGGCTGGACGTGTTCGGCCGCTACGGCTTCGACACGATCCAGCGGCACAACGTCGCGCTCGCCGCGTACGGCCAGCGGGTGATCGGAGAGGCGCTCGGCCTGGACCCGGACGCGCTGCCCGACCCGGGCCCGGAGGTGCCCATGCGGCTGCTTCCGCTGCCCCCGGGCGCGGTCCGCGACATCACCGAGACGGCCGCGCTGCGCACCCGGATCAGCGTCGAACTCGGGGCCGAGCCGAACGTCATGTGGTGGCGCGACCGCGCCTTCCTGCGGATCAGCGCCCAGATCTACAACACCGCCGCCGACTACGAGCGGCTCGCCGCGGGCCTGCCGGGCCTGCTACGCGGCTGACGGGTGACGCGAAGATCGTCAGCCGGAGCGCACCGCCGCCGGGCAGCAGGCGCACGCGGGCCAGGCCCAGCACGGCCAGCGGATCGAGGTAGAGGGACCCGCGCCGCAGTCCCCAGTGCAGGCAGGCGGACGCGGAGCAACCGGGGTGGCCTGCGGCCAGCAGCCCGATCGTGCTCCCGGCGGCGACGACGTCACCGGCTTCGACCAGCGCGTCCACGGGCTCGTACGTCGTGCGCAGCCCGCCGGGATGGTCGACGCTGACGACGCCGCGCCCGGCCAGCACCCCCGCGTAGACGACGGTCCCACCGCCGGCGGCCAGGACCGGCCAGCCCGGTGACGCCGCCAGGTCGACGCCGCGATGGCCCGGCAGCCACGGCCGCGGCGGCGGATCGAATCCGCGCACCAGGCGCGGCGTGCCGGCCAACGGCCACCGCCATCCGCCCGATACCCGCGGCTCCGGTGCTTGCGGCTCGGTGGCCGGGCGAGACGTTTGGTCCGCTTCCACCGCGGCAGGCCTACCCCAGGTGGTCTGGGCCGCGGATACGGGCGGCAGGAAACCGATGGCCAGCAGGAGCGCCGCGGTGGGCGCGATGGTCGTTCTCACGGCGGCAGCGTGCCCGACGACCGGGCCGCCTCGCGACAGGTGACAGGGCGCGCCTGTGGACAACCGGACGGTTGGGGACAACCGCCCGATCAGGCGCCCGGTGTGCTAGAGCCGGGTGCTCAGAAACCGCCCTCGGTGGGCAGCGAGATGTCGGGCTTCTCCAACTCCTCGACGTTGACGTCCTTGAAGGTCATAACACGGACATTCTTCACGAAGCGGGCGGGACGGTACATGTCCCAGACCCAGGCGTCGTGCATCTCGACCTCGAAGTAGACCTCGCCGTCGGAGTTGCGCACGTGCAGGTCCACCTGGTTGGCCAGGTAGAACCGGCGCTCGGTCTCCACCACGTAGGAGAATTGGCGCACGATGTCGCGATACTCCCGGTAGAGCTGCAGCTCCATGTCGGTCTCGTACTTCTCGAGATCCTCTGCGCTCATCGTTCGCCCTCCTGCGGCCCACATCCTGCCGATGAACCGTACCGCGCCGCGCCCAGCGGCGCGCGTTTAGCCACGGAGGCCGGTCGACGCCGTCAGCTCGGCCACCCCGCGCTGCCCGTTTCGTCCCCGCTCCGCCCGTGCCACGTTCTGGTACGAACGGCGGTGCACCGGGCTCGGCCCGTGCTCCTCCAGCGCAGCCTGGTGCTCGGCGGTGCTGTACCCCTTGTGCAGCGCGAAGCCGTACTGCGGATACACCATATCGAGCTGTGTCATGACCCGGTCACGCGACACCTTCGCCAGCACGCTGGCGGCCGCGACGCAGGCCGCGACCTGGTCGCCCTTCCACACCGCGAGGTTGGGCACCCCCAGCCCGTCCACCGGGAAGCCGTCGGTCAGCACGTACGCCGGACGGGTGGTCAGCGCCGCGAGCGCGCGCCGCATCGCCGCCACGTTGCACACGTGCAGCCCGCGCCGGTCGATCTCCTCGGGCTCGATGACCACCACGGCGTACGCCAGGGCGGTCGCCCGCACCACGTCGAAGATCCGGTCCCGGGTGGCCGGGGTGAGCAGCTTCGAGTCGGTCAGTCCCTCGATCTCGGCGCGCTTGCTGTCCGGCAGCACCACCGCCGCGGCCACCAGCGGCCCCGCACAGGCCCCGCGGCCCGCCTCGTCGGCGCCTGCCACCACCGCGAAGCCGCGGCGCTGCAGCGCGCGCTCCAGGGCGTAGACGCCGCCGTCCACGCGCAGCACCGGACGCGACGGGCTCAGCACGGGCCGACCCCCGCACCGTCCAGCACCGCGACCAGGTCGGCCGGGTAGAGGACCTCGGCCGTCTCGCGCAACTCCGGCAGGCTCCACCAGTGATGGGCGTGCACCCACTGCTGCTCGACCTCGTCGAAGCCGCTGGTGTCGACGCGCCACTGCGGCACCCGTACCAGATAGAAGTCCTGCTCCTGGCGGTAGGCGACGCCGTCGAAGGAGAACTCCGCGATCTCCGAGTGCACGACGGGGCCCAGCTCGGCCGAGGGCACGGCGAGACCGGTCTCCTCGTACAGCTCCCGGGCCGCCGCCTGGGCGGTCGTCTCCCCGTCGTCGAGGCCGCCACCGGGGGTGAACCAGTAGTGCACGTCCGGGTGACGGGGGTCGCTGCCGCGGAACAGCAGCAGCCGTCCGGCGGCATCCACCAACAGCACCCGTCCGGCCCGCCGCGACCGGCGCTCCACCTGCATGACATGCAGCCTAATTCGTGCGACCCGCCCGGCACACTCCGGGCGCGGCGGCTTCTCAGGCGGCGGGCGAGGGCCCCGGCACGGCCGCGAAGGTCTCCGGCACGGTCAGCCAGGTGGCCCGATCGAACGGCCAGAACAGCACGAAGGCCCGCCCGACCAGCGCCTCCAGCGGGATGGTCGCCTGCATGATGTCCTGGTTGTGGCCGTTGTAGTTGGCCAGCGAGTCCGCCGAGGCCTCCCGGTGGTCGCCCATCACCCAGACCCGGCCCGCGGGCACCGTGATGTCGAACTTCTGCGGGGCCATCTTGTTGCCCGGATAGACGTACGGCTCGTCCAGCGGCTGCCCGTTGACGGTGATCCGGCCCTGGGCGTCGCAGCAGACCACGCGGTCGCCGGGAACGCCGATGATCCGCTTGATGAAGTCCTCCTGCTCCACCGAGCTGCGCCAGGTCAGCGGGGCCTCGAAGACGACGATCTCGCCGCGGGCCGGCTCGCCGAACTCGTAGGCGAGCTTGTTGACCAGCACGCGGTTGTCGACGAGCAGCGTCTGCTCCATCGAACCGGTGGGGATGTAGAACGTCTGCACCACGAACTGCCGCACCAGCAGGGCGACGACGAGGGCCACCACCAGCAGGACCGGCAGTTCTCTCCAGAACGATCCCCGGCCGCCGCGCGGCTTCTTCTGCTCGTCGTCGATCATGTGCCGGAGCCTACGCGGCGAGCCGGGAACCGGTGGCCCCCGGCTCGCCCGGTGTCAGCCTCCGGACGACGGCTCGGGCACTCCCGCGAACGTGTCCGGCACGGTCAGCCAGGTGGTCCGGCTGAACGGCCAGAACAGCACGAACGCGCGCCCGATCACGGAATCGATCGGGATCGTGGCCTCCTCGATGTTCTGGCCGTGGTTGTTGTAGTTGGCCAGCGAGTCGCCCGAGGCCTCGCGATGGTCGCCCATCACCCACAGCCGGCCCTCGGGGATGGTGACGTCGAACTCCTCGGGCGCCATCTTGTTGCCCGGGTAGACGTACGGCTCGTCGAGCGGGTGGCCGTTGACCTGGATGCGGCCCTGCGGGTCGCAGCAGACCACGCGATCGCCGGGCACGCCGATCACCCGCTTGATGTAGTCCTCGTGCTCCGGGGTGTTGCGCCAGCTCTGGGGCGACACGAAAACGATGATCTCGCCGCGCTCCGGCGCCCGGAAGTCGTAGACGAGCTTGTTGACCAGGACCCGGTCGTCGAGGTCCAGGGTGTGCTCCATCGACCCGGAGGGGATGAAGAACGTCTGCACCACGAACTGCCGCACCAGGAACGCCACGATGATGGCCACACCCAGCAGGATCGGCAGCTCGCGCCAGAACGACCCTTTGCTGCTTTTGGTCTGCTCGTCAATCACGCACGGAGCCTACGCGGCGAAACTGAAAACGACGATCACCCGAGCTGTGTTGCCCTGTCGCGTGTAAGCCTGCGGCGTACCACCACCGCGCCCAGCAGCAGCGGCAGCGCCACCGACACCGACGCGCCGGGGGCCGGCCCGGCCGCGCCCGCCGGATCGGCGTCGGGCACCTTGTCGAACACCTCCTGCTGGGCCACCGAGCCCCAGCGGCTGAACGGCAGCGCGACCACCATCGCCTTGCCGATGACGTCGTCGATCGGCACCTGGCCCTGGCAGCGCGAATCCTGTGACACCAGGCGGTGGTCACCCATCACGAACAGCATGCCGGGCTCGACGATGACCTCGTCGAAGTCGCGGGTGTTGCAGGTCTTGTCGCCCTTGTCACCGCGCGGGGAGTTGCGGATCACGTACGGCTCGTCGATCGGCACGCCGTTGACGTAGATCCGACCGTCGACGTCGCAGCAGGACACCCGGTCACCGGGCAGCCCGATGACCCGCTTGATGAAGTCCTTCTCCCCCGGCTGGCTGATGCCGACGAGGTCGCCGACGGTGCGGCCGAGCTTGGAGAAGAAGCCCGCGTCCGGGTCCGCGCCGTTCTCCGGAGCCCAGTTGTCGGGGCCCTTGAAGACGATGACCTCACCGCGCTCGGGGTCGCGGAACTCGTACACCACCTTGTTGACCAGGACGCGGTCGCCGACGAGGAGGGTGTCCTCCATCGAGCCGGACGGGATGTAGAACGCCTGCATCAGGAACGTGCGGATGAGCACGGCCAGGCAGAACGCCACCACCAGCAGCAGCGGAAGCTCCTGCCACAGCGGCATGCCCTTGCGGCCCCGGCCCCGGCGGCGTCGGCGCTTCTTCCACTGCTCGCCCGTGATCTCGTCGTGCCTGCTGCTGGGGAGGAGTGCCACAACTGCCGCCGCTCGTGAAGTTCGCCACTGGATGTCGGCCGCAAGCCTAGAAGAACAGAGAACTTTTCGGGAGTCCCCTTCAGGCTGTGATACGAGCTTTAACAAAGCGCCGGAAACACGAACGGGCGGCGACACCCGAAGGTGTCACCGCCCGTGATCGTCGAGGACGAGGTCTCAGGCGACCTTGGCCTCGCGCAGTTCCTTGATCTTCGCCTTCTTGCCGCGAAGGTCGCGCAGGTAGTAGAGCTTGGCGCGGCGCACGTCACCACGGGTCACGACCTCGACGCGGTCGATGGCGGGACCGTGGAGCGGGTAGCTGCGCTCGACACCCACACCGAAGCTCAGCTTGCGGACCGTGAAGGTCTCACGCAGGCCGGAGCCCTGGCGGCGGATCACGACGCCCTGGAAGACCTGCACACGGGACCGGTTGCCCTCGACGACCCGGGCGTGCACCTTGACGGTGTCACCGGCCCGGAACGAGGGGATGTCGGTCCGCAGGGAGGCGGCGTCGAGTACGTCCAGCGTTTGCATCGCTGCATCCTTGAATCTCAGCGCACCGGCTGCCGGTGCGCGTGTGGGCGATACTGACCCAGGCTCGGGCCGCGCGAGGCGGTGGTCGGCTTGAGTCCTCGTCGTCGCGCACGGCGTGCCCGACCGACGGCAGTGTCACCGTCCGCGGACGGCAACCCCTCTACTCTGCCACATCGACCCGGCGGGCCGGAAATCCGGCCTCGTCGAGTAGAGCGAGGTCACGCTTGTCGAGCGTGGCCGGGTCCAGCGCGGCCAGCAGGTCCGGCCGGCGTGCGGCGGTACGCAGCAGCGCCTGGTCGCGCCGCCAGCGGGCGATCCTCCCGTGGTCGCCGGAGCGCAGGATGTCGGGCACGTCGTGCCCGCGCCACGACGGCGGCTTGGTGTAGGCCGGCGTCTCCAGCAGCCCGTGCGCGTGCGACTCGTCGGCCAGCGAGTCGGCGTTGCCGAGCACGCCCGGGATCAGCCGGGTGATCGCCTCCAGCATCACCAGCACCGCGACCTCGCCGCCGAAGAGCACGTAGTCGCCCAGCGACACCTCGCTGACCGGCATGCGCTCCGCGGCGTGGTCCAGCACCCGCTGGTCGATGCCCTCGTACCGGCCGCACGCGAAGACCAGGTGCGACTCGGCTGCCAGCTCGTACGCGGTGGCCTGGGTGAACGGGGCGCCGGCCGGGGTCGGCACCACCAGCCGCGCGGTCGTGCCCTGCGGCACCAGCTCGTCCAGGGCCTGGCCCCACGGCTCGGGCTTCATCACCATGCCCGGCCCGCCGCCGTACGGGGTGTCGTCGACGGTGCGGTGCACGTCATGCGTCCAGGTGCGCAGATCGTGCAGGTGCAGGTCGAGGATCCCCGTGGTGCGCGCCTTGCCGATGAGCGACAGCTCCAGCGGAGCGAAGTACTCCGGAAAGATGCTGACGACGTCGACGCGTTTGCCCGTCACAGGTCGAACAGCCCGCCGGGCGGGTCGACGGTGATCCGGCCGCCGGCCACGTCCACCTCGGGCACGATGGCACTGACGAACGGGATGAAGCCGGTCCGGCCGTCAGCCAGGCGCACGACCAGCAGATCCGACGAGGGCGCGTGCTCGATGCGGGTGACCTTGCCCAGCGGCTCGCCGCCGACGGTGACCACGTCGAGCCCGACCAGCTGGTGGTCGAGGAACTCGTCCGGGTCCTCGGGCGGCGCGACGTCGGCCGAGTCGATGTTGAGGACCGCGCTCTTGGCCAGTTCGGCCGTGTTGCGGTCAGGGATCTCCGCGAAGGTGACGATGAGCTCGCCCGAGTGCGGGCGCGCCGACTCCACGGTGAGCGTGCCCGGCAGTCCCGCCACGGCGGGCTCGACGATCAACGTCGAGCCCGCCGCGAAACGCGACGCGGGTTCGTCCGTACGCGGATGCACCAGGACCTCGCCCCGGATGCCGTGCGCGCGCATGACGTGTCCGACGATCAGAAGCATGTGCCGCTGAGCCGCCGTCAGAACGCGTCGACGATGTCGACGCGGATGCCCTTGCCGCCGACCGAGCCGACCACCTGGCGCAGGGCACGTGCGGTGCGACCACCCCGGCCGATGACCGTGCCGAGGTCCTCGGGGTGAACCCGGACCTCCAGCCGCGGCCCGCGGCGGTTGTCGACCAGACGCACCCGGACGTCGTCCGGGTGGTCCACGATGCCCTTGACGAGGTGCTCCAGCGCGGGCCGGAGGGCTGCGTCAGCTCTGCTGCTCGTCGCCGGCCGCAACAGCCTGCTCCTCAACCTTGGCCTCGGCCGCCGGCTCGGCGACCTTCTCCGCCTTCTCCGCCTTCGCGGCCTTCTTGGCCGGGGCGGCCTTGGCGGGCTCGAGGCCCGCGGCAGCCTGGGCGGCGGCCTCGTAGGTCGACTTGCGGTCGGCCTTCGGCGCGGCCACCAGCAGCGGCGGCGGGGCCGGCAGGCCCTTGAACTTCTGCCAGTCGCCGGTCTTGGAGAGGATGGCGATCACGGACTCGCTCGGCTGCGCGCCGACCGACAGCCAGTGCTGCACCCGGTCCGACTTGACCTCGATCACCGAAGGGTCTTCCTTCGGCTGGTAGATGCCGATGAACTCGATCGCCTTGCCGTCGCGCTTGGTGCGCGAGTCGGCGACGACGATGCGGTACTGCGGGTTGCGGATCTTGCCCATCCGCAGAAGCCGGATACGAACGGCCACGGTTTTACGCTCCTGTGGGATTGAGGTGAGCGCCATCGCCCTGCGTGGGGTTGCCGGGCTCCGTTGCTCGAGACATCGCCGCGCCCCGGAAGTTAGAGGGCAGCCGGAAACGCACCGAATATCAGCTAGCCATTGTGCCAGACGGAACCGGACGGATCGCGCGCGGGCGGTCCCAACCCGCTGTGCGTCGCGGCACCGGCCAGGCGGGGTCGGGACGGAAATCACACCAGGTCCCGTCGAACGGGAACGCCCCCGCCTCGGCGATCTCGATCAGGCGCGCCCCGTCGGCCCGGATCCGCGCCGCACCCGCCTCGTCCCAGTAATCCGCGTGGCCGGTCTTGGCGGCCAGCTCGGCCTCGTCCTTCCAGCGCCAGCTCAGGTCCGGTTCCACCAGCACGTCGAGCGCGTTGTCGGCGAAGTCCACGCCGCAGACGTCGCCGTCGCGCCAGCGGACGAAGGGCTCCTCCAGGTTGCCGTACCAGCTGCCGAACTCGCCGCCCCGGAAGAACCACCACACCGACCACGGCTCCCCCGGCCGCTGCCACATCAGCAGGTCGTTGCCCGCCCACGTCAGCGGTCGCAGGGCGGCGTCCGGGCCCAGTTCGTCGAGGGTGCCGTCGTGGTGGCTGCGGCCGTCCTCGGTCATGATCCGCCAGTACGTCGTGCCGGCCGGCAGCCACAGCAACAGGCCCCGCGCACCGTCCTCGACCACCGTGGTGGCCTGGAGGAACGTGATCCGCCCGCCGCGCCAGCACCGCCGCAGCACGGTCTGCCCCGTCTCGAAGTACATGGGCCGGGACATTACCGGCGATTGTCGCCGCCCAGGGGGCACGCCGGGGGTCAGGCTCGTTCGCGCGGACGGTCCCAGCCGGCCGGAACCTCGGCGGGCACCGTCCAGGCCGGGTCGGGCTGGAAGTCGCACCACGTCCCGTCGAACGGGAACGCCCCCGCCTCGATCAGCTTGACCACCCGCTCGCCCTCGGCCCGCACCGCCTCACCGTCGGCCACCCAGTAGTGCTGCGGGTACGCCAGGCGCTCGGTGAACTCCTCCTCGTCCTTCCACCGCCACGACCGGTCGGGCGTCACGACGATGTCGAGGTCCTGGTCCACGATGTCTACCCCGGCGACGTGGCCGTCGTCCCAGCGCTGCCCGGACTCCTCCAGGTTCACGTACCACCGGGTGAACCGGCCGGCGTCGTCGCGGAAGAACCAGACCGAGTGGTCCTCGCCGCGCGGGAGCCACTTGAGCAGGCTCGGCCCCGACCAGGTGACCTCCCAGAGCTTCGTCTCCGTCTCGATCCACTCCGAGAAGGGCATGGCCCGCAGGCCGCGCCGGTCGACGGCCAGCCGGTCCAGCATCGGGGCGCCGCGGGGCACCCACAGCAGCAGGCCCTGCTCGTCGTCGGCGACGACCACAGCGGTCTTGAGCAGGCCGATCCGGTGGCCGTGGAAGTGGCGGTGCAGGATCACCCGTCCGGGTTCGAAACGCATGTGCCAACCCTAGCGAAGAACTTGATTGACCAAGTCGTACGACACTAGAGTCGAGCCGTCGCGACAGCACCACCGCACGACCCCCGGCCGCTTCGAAAGAGCGGAATGGGCGGCTCACCACCGGCTACCGGACCGGATGGGAGTGGGGGCCGCTCCTGAGTAGTTCCTTTGCAGCCACACTCAGGAGGACGTGGGAATGTCGATTCCCGTCGAACAGCACCAGCACGCCGAACACAAGCGCATCCAGAAGATCGACGAGGATGCGACCACGGTCATCGTGCAGGTCGGCCAGATCGCCGAGACACAACGCAAGCACACCGCGATGCTGGAGCGGCACACCGTGTACCACCAGCAGCACCGGTCCGACCTGACCGCGCTACGGCGCGATCTTGAGGACACCCGCACCGAGATGAACATGCGTTTCTCGGCACTGGACGATGACGTCGCCGGGTTGAAGACCGACGTGTCGCAGATCAAGGACACGCTCGGTGTGATCCTGTCGCGCCTGCCGGAGCAGCCGGCCGTGTGAGACGGCGAAAGCGGCCCCCGGAGCCTGACCGGGGACCGCTTTCGTGTCGTTCGGGTCAGTACGAGCGAGCCAGGATCGCGGTCAGGTCGGGCTCGTCCTGCGAGGCCGGGATCGAGCCGTCGGCCCGGAACAGGCAGCGCACCGTGATGGCGCGCTCGTTGGCCAGCGCCTCGCCGTCGACGCCGACCGCGGACCACGGCACCCGCGCCCAGCCGGTGCCGGCCGCCTCCATGGCCTCGTCCAGGGTGGACACCTCGACGGTGTTCGCCTCCCGGCGGGCCAGGGCCTCGTCGTACAGCGCCTTCTGGTCGGCCTCCAGCGCCGCGGTGACCGCGCCGACGGCCTCGCCGAGCTGCAGCGGGGTCTTCGAGCCGTCGAACCGGCGGACCAGCACGACGCGGCCCTCGGCCAGGTCGCGCGGGCCGACCTCGACCCGGATCGGGTAGCCCTTCAGCTCGGCGTCCACGGCACGGCGGCCGAACGGGGTGTCGACCCGGTCGTCCAGCTTCACCCGGACCCCGGCCGCGGCCAGGTCCTCGACCAGCGTGCGGGCGGCGGAGGTGATCGAGCCGTCGGTCTCCTTGACCACCGTCACCAGGGCCTGGACCGGCGCGAGCGCGGGCGGGATGCGCATGCCGTTGTCGTCGCCGTGGCACATGATCAGGCCGCCGAGCATGCGGGTGGACGTGCCCCACGAGGTCGTCCAGGCGAACTCGCGGGTGCCGGCCTGCGAGGAGTAGCCGATGTCGAACGCCTTGGCGAAGTTCTGGCCGAGCTCGTGCGAGGTGCCCATCTGCAGCGCCTTGCCGTCGCCCATCATCGCCTCCAGCGTGTACGTGCTGGTGGCGCCCGCGAAGCGCTCGCGATTGGTCTTGCGGCCCAGCACCACCGGGATGGCGAGCAGGTCACGCATGTGGCGCTCGTACACCTCGTGGTGGATCTTCAGGGTGTAGTCCTTGGCGTCGGCCTCGGTGGCGTGGGCGGTGTGCCCCTCCTGCCACAGGAACTCCGACGTGCGCAGGAAGACCCGCGGGCGCATCTCCCAGCGGACCACGTTGGCCCACTGGTTGAGCAGCAGCGGCAGGTCACGGTAGGAGTCGACCCACTTGGCCATGAACTCGCCGATGACGGTCTCGCTGGTGGGGCGCACCACGACCGGCTCGGCCAGCTGCTTGCCGCCGCCGTGGGTGACCACCGCGAGCTCGGGCGAGAAGCCCTCGACGTGCTCGGCCTCGCGCTTGAGGTAGCTCTCCGGGATGAACAGCGGGAAGTACGCGTTCTCCGCGCCCGCCGCTTTGATCCGGGTGTCCATGTCGGCCTGCATCCGCTCCCAGATGGCGTACGCCGTCGGTCGGATGACCATGGTGCCCCGGACCGGGCCGTTGTCGGCCAGCTCAGCCTTGGAGATCAGGTCCTGGTACCAGCGGGGAAAGTCTTCCGCCCGGGGAGTGAGCACACGCGCCATAGCGGGTCATCCTACTGACCCGCCCGGCCCCCACTCCCCCCAGCCCGCCCGTGTCCCACCTCGCCGCCGCCCGCCCGATGTGTTCAAGATCGCCCGACTTGCCGGGCAACTGTGCGAAAACGCCCTCAAAATACGCACACCTGCCCGGCAACTCGAACGATCAAGGGCGGGCGGGACCGGTCACCGGATGACGTGGCCGCGCAGGACGATGCGTTGGGGGGTCAACAGGGTGTGCAGATCGCGGCGCGGGTCTTCGGCGTAGACGGTCAGGTCGGCCAGGCCGCCCTCGATGAGGCCGGGGAAGCCGAGCCAGTCGCGGGCGCGCCAGGAGCCGGCCGCGAGCACATCGAGCGCGGACATGCCGGCCGCGCGCAGGCGCAGCATCTCCTGGGCCGCGAGCCCGTGCGCGATGCCGCCGCCCGCGTCGGAGCCGACGTAGATCGGCACCCCGGCCTCGTGCGCCGCGGCCACCACTGCCGGGAAGCGGTCGCGCAGCGCCAGCATGTGCTTGGCGTACCCGGGGAACTTCGCCTCGGCCCGCTCGGCGATGTGCCCGAACGTCTCAATGTTGATCATCGTGGGGACCAGGGCGGTGCCCCGGCGCGCCATCTCGTCGAGCAGGTCGGTCGACAGGCCGGTCCCGTGCTCGACGCAGTCGATGCCCGCGCGTACCAGCGTCGCGACGCTCGACTCCTCGAAGCAGTGCGCGGTGATCCGCGCCCCGGCGGCATGCGCCGCGGCCACGGCAGCGGTGAGCGTAGACTCGTCCCAGGCCGGAGCCAGGTCGCCGCGGTCGCGATCGATCCAGTCACCGACCAGCTTCACCCAGCCCGTGCCCGCGGCCGCCTGCCGAGTCACCTCCGCGACCACCTGGTCGGCGGGCACCTCGACCCCGATCTCGGGCAGGTACCGCCGCGGCGGCGCCACGTGCCGCCCCGCGCGGGCCAGCCGCGGCACGTCGTGGTCGTCGTCCAGCTCGGCGTACGGGAACGGCGAGCCCGCGTCCCGAATCGCCAGCACCCCGGCGTCCCGGTCGGTGATCGCCAGCTGCCGTGCCTGGTCCAGGCTGGTCACCGGGGCCCCGCCGGGCGCGATGCCGATGTGGCAGTGCGCGTCCACGAGGCCGGGCAGCACCCAGCCGCCGTCGCTGATCGTCTGCGCCCCCGGCACCGGGGTCAGCGACACCCGGTCGCCCACCAGCCACAGATCGCGGACCTCGTCGTCGGGGAGCACCACGCCCCGCACATGCAGCGCCGTCGCCATGCTGGCACTGTGCCACACGGTTGATCACGGTGGTTAGGGTGTGCGCCATGTCGCCCCTGCCCCCGTTCCGCCAGGTAGCGCTGTGCCTGCTCGCCGTAGGGGTGCTGCTGAGGCAGGCGCAGCCGTTCCTCTGGGAGGCGTACGGGCCCGATCGGCTGGGCTACCCGCTCGCCCTGCTCGTCGGCTTCCTGCTGCCGCTGCTGGCCGCGCTGGTGCTGCCGTACGCCGCGTACGAGTGGTTCGCCCGCCGCCACCGGTCCCGGCCCGCCTCGTTCATGGTGCGCGACGGCGGCTTCGACGCGCCCGTGTCCGCGCTCGCGGGCCGCCGGATCATCATGTTCGGCCTGCTGGCCTTCGCGGTGCCGGTCACCGAGTCGGGCGACCACGGGCGGCAGCCACTCACCGACCACCTCATGCTGCCGCTCGGCGTCATGCTGCTGCTGGTCGGCGGCACCATGGTCGCCGACGCGCTGCGCCCCGGGCCGGTCGTCCGGCTGACCCCGGATCACCTGATCCTGGGCGGCTGGCGACGCACGCTGGTGCGATGGGACGCCGTCGCCCGGGGCGACGCGCTGCCGCCCGCGCCCGGCGACACGACCTTCTACGTACGCGAGATCCAGCCGGGCCGGGTGCGCTGGCACAACCTGCCGGTGGACCTGTCCCACGTCAACACGGTGTTCCTGATCGCGGCGGTACACCACTACACGTTCCATCCGGAGCACCGGGCCGCCATCGGCACCGAGGCCGAGCTGGCCCGGCTACGCGCAGCGCTGTCCGTGGGCGGTCCAGCGGATCCGTCGGGCTCCGCGCGGTCGCGCGAGTCCGCAGCCAGTCCGCGGTGACGGCCGGACAGGTCGCGGGTCACCCGGGAGGCTGACGCAGCAGTGGATCGAGGAGGATCCCTTGCTTTCGTTCGAACATGTGTTCGATAATAGATGCAGGCGCGGGGCGTCGGCACAGCTGAGTTGATGGCAGTCAGCATCTGTGTCGGCGCCTCCCCGACTGCATGCATCGATCCCATGCAGACGAAGATCGCCACCTCAGGCCCGGCGTCGGGGGGTGACCGGTAGCGGACCCTGGGGTGGCGATCTTCGAAAACTCCGTGCGGCGAGGACCTACTTGTCCTTGTCGTCGCCCTTCATCAGCTTGCCGAAGTCGAGCTTCGGGGCCTTGAACGGGCTGCTGCCGCCCATACCCATCTGCTGCTCCAGCGCAGCCGGGTCCATACCCGGCGGAAGCTGCGGCATGCCGCCGATGCCGGGCAGGCCGGCCGGGAAACGACCGCCGCCACCGCCGCCGCCCTTGGTGCCCTTGCGCTTGTTCTTCGGCGACTTGGTCGCCTTGCGGCGGCCGCCGCCGGGCAGGCCCATCATGCCGCCCATCTGCTTCATCATCTTCTGCGCCTGCTCGAAGCGGTTGAGCAGCTGGTTCACGTCGGTGACGGTGACGCCCGAACCGCGGGCGATGCGGGCCCGGCGCGAGCCGTTGAGGATCTTCGGTGTGCTGCGCTCGCTCGGCGTCATCGAGCGGATGATCGCGGTGACCTTGTCGAAGTGGCTGTCGTCCAGCTCGGCCAGCTGGTCCTTCATCTGGCCCATGCCCGGCATCATGCCCAGCAGGTTCGCGATCGGCCCCATCCGGCGTACGGCGATGAGCTGGTCGAGGAAGTCCTCCAGCGTGAACTGCTCACCCCCGAGCAGCTTCGCCGCCATCTTCTCCTTCTGCTCCTCGTCGAAGGCCTGCTCGGCCTGCTCGATGAGGGTCAGCACGTCGCCCATGCCGAGGATGCGGCTGGCCATCCGGTCGGGGTGGAAGACGTCGAAGTCCTCCAGCTTCTCGCCGGTGGACGCGAACAGGATCGGCTGGCCGGTGACCTCGCGCACGGACAGCGCGGCGCCGCCGCGGGCGTCGCCGTCGAGCTTGGAGAGCACGACACCGGTGATGCCGACGCCGTCGCGGAACGCCGTCGCGGTGGCCACCGCGTCCTGGCCGACCATCGCGTCGATGACGAAGATGACCTCGTCGGGGTTGACCGCGTCGCGGATCGCGGCGGCCTGGGCCATCATCTCGGTGTCGATGCCGAGGCGGCCGGCGGTGTCGACGATCACGATGTCGCGCATGTGGCGGCGGGCATGCTCGATCGAGTCCTTGGCGACCTGCACGGGGTCGCCGGTGCCGTTGCCGGGCTCCGGCGCGTACACCTCGACGCCCGCGCGCTGGCCGAGCACCTGCAGCTGGTTGACGGCGTTGGGGCGCTGAAGGTCGCAGGCGACCAGCAACGGCTGGTTGCCCTGGGCCTTGAGCCACCGGGCGAGCTTGCCCGCGAGCGTGGTCTTACCGGAACCCTGCAGACCGGCCAGCATGATCACCGTGGGCGGCTGCTTGGCGAACTGGAGCCGCCGCGCCTGCCCGCCGAGGACCGCGACCAGCTCCTCGTGCACGATCTTGATGATCTGCTGGGCCGGGTTGAGCGCCTGCGAGACCTGCGCGCCGCGCGCCCGCTCCTTGAGCCGGAAGATGAAGGCCTTCACCACCGGCAGGGCGACATCCGCCTCCAGCAGCGCCAGCCGGATCTCCCGGGCGGTGGCGTCCACGTCGGCGTCGGTGAGCCGGCCCTTGCTCCGCAGCTTGGAGAAGATGCCGGAGAGCCGGTCGCTCAGGGTGTCAAACACAGCGCAACATCCCCAATTGTTCGAGTTCGTCTGAATGAGCGGCTACAGGCAGCCTTGGTAAGGGTAGCCGCTGCCTCCACGGGCCGGTCCCACTGCCGCCCGGTCCGGGCATACCCACCTCCCCGACCCCGCGAACCGCCCTCCGGGCCGCGCCGGCCGCCACCCCGGCCGCAGCGTCCCCGATCGCCCAAGATCGCTCGACTTGCCCGGCACATGTGGGAAAGCGCGCTCAAGATACGCACAGGTGCCCGGCAGGTCGAACGATCAAGAATCGCGCCGCCGGTCACACCGCGGCGAGGACGGCGGCTTCGACCGCGTCGCGGTCGAAGTCGCCGACCAGGTAGAAGGCGTCGACGACGTCGGCGCCGAGGGTGGAGACGCGGGCGGTGCGTACGTCGACGCCGAGTTCGGCCAGGGCCGAGGTGACCCGGAAGAGCAGGCCCGGCGAGTCCGTGGCCCGCAGCTCCAGCAGCGCCGCACCGGTCGCCTCGCCCCAGATGACCCGCGGCTCGGCCCCGGCCACCGGCTTGCGCCCGCTGCCGAGCCGGCGCGGCAGCGCGAGCTGGTCCAGCCCCACCCGGCGCAGATCGGCGGCGAGCAGCTCCCGGTCGGGTGGCGCGCCGTACCTGTTGTTGACCGCGCATTCGATGATGGCCCGCTCGCCGATCGTGGACGTGCCCGCGGCGACGATCTCCAGTTTGTGCGTGGCCAGGCAGCCGGCGACGGCGGCGAGCAGGCCGACGCGGTCGTGCGCGGCCAGCGCCACCCAGTCGTCGGCGACCTGCACCACGGGCAGCGGCCCGGCCAGCAGCGCCGGGTCGGGCAGGGTGGGTTCGGGCAGCTGGCCGCCGCCGAGCACCTTGCGCACCCGCGCGCACAGGTCGTCGATGAGCTTGGACTTCCAGCCCGACCAGGCGGCCGGGCCGGTGGCCTGGGCGTCGGCGCGGGCGAGCATCTGCAGCAGCTCCAGGGTGCCGGTGTCCCCGACGAGCTTGGCGACGTGGTTGATCGTCGCCGGGTCGTCCAGGTCGCGCCGGGTCGCGGTGTCGGGCAGCACCAGGTGGTATCGCACCAGCGTGGCGATCGTGTCGACGTCCGCGGGCGGCAGGCCCATCGCGGTGGCGATCTCGCGGGCCAGCTCCGCGCCGACCTCGCTGTGGTCGCCGGGCAGGCCCTTGCCGACGTCGTGCAGCAGCGCGCCGAGCACCAGCAGGTCCGGCCGGGCCACCTCGCGCGACCAGGTGGACGCGTTCGCGGCGGCCTGCACCAGGTGCCGGTCGAGGGTGAAGCGGTGCACGGGGTGGTGCTGCGGGGTGCCGCGCAGCCGGGTCCACTGCGGCAGCCAGGCCGAGGTCAGGCCGAACCGGTCGCAGGCCTCCCAGGCCGCCACCAGGCCGGTGCCCGCGCCGAGCAGGGTCAGCAGGGCGGTGCGGGCCGAGGCGGGCCACGGCGTCGGCAGCGGCGGGCAGAACCGGGCGAGCCACTCCAGGGTGGCCCGCGCGATGGGCATCTGGTGCTGCGCGGCGGCGGCCGCCACGCGCAGCGACAGCGACGGGTCGGGGTGGGGGCCGACGGCGGCTCGGGCCAGCACGATCTCGCCGTCCGCGGCGACCACGTCGCGGGCGATCGGGCGGCGCACGGCCACCGCCTCGCGGGCGCGCGGGTCGCCACCGCGGGTGGCGGCGGTGTTCCAGCGCTGCACCGAGCGCCAGGCGTCGGTCAGCGACCACGAGATGGTACGCGCGTCCAGCCCGATCCGGCGCAGGAGCGCGTCCCCGTCGGCGAGCCCGAGCAGCTCCGCCACCTGCAGCCGCTCCTGGGCCCGCAGCCGGTCGTTGCGCCGGCCGATGCTGACGTGCAGCGCGTCGCGTACGTCGAGCAGCCGGGTCGCGGCGGCGCGCACCTGGGGCGGCAGCGCGTCGGCGACCCCGGCGACACCGATGCCGCGCAGCACGCCGACGTCGCGCAGCCCTCCGGCGGCCTCCTTGACGTCGCCTTCGAGCAGGTAAGCCAACTCGCCGTGGGCGGCGTGGCGCTCCTCGACGAGTTCGCGCAGCCGCAGCAGCTGGCGGCGGGCGGTGCGCCGCCACTGGTCCACGGCGGCACGGCTGAGCTGGGCGGACAGGGCCGGATCGCCGGCGATGTGGCGGGCGTCGAGCAGCCCGAGGGCGACTTTGACGTCGTCGTGCGCCGCGTCGAGCGACTCGGCGACGGTGCGGGTGGAGTGGTCCAGTCCCATCCGGGCGTCCCAGATCGGATACCAGAGCGAGGCCGCCAGCTCGTCGATCCCCGGCACCCCGGTGTGCACCAGGATCAGGTCCAGGTCGCCGTGCGGGGTGCACTCCCGGCGGCCCAGGCCGCCGACGGCCACCAGGGCGACGCCGGGGGTGTCCGGCAGCAGGCGGCGCAGCCAGGCGTCGAGCGCCCCGGCCCGCGCGAGCCGGGCGACCGCGCCGATGGAGCCCGGCTCGCGCAGCGCTAGGCGCGCATAGTCGGGCCCGGGGCCCGCCGCGCTGTCCGATGCGGAAGCTACGACGTTCCCCGGGCCCATGTGGTCCTCTTTCAGGTTGTTGCGACTGTCATCTCAGAGCGCGTCGAGACCGCGCTCGCCGGTGCGGACCCGGACCACCTCGGAGACCTCGGTGACCCAGACCTTTCCGTCCCCGATCTTGCCGGTCCGGGCGGCGGTGACGATGGAGTCGACGACCTTCTCCACGTCCAGCTCGTCCGTGACGACCTCGATCCGGATCTTCGGCAGGAACTCCACCGTGTACTCGGCACCCCGGTACACCTCGGTGTGGCCCTTCTGCCGGCCGTAACCCTGGACCTCGCTGACCGTCAGCCCGGCGACGCCCATGGCGTGCAGAGCCTCCTTCACAGCGTCCAACTGGTACGGCTTGATGACGGCGGTGACCAGCTTCATGCTCAACCCCTCCATCTGGGAACCTTAGCCGGACACCTTTTCGGTGGCCGGTGCCGTCTCTTCCACATCGGCCTTGGGAGCCTTGGGCGTACCGATACCGGCCAGAGCGAAGGCGCCGGCGCTGCCGCCGCCCGCCGAGGACGACAGCTCGTACGCGCTCTCCGCGTGCTCGGCCACGTCGATGCCCTCGACCTCGGCCTCGGGCTTGACCCGGAAGCCGATGGTCTTGTCGATCACGAACGCGAGCAGCGCCGCGACCACGAACGAGAAGACCGTCACGATGCCGCTGGCCAGCGCCTGCCGGCCGAGCTGCGTCACGCCACCGCCGTAGAACAGGCCGTCCTGGCCGCCCAGCGTGGTGATGAAGGAGTTCAGCTCGGTGCTGGCGAACAGACCGATGAACAGCGAGCCGATCCAGCCGCCGACGAAGTGCACACCGACCACGTCGAGCGAGTCGTCGTAGCCGAGCTTGTACTTCAGGCCCACCGCCAGCGCGCAGACCGCGCCGGCCACCAGGCCGAGCAGCACCGCGGGCAGCGTCGGGATGAAGCCACAGGCCGGGGTGATCGCGACCAGGCCGGCGACCGCGCCGGAGGACGCGCCGACCAGGGTCGGCTTGCCGTCACGGAACCACTCGACGATGATCCAGCCGAGCAGACCGGCGGCCGTGGCCACCTGGGTGTTCAGGAACGCGACACCCGTGATGGCGTCGACCGTCAGCTCCGAGCCCGCGTTGAACCCGAACCAGCCGAACCACAGCAGACCGGCGCCGAGAGCGACGAACGGCACGTTGTGCGGCTTGAACTTGTCCTTCGGCCAGCCGATGCGCTTGCCGAGAACCAGGGCCACGCCCAGTGCCGCGGCACCGGCGTTGATGTGGACCGCGGTGCCACCGGCGAAGTCGAGCGCGAAGATCTTGGCGCCGATGAAGCCGCCGCCCCAGACCCAGTGCGCGACCGGGATGTAGACCAGGGTCACCCAGCCGAAGGCGAAGACCAGCCAGCCGGCGAACTTCGCCCGGTCGGAGATCGCGCCGCTGATCAGGGCGACCGTGATGACCGCGAACATCATCTGGAAGATGGCGAACACGTACGTCGGGATGCCCGTCGATGCGCCGGCCAGGAACCAGATCTCGCCGGTCTTGTCGATCGGCATACCCAGGTAGGTGGAGAAGTTACCGATGAAGCCGTTCAGGTCCGCGTTGGCGTTGGTGCCGAACGCGGCGGTGAAGCCGTAGACGACCCAGATGATGGAGACGAGCCCGATCGAGGCGAAGCTCATGATCATCATGTTGAGGACGCCCTTGGCACGGTTCAGGCCGCCGTAGAACAGCGCCAGACCCGGAGTCATGAGCAGCACCAGAGCGGACGAGACCAGCAGCCACGCTGTGTTGCCGGTGTCGATCGTCGGTGGATCTTCGACGAGCAGCACGCTGCCCTCCTAAGTGAGTGGGTTCCTCCCAGCCAGCCCCGAGGTCGACCGTCGTGGCGCCGCCGTGTCGACAGGCCGCTCGTCGTGTCATCCCCGACCGATCGCCGCAGTGCCATCGGTGCTGGTTGGGGGGCAGCATCGCCAACCCCTGTTTCGCGCAGTGACGCTGCTCGGTTTCCGGCACGTCACGATCTGTTTCGTACGTGTGAAGAAATGTTCACACGTGAGGAGACCATTCATGGCGCGTTTCAGCGCAGCGCGTGCTCCAGCGTGTACCGCTCGTAGTCAATCAGCCGAAGGTCGCGAAGCGGCCGCCGAAGGTGGCCCTTCTGCACGATCCGTACGAACGCCGGCTCCCCCGCGGTGGCGAGGCGGCGGATGCCCTCGACGTGGTCCACGATGCGCTTGCGGATGGTCCGCACGAGGCGGTGCCGGTCGCGCGGGATCAGCCCGTACGCGTCGGCGAACAGGCGCAGCCGGCGCGGCCGGTCCGGCCGGTGCCAGCCGAGCGTGATCGAGTCCCGGTCACTGAAGATCGGCACCCAGGTCCAGGCGGCGTACGCCACGTCGTAGATGCGCGACCCGGGCGAGGCCAGGTCGAAGTCGATCATCGCGAGGGTGCCGTCCGGCCGCCAGATGACGTTGTGCGGAGCGGCGTCGTGGTGGCAGATGATCTCCGCGTCCGGCGGGGGCGGCCCGAACGAGCGCCACACCCCGCCCGGCGGGGTCCGGAAGCCGGCCTGCGCGTCGTGGAACATGCGCAGCATGGTGGCGACGGTGACCAGCGCCTCGTCGGTGACCCAGTGCGGGGCCAGCGGGTACTCCCCGCACTCACCCGGCAGGTACGACAGCACCTCGCGGCCGTGCTCGTCCATGCCCAGGGCACGGGGGGAACCGGTGAAACCGGCGTACTCGAGATGGCGCAGCAGGGCGTGCACGGTCGGCGTCCACGGACCGGCGTTGCGCCGGACCGTCTCGCCGACCCGCACCACCGTGCTGACGTTTCCGCCACGCAGAGGGATCTCGGTGGGATCCTGGAAAGGGGCTGTCACCATGGACTCGTCAGCTGCTCGTCGCTCGTCGGCTCGTCACTCGTCGCCCAGCAGGGCCGAGACGAACTGCGAGGGGTCGAAGGGTGCGAGATCGTCGGGACCCTCGCCGAGGCCGACCAGCTTCACCGGAATGCCGAGAGCACGCTGCACCGCGATCACGATACCGCCCTTCGCCGTGCCGTCCAATTTAGTGAGCACCACGCCGGTGACATCGGCGACCTCGGTGAAGACCCGAGCCTGGCTCAGCCCATTCTGTCCCGCGGTCGCGTCGAGCACCAGCAGGGTCTCCGAGACCGGGCCGTGCTTCTCCACCACGCGCTTGATCTTGCCCAGCTCGTCCATCAGGCCGACCTTGTTCTGCAGGCGGCCGGCGGTGTCGATGAGCACGGTGTCGACGCCCGCGTCGATGCCCTTCTTGACCGCGTCGAACGCCACGGCGGCCGGGTCGCCGCCCTCGGGACCGCGCACGACCTGCGCGCCGACCCGGCTGGCCCAGGTGGCGAGCTGCTCGGCCGCGGCCGCGCGGAAGGTGTCGGCCGCGCCCAGCACCACGGTGTGGCCGTCGGCCACCAGCACTCGGGCGATCTTGCCGCAGCTGGTGGTCTTGCCCGCGCCGTTCACGCCGACGACCAGGATCACCGACGGCTTGCCGTCCATGACGCCGGTGTGCAGCGAGCGGTCCAGCTTCGGGTCCAGCGCCTCGGTGAGCTCCTCGGCCAGCAGCGAGCGCAGGTCGGCGGTGCTGCGGGTGCCCAGCACCCGGGTGCGCTCGCGCAGCTTCGCCACGATCTCGGTGGTCGCCTGCACGCCCACGTCGGCACTGATCAGGCTCTCCTCGACCTCGTCCCACGCGTCGTCGTCGAGGTGGTCGCGCGACAGCAGCCCGAGCAGGCCCTTGCCGAAGACGTTCTGCGAGCGCGACAGCCGGGCGCGCAGCCGCACCAGGCGGCCCGCGGTCGGCTCCGGCTTCTCGATCTCCGGCTCGGCCTTCGGCGGCGCGACCGGCGGGGCCGTCTCTACCGGCGCGGGCGGGGCCGGGGCGGGCACGACGGCCGGCTTGCTCGGCACGGCCTGCTCCGGAGCCTTCTCCGCGGCGGGCTTCTCCGCAGGCGGGGCGATCACGCTCGGCGGGATCTTCTCCCCGCGCTCGATCCCCGGGCGCTCGCCCTCCGGCGCCTGCGGCAGCGTGCCGCGGCCCGGCCGGCGGACCAGGAACAGCGTCAGTCCGGCCAGCAGCAGCAGGCCGATGACGATGAGTACGGGGACGAGCGCGTCTTTCATGCTGGGCATCCTCTCAAACCTCGGCGCATCCGGCGCACACCGGAGGCCGCGCGCGCCGATACGACAGCCCCGGCCCTGGCCACCACCGTCCCGATCACGGAGGATGTCCGCGTGGCGAACCTCCTCCTCGGCCCCCTCCTGCGGCGCGTCGACGGTGACCAGGCGGTCATCTGGGTACAGACCGACCAGCCCGCGCGGGTGCGGGTGCGCGCCGGTGAGGCGAGCGTGACGTCGGACACGTTCGAGGCGTTCGGGGTGCACGTGGGACTGGTGGTGCTGGCCGGGCTGCCGACCGGCGCGAACTCGTACACCGTCGAACTCGACGGCGCGGCCGTGTGGCCGCTGCCGGGATACCCCGATTCCGTGATCACCATCCGCGATCCGGGACAGGCCGACGCGGTGATCGCGTTCGGCTCCTGCCGCGAGGCCAGCGCGCAGACCCACGCCGAGGCCGGGCACGACCCGGACGCGCTGGAGGCGCTCGGGCACCGGCTGCTCACGCAGGCCCGGCACGGGCACGCCGACCTGCCCGACCTGCTGGCGCTGATCGGCGACCAGATCTACGCCGACGGCCTGTCCGCCCCGACCCGCGGCTGGCTGGCCGAGCAGACCAGGCCGGGCTCCGCGCCCGAGGGACACGTCGTCACGTTCGCCGAGTACGTGCACCTCTACCACGAGTCGTGGACCGAGATGCCGGTCCGCTGGCTGCTGTCCACCGTGCCCAGCGTGATGATCTTCGACGATCACGAGATCATGGACGACTGGAACTCCTCGGCCGCCTGGCTCGACGAGGTGCGCCGCGAGCCCTGGTGGGACGAGCGCAGCACCACCGGCATCGCCTCGTACTGGCTGTTCCAGCACCTCGGCAACCTGACCCCGGCCCAGCTCGACGGCGACCCGGTGTGGACGCGCATCCGGGCCGGCGAGCACGCCACCACGGTGCTGACCGAGTTCGCGGCCCGGGTCGCCACCCCGGCCGGGCCGGACCCCTACCCGTGGGGATACACCGTCGACGTCGGCCGGACGCGGCTGGTCATGCTCGACTGCCGGGGCAACCGGGTGATCGACGGGCCCGAGCGCCGGATGTGGCCCCAGGAGCACTGGGACGACCTGGCCGAACAGGCCCGCGCCGACTGCGACCACCTCGTGCTGGCCTGCTCGCTGCCGTGGCTGCTCGCGCCGACGATCCACCACGGTGAGGCCGTCATCGAGGTGCTGGCGGCGAAGCGGCCCGGCATGGAGCGGCTGCGCCAGAAGTACGACCTGGAGCACTGGGCGGCCGTCGGGCACTCCTTCGACGAGCTGACCGCGCTGATCGCGGGCGTACGCGGGCCGGCCACGGTGAGCGTGCTCGGCGGCGACGTGCACCACTCGTACGTCGCCCGCGCCGCGATCCCCGGCGCGACCGCGACCGTGCACCAGATCACCTGCTCGCCCCTGCACCAGAGCATCCAGGGCGTCATGCGCACGCTGCTGCGGGTGGGCTGGTGGCGGGCACTGTCCAGCCCGGCCGCGCTGGTCGCCCGCCTGTTCGGCGTGCCCCGCCCGCAGGTGCGCTGGACGGCCTACGACCCGCCGTACTTCGGCAGCGCCGTGGCCACGCTCACCCACCGCGGCCGCGCCGCCTCGGTCGTCATCGAGGGCACCGCCGACGGCACCGGCCTGTCCCCCGTCCTCCGCCACAACCTCACCCGCTGACCCACCCCACTGTCATCATCCCGACACCCCCTCCCGCCCCCGCGGCCCCGCCGCCGCAACTTTTAAAGAGTTGTGGCCTCGACCGGCCTTGATGGGCGCAAGTCTGTAAGAGTTGCGGCCAGGAGGGGGCGTCAGGCGGGCTCGGAGGCGACCGGCACCGACACCGAGTGGTCGTCCGTGACCAACGTGACCTTGCCGCCCGCGTGCTCGACCGTGAGCAGCGTGCCCGGCGGCAGCACGTCCAGCACATCCGGTGGCAGTTGCACGGTGCCGTCACCGGCGATGACCGCGAACTCGCGCCCGTCGCGGCCCTCCGACCCGACCCGGCCGTCCCGGATGGTCACCGCCCGGCCCAGCCGCGCGCCCACGTCGGGGTCGTGCGTCACGGCGACGATGGTGGTGCCGCGCTCGGTGTTGACCGCCTCCAGCGCCGCCAGCACCTCGTCCCGGGCGGTCCGGTCGAGCTGGCTGGTCGGCTCGTCGACGAGCAGCAGGCCGGGCGAGGCCGCCATGCCGACCGCGATCGCGGCCCGCTGCGCCGCACCGGGCGGCAGGTCCTGCACCTTGCGGTGGCCCAGGCCGGTCAGCCCGAGCAGCGCCAGGATGCGCTCCGGCGGCTCCAGATCGGCGGGGCGCACGTGCGCCGCCCGCCGCTGGGCCAGCCACACGTTGCTGAGCACGGTGGCGTACGGCAGCAGGTTGCGCCGTGCCCCCTGCAGCACCACGCCCAGGTCGGTGCCGCGCAACCGGGCCAGCTCGGCCTCGCTGATCCGGCCGATGTCGACCAGGCCGATCTGCACCCGCCCCGCGCTGGGCCGCATCAGCCCGGCCAGCAGCGCGATCAGCGTCGACTTGCCGGAGCCGGACGGCCCGACCAGGGCCACCCGCTCCCCCGGCGCGATGTCCAGGTCGACGCCGGCCAGCGCGACCACGTCGCCGCCCTCGGCGCGGTAGATGTGCACCACCCGGCGGCAGACCACGGCCAGGCCGGTCAGGCTGGAGTTCTTCACGACGTCGCTCCTTCGCTCCCGCGCGCCACCCTCGTGGCGAGCAGGCACGTTGTCAACAGCACCAGCAGGGCCACCGCGATCGGGGCGGTGACCAGCGGACCGGGCAGGTCGGGCGGTGGCACGGCGGTGCCGCCGTCGCCGAACACCGGCAGTACGCCGCGGGCCAGCGCCCACGACAGCGCCGCGGCCAGCAGGCCGATCAGGGTGCCCGTGAGCACCAGGGCGAACCGCCCACCCAGGTCCGCGCCGCGCAGCACCGCCGCGCGCACCCCCTGCCCGCGCAGGGCGGCCAGCCCTTCGTCGGTGCGGCCGCGTTCGAGCACCGCGGTGATCAGCAGGCCGCCCGCGGCGAACAGCACGCCGACCAGCGCGGCCGCGGCCAGGAACAGCATCGCCAGCGCGGGGGCCTGCTCCTCGTAGAGGTGCAACTGCCCGGCGGCGTCCCGCTCCCCGAGCACCTTCAGCCCGTTGGCCTCCAGGCGCTGGACGAGGTCCGCGGGCGCGTCGGCGGCCAGCCACACCTCGGGTTCCTGGGCGTCCGATTCGCCGCCCACCCGCAGGTCGGCGTACTCCAGATCGACCAGTGCGCCGTGCGCCCCGTGGCGGGGCACCAGGGGCAGGGTGCCCGCGCGGACGATCGGGACCCGCACCGTGCCGCCCGCGCCGAGCAGCTCGGGGGGCAGGTCGCCGGCGGCGACCAGGGGCAGCGGGTCGGGCGCGGGGTCGGCGGAGGCGCGCATGTCGGGGGTGAGCACGCTGTCCACCGACACCCGCAGGCCACCGGCCGCGGGGCCGATGTCGGGCACGGGCCGGGCGGCGCTGGTCTGCGGCAGCCGCCAGTGGTGGCCGGCCAGGTCCGCGCCGCTGAGCACCGTCTTGCCGGTGCGGTCGCGCAAATCGCCGACGGTCAGGTCGACCAGGTACCGCTTGGGCGTGTACAGGTCCACCGACAGCTGCCGGAGCTGGCAGGGGCCGGCCGCGCAGGCGGGTGTGGCGATCCGGTACGCGTGCGTGCCCGGCTTCAGCTTCTCCACCCGGACGCTGGACTGCGCGCCGCCGACGCCGACCAGGCGCAGGGTGAGGCCCGCCGTGGCGCCCGGCTCGATCCGGTCCAGCGTGACGGTGGCCTCGACCTCGGCAGCGGTCAGCGAGAGCGGCGTGACCTCGGCTGGCCGCAACTGCCGCGCCACCTCGGCCGGGGCCGTGGCACCGTACGCGTCCGGCCACAGCGCCACCGCCGGGAGCCGGGAGCTGTCCACCGCCAGCATCTTCGTCTCGGTGTTGACGTTGACCCGCATGGCCGCCATCGCGTACCGGCCGTCCGGGTCCGCGGTCCGCACCGCGTGCAGCAGGCTGGCCGCGGGCAGCGTCTCGACCCGCAGCACGCGGGCCGCGCCGACCTGCACCTCGGCCCGCTCGTGCCAGGCCTGCGCGGCCACGTCCCGGGCCGACAGCGCGAAGCCGAGCAGCCCGAACACGACGGTCAGCAGCACCACGACCCAGTGCGTGCCGCCGCCCCGGGCCAGCGTCAGCGCGGCCAGGCCGGTGCGCAACCGCCCGCGGCGCAATGCCCGCCGGCCCAGCCGTTCGGCGGGCACCCCGACCGCGCGGGCCGCGACCAAGCCCAGGCCCAGCGCGATGCACAACGGCGCGAGCAGCCCGATGCCGCCCGAACCGGTGTCCCCGCCCGCCGCGACCTGGTATCCGGCGACCAGCGCGAGCGCGCCGACCATCGCCTCGACGCCGCCGACCAGGCCGCCGCGGCGGCGCACCCGGGCCCGGCGCAGCAGACCGAGCACCGGTGTGGTCAGCGCCCGCACCTGCGCGAGGAGCCCGGCCAGCAGTGCCCCGAGCACGGCCACGGCGGTGTACAGCGCCGACGCCGGGTTCAGGTACACCGGCGGCGAGCCCGGCAGCGCGACGGCCGCGAGCAGCGCGGTCGCGGCGTACCCGAGCAGGTAGCCGGGGATCACGGCGACCAGCACCGGCACGGACGTCTCGGCGGTGGCCAGCCACCACCGGGTCCGGGCGGGCACGCCGCGCAGCGCGGTCAGGCCCAGCTCGCCGCGCCGCTGCTCGACGCCGCCGGCCACCGCGATGAACAGGACCAGCCAGCACAGCATCACCAGCGGCACGGCCGCCAGCAGCAGGCTCGACGCCAGCTGCTCCTCGCCGGCGCTGATCCGGGCGATGAGGTTGTCCACCTCGGTGTCCGTGCCGAAACCGCCCGCGTCCAGTTCCGACTCGGCGTCGCCGAGGTCGTCGCGCAGCCGGTCGGTGTCCTCGAACGCCGCCGGGGTGATCAGGAGGTCCACCATGCGCATCCGGCTGCCGTCGAGGGCCGCCACGGTGCGTTCGGTGGCGAACGCGGCGGGCTGATCCAGACCGGTGAGGACCTGCCGATCGCCCCAGTACGGGTCGTCGAGCCGGACCGGCTGGTAGAGGCCGACGACGGTGAGGCGCACCGGCGGGGGCGGGTCCTCGTCCTGCGGCCCGGCCGGCGGCGAGCGGAACTCCAGGTCCTGGCCGGGTAGCGCGGCGAGCTCGGAGGCGGCGTCCACGCGCAGCACGACCTCGCGCTCGCCGGTGGCGCACCGGCCCCGGACGATGACCAGGTGCTCGCAGATCCCGGTCCGGGTGGCCAGGAACATGCCCTGCTCGTTCTCCTCGCCCTGCTCGCCGGTGACGACGACCTGGGCCGAGGTGCCGCTGAGCGTGACCATGCCGGGCACGTACGGCCGCAGCGGCTGGTCGCCACCGCGCGGGTCGTCCGAGGTCTGCGCGGTGACGACCCGTTCGCCGACGGTGGCCGCGGCGACCTCGACGCCGCGCAGCGACACGGCGGCCGCGTCCTGGTAGAGCGGTCCCGCCGCGGCGGCGGCCGCGGCCAGTGCCGTCAGCAGCAGCGTGATCACGGCCAGGCCGCGCCGGGCCCGCACCATCGCCCACAGCAGCGCCGTCATCGCTGTCCCTCCGCGTTGCCGGGGCGGCCGGTGGTGGCCCTGACCAGAGAACGTCCCGCCGTCAGCGCGGCCACCAGCAGCACCAGCGTCGCCGCGGCGACCGCTGCCGCGACCAGCGCCAGACCGGGTCCCGGTGGTGCCAGCCCGCCGCTGGCGGTCAGCATCTGCCGGGCCGGGCCGCTGACGGCCCACGCCACGGCAGCCGTCAACGCACCCACCGGCGCGGCGATCCCGATCATCGCGAGGTTGCCGAGGCGGCCCGCGCGGGCGGCCGCACCGGCGGGCAGTCCCTGCGTACGCAGGGCCGCCAGCTCGGCCGACCGGTTACGGCGGTCCGTCGCCGCGAGCACGAGCACGGCCAGCGCCACCAGCAGCACGCTGAGCACCGCCGCGGCCAGGTGCAGCCGCAGCGCCAGTCCCGCGCCCTGCTCGCGGTAGCGGTCGACGCGCTCGCCGACCGCCTCGTCGCGCACCGGCACGAGGCCCACCGCGCGCAACCGGTCCACCGCGTCGGCCGGGGCGGCGTCGTTCAGCCACACCTGGAGCTGGATCGCGTTGTCCCGGCTGCCGCTGAGCCGGTCGGCGTTCTGCAGGTCGAACAAGGCCCCGTCGGCGCCCGCGCCCGGCAGCACCGGCGACACCCAGCGCAGGTCCACCGGCCGGGGCAGCGCCTGGAGCGGCTCGATCTCGGCCAGCTCGCCGGTGTGCGCCAGCCACGGCGGCCCGGCCGCGACCACCGGCAGCGGCACGGGCGCGTCGGACACGTACAGCCTGATGTCGGTGCTGATCTGGCGCGGGTCGCTGGGCACGTAGCGCAGGCTCACCCCGTCGTCGGAGTTGAGCACCGTGACCTCGCGCTCGGCGCCCATGTCGGCCCGCCACCGCGACGCCGCGCCGATCGCCCGGCCCTCCAGCAGGACCCGGTTCGGGCCGAGCTGGCGCAGGCCGCGCAGCGTGAAGCCGTCGGGTGAGACGGGGAAACTCAGCCAGTACAGCCGGCAACCGGGCGCGACCGCGCACGCCGGCAGGTCCAGCCGGTAGCTCGTACGCCCGGCCCCGTCTGCGATCTCGACCGCGCCGGTGACCGGCGCGCCGTCCGGCCCGACCAGAGCGGCGGTCAGCCGCATGGGGCCGTCGAACTCCGCCGTGGTCTCCACCTCGAACTCCAGCCCGCCACCGGCCACGATCACCGGGTCGCCCGCCGGGGCACGCAGCATCCGTGCCGCGTCGGCCGCGGACACGGTCGCACCGGCCGGCCAGAGCGCGACGGCGGCGAGCCGGGAGCTGTCCACCCCCAGCAAGGTCAGGTCCGGATCGTCCTGGCGGGTCACCGCCATGGCCCAGGTTCCCGCCGGGTCCGCCTTGGCGACCGCGGTCAGCAGCGCGGTACGCGACGGGGCGTACACGGTCAGCGCTCGTGGCGCGCCCAGCGCCAGTTCGGCGCGCTCCCGGGCCGCGTTCGCGGCCACGTCCCACGCGCTCACGGTGTATCCGACCAGGGCCACCGCGACGACGGTCAGCGCGACCAGGCGGTCCGCGCCGGGGCGGCGGGCCACCTGGAGTGCGGCGAGCCCGTGCGCCAGCTTGCCCCGGTGCAGGCGGGACGCGCCGAACCGGGTCGCCGCGGAGCGCACCACCCGGGCGGTGAGCAGGCCGACCACGATCGCCAGCAGCAGCGGCGCGAGCAGCGGCAGCCCGCCTTCCTGGCTGTCCGAGGCGTACGACTGCCCGATCGCGGCCAGGGCGACCACCGCCACGCCCAGCTCGACCAGCCCGACGCGGCGTCGCCGCCGGGTCGGCACCTGCCGCAGCCCCTCCATGAGCGAGCCGGAGAACACCCGGCGCTCGGCGACCGCGGCACTGATCATGACGACGAGCAGCGTGCCGCCGGCCGCCAGCAGCGCTCCCCGATCGAGCGCCACGTCCTGCGCCCGCGCGAACGTCGCCCAGGTCAGCAGCCGCACCAGCAGCCAGCCCAGCAGCACCCCGAACGGAGCCGCGATCAGCAGCACGAACGCCGTCGGGCCGAGCGCGAGCAGCGCCCGGTGCCGGGGCGGCACTCCGCGCAGCAGGCCCAGCGCCAGCTCGCTGCGGCGCTCCGAGGCGGTGTAGCCGATCGCCATCAGCAGCACGAACCAGCACACGACCAGCAGCTGCACCGCGCCCAGCGGGGCGGCCAGGCTCAGCACCTGTCGGGTCTCCTCGATGCGCTGCAGCAGCCGCGGCAGGCCGTTGTCGATCCGTACGCCGACCAGCCCCATCCCCGGCTTGACCACCTCGGTCAGCCCGTCGAGGTTGCCGGCCGTGAACGCCTCGTCCCCGGCGACCATGTCGACGGTCGCGACCAGCGTGGTCGCCTGGAGTTCGGCCACCGTCGGCGCGGCGACGAACATCGGGTTGCCGACGCGCTGCGGCCGCGGCGTGTAGTCAACCCGGCCCGCCCAGTACGGGTCGCCGCCGGCCAGCGGGCCCGCGGGGTCGTACACCCCGACCACGCGCAGCGTCACCGGCTCCGGAGCCTTGTGCGCCTGGTAGGTGAACTCGCCGCCGGTGCTCAGCCCGAGCCGCTGCGCGGTGGGTTCGCTGATCGCCACCTCGCCTGCGGCGGCCGGGCAGGTCCCGGCGGTGAACACCAGGTGCTCGCACACGTCCGCGCGCATGGACAGCGGCGCGTCGACCGGGGACACGCCCGGCACCCGCCCGTCGGCGTGCACCGCGACGATCTCGGTCAGCCCGCTGCCGTCGGTGCGCTCGGCGACCTGGCCGCGCAGGCTGTCGAGCTGGGAGGTGTACCCGTTCGCCGCGGCGATCTCGGCGGTGAAGGTGATGGCCCGTTCGGCCGCGGTGGCCGCGCGCAGCTCGGCGGCGACCACGGCGCGGTCGGCGGCGGAGGCGTAGAGCGGCGCGGCGGTCCCGGCGGCGACCGCCAGCACGGCGAGCACGGCCAGGGTGACGGCCTGGCTGCGGCGGCTCGCCAGCACGCCGAGCACCAAGCGAAGCATGCGCTACCTCTTCGGGGATTCCCGTCATGGCGCGGGGAGCGCTTCCACGGGCAGCGGATCAGGGGTGGGGCCCGGCGTGATCAAGCCTGACCGGGGGTGGCGCCGGGCGCGATCAGGTCCGCACCGGGGTGGGGTCAGGCGCGGACCAGCTCGGCAGCGCCGTCGAGCAGGTGGAGTTCGGCGTCGCAGGCCGCGGCGGCCTCCAGGTCGTGGGTGGCCAGCACGACGCAGGCGCCCCGGTCGGCCTCGGCGCGCAGCAGGTCGAGCACGCGGGCGCGGTTGGCGGCGTCCAGCTCGCTGGTGACCTCGTCGGCCAGCAGCACCGCGCCGGACAGGGCCAGGCCGCGGGCGATCGCCGTACGCTGCTGCTGGCCGCCGGACAGCTCCTCGACGAGTTGCCCCGCCTGCGCGGACAGGCCGACGTGCTCCAGCGACTCGGCCGTGGCCCGGCGGGCGTCCTCCGGGGAGAACCCATTGGCCACGAGCACGACCTGCACGTTCTCGCCCGCGGTGAGGATGGTGGCGAGGCCGTTGTCCTGGGGGATGAGCACCACCCGGCGCGACACCGCGTCGTCGCGGTCGCGCAGCGGCTTGCCGTCCACCGCCACCGCGCCGCTGACCGGGCGCAGCACCCCGGCCATGGCCCGCAGCAGCGTCGTCTTGCCCGCGCCGGACGGGCCGGTCACCGCGAGCATGCGGCCCGCCTGGGCCGCCACGGACACGTCACGCAGCACCGGCGCTCCGGCGGTGTACTCCACCGTCACGCGGTCCACTTCCAGCGACGACGTCATCGCCGCGCTCCCCTCGCCGAATCGGGTCGTGCGCACCCTCGCGGCTACCGGAGATCGCTCTCAGCGAGAGGCGGCCCTGGAGATCGGCAAGAGTCCGGTAGTAGTCACGCGCAGCACCGAGATCCGGTTGTCACCGCCCCTTACCGTTTCCACATCCCGAGAGAAACTTTCACACCCACCCCACCACCCGACCCGCCCCGCGCCTGGCGCGGCCCCTCCTTCCGCAACTCTTAAAGAGTCGCGGCCCGGACGGCTCCCTGAAGCCGCAACTCGTTAAGAGTTGCGGCGCGAGCGGCGCGGCGCGAGCGGCGCGGGGCGGGGCGGTGAGGGCGGGGCGGTGAGGGCGGGGCGGGAGGCCGGGTGGGTCACAGGGCGAGGGCGGCGCGGGCGTAGGCCAGCACGTCGGGGCCGTCCCAGCGGAGGGCGGACAGACCGGCGACGCGGGCGCCGCGGATGTTGCGGTCGGTGTCGTCGAGGAACAGGCACTGGTCCGGCGGGGTCTCCAGGGCCAGGCAGGCGGCCTTGAAGAACTCCTTGGTCGGCTTGTGCACGCCCAGCTCCGCCGAGGAGACGATCGCGTCGAAGTCGTCCTTGAGGCCCAGCGCCGCCAGGTCGTCGTGCAGGTCGTCGGTGGCGTTGGTGGCGAGGCCGACCTTGCGCCCGGCGGCACGCACCTCGCGGACGAAGGACAGCACGGTCTGGTCGACATACCCGGGGTAGGCGTCCCATTCGGTCAGCGCCGCG
Source organism: Catellatospora aurea (assembly GCF_042663325.1). NCBI lineage: Bacteria > Bacillati > Actinomycetota > Actinomycetes > Micromonosporales > Micromonosporaceae > Catellatospora > Catellatospora aurea. The sequence goes on from NZ_JBHTAC010000014.1 coordinate 153,260, forward strand.
GCGGGTGCTCCGGTGTGCGCCGCGATCGCGTCCAGCCACTGCTGCCGGGTCCAGTGACCGGTGATCGCCGGCAACTGGCGGGCCCATTCCAGGCCGGACTCCAGCAGCCGGGCGGGGGCGATGCCGTGCCGGTCCTCGAAGTCGCCGTAGGCGGAGGGATCGAAGTGCCGCAGCACGCCGTCGAAGTCGATCAGCAGGGCCTCGGCCGGCCGACGCCTCATGCGGACTCGCCTTTCAGACGCTGGCTGATCACCTCGGTCACACCGTTGCGCATGGTCACGCCGTACAGGGCGTCGGCGACCTCCATGGTGCGCTTCTGGTGCGTGATGATGATCAGCTGGCTGCGCGAGCGCAGCTCCTGGAACAGGGTGATCAGTCGGCCGAGGTTGACGTCGTCGAGCGCCGCCTCCACCTCGTCCATGATGTAGAAGGGACTGGGGCGGGCGCGGAAGATCGCGCACAGCATCGCCACCGCGGTCAGCGAGCGCTCGCCGCCCGACAGCAGCGACAGCCGCTTGATCTTCTTGCCCGGCGGGCGCGCCTCGACCTCGACGCCGGTGGTGAGCATGTTGTCCGGGTCGGTCAGCACGAGCCGGCCCTCGCCGCCCGGGAACAGGATCGGGAAGACCACCTGGAACTCGCGCGCGGTGTCCTCGAACGCGGTGGTGAACACCTCCAGGATGCGGTCGTCCACGTCCTTGACCACGGTGAGCAGGTCCTTGCGCGTCGCCTTGAGGTCTTCGAGCTGGTCGGAGAGGAACTTGTAGCGCTCCTCCAGCGCCGCGAACTCCTCCAGCGCCAGCGGGTTGACCTTGCCGAGCAGCCCCAGGTCGCGCTCGGCCTTGGCGGCGCGCTTCTCCTGGATGGCCCGGTCGTACGGCTCCGGCTCGGCGAGGTCCGCGGAACCGAGCATGATCACCGGCACCGGGACCTGGGGACCGTACTCGCCGAGCAGGGTCTCCACGTCCAGCGAGAACTCCTCGGCGGCGCGGGTCTCCAGCTGCTCGATGCGCATGCGCTGCTCGGCGCGGGCCACCTCGTCGCGGTGCACCTCGGAGGTGAGCCGGTTCAGGTCGTCGCCGAGCCGTTTCGCGCCGTTGCGCACCTGCGCCAGCTCGGCCTCCCGGGCCGTACGCGCCTCGGCGATGGTGTCCCGCCGCTCGGCGGCCTCCTCCAGCGCCACGTTCAGCCTGGTCAGCACCTCACGGGTGCCGGACTCGACGGCCTTGGCCACGGCGGCCCCGCGCTCGCGGGCCGCCCGGCGGGCGGCGGCCCGCGCCCGGGCGGCGCGCTCGCCGGCGGCCTGGCGCAGCAGCGAGTCGGCCCGGCCGGCGATCTGCGAGACGCGCTCCTCGGCGGTGCGCACCGCGAGGCGCACCTCGACCTCGTTCTGCCGGGCCTGCGGCACCAGCGCGGCGAGCTGGTCGCGCTCGGCGGTGGACGGGTCCTCGTCGACCGGCACCGCCTCGGCGGCCATCAGCCGCTCCTCCAGCTCGGCCAGGTGGACCAGGTCCTGCTCGCGGGCGGCGACGGCCTTGTCCCGGGAGGCGGCCAGGCGCTGCGCCTCGGCCTGCGCGGACCGGGCGGCGGCGCTGACCTCGGCCAGGCGGCGGGCGGCGGCGTTGCGCTCGCCCTCGGCGGCGCGCTTGGCGGCGGCGGCCTCGTCCACGGCACGTTTGCGCCCGGTGGCGAGCTCGCGGGCCTCGGCGATCTCCTCGCGCAGGACGGCGATCGCCTCCTCGGCCGCGGCACGCTTGGCGCGGGCCTCGTCGACGGCCGCCTGCACCTCGATGTAGCTGGGGGCCTTGGCCGAGCCGCCGGCCCCGGCGAACGCGCCGACCAGGTCGCCCTCGGCGGTCACCGCGCGCAGCGACGGGTGCGCGGCGACCAGCGCGGACGCGGCACGCAGGTCGGCGACCAGCACCACGTCGCGCAGCGCGCTGGTGATCGCGGGGCGGATGGTGTCGGCACAGCGCACCACGTCCAGCACCCAGCGGGCGCCGGGCGGCAGCGCCACGTCAGGGCGCGACTGCGGGGTCGGCGTGCCGATCAGCAGCGACGCCCGGCCCGCATCCTGGATCTTGAGCAGCCGCATCGCCTCGGTCGCCTCGTCGACGCCGGACACCGCGACCGCGTCGGCCAGCGCGCCCAGCGCCGCGGCCAGCGCCGCCTCGCAGCCGGGCTCGACGGCCAGCAACGACGCGACGCTGCCCAGCAGGCCGGGCACCTCGCCGCCGCGAGCCAGCAGCGCACCGGCACCGTCCTTGCGGTTGAGGCCGAGCGCGAGCGCCTCCTCGCGGGCCTTCCAGCCGGTGGCCTCCTTCTCGGCGGCGCGCTCGGCGTCGGAGGCGCGCTTGACCGCCGCGTTGGCCTCCTCGTACGCGGCGACCGCGACGGCGTGGGCGGTGTCCAGGTCGGCGTTGTCGCGGTCGGCGTCGGAGGTCTGCTCGGCGACGGCTTCCACCTGCTCCTGTGCGGCCTCGGCCCGCATCGCGGCGTCGCCGTACGCCGTGGACAGGCGCTCGATCTCCTCCGACGCGGTCGCGGTACGCGTACGCGCGGAGTTGACCTGGCCGGACAGCTTGGCCATGCCCTCGCGCCGGTCCGCGATCGCCTTCACGGCGGCGACCAGTGCGCGTTCGGCTCCGGCGAGCTGGCGCTCCAGCTCCTGGCGGCGCTCGACGGCCTCGGCCAGGCGCACCTGGTCCTCGGTGAGCGCCTCGCGGAGCGCCTCCTCCTGCTCGCGCACCGCCTCGGCCTCGGCCTCCAGCCGCTCCGGGTCGCGGCCGGGCCGCTCGTCCTCGGTCGGCGCGGCCAGGTGGCGGTGGCGTTCGGCGGCCAGCTGGGCGGTGGAGCGGAAGCGCTCCTGCAGCGCGGAGAGCTGGTACCAGACGTCCTGGGCCTGGGTCAGCGCGGGCGCGTCGGCGGCGTGCGCCTGCTCCAGCACCGACAGCCGCAGCTGGACCTGCTCGTACTCCTCCTCGACCAGCTCCCGCCGGGTGCGCAGGGCCGCCTCGTCGGCGACCTCCTTGTCCAGGGTCGTGCGCAGCGTGAACAGGTCGTCGGCGAGCAGCCGCAGCCGGGCGTCGCGCAGGTCGGCCTGGATGGTCGCGGCGCGGCGGGCCACCTCGGCCTGCCGGCCCAGCGGCTTGAGCTGGCGGCGCAGCTCGTCGGTGAGGTCGGTGACGCGGTTCAGGTTGGCCTGCATCGCGTCGAGCTTGCGCAGCGCCTTCTCTTTGCGCTTGCGGTGCTTGAGGACGCCCGCGGCCTCCTCGATGAACGAGCGGCGGTCCTCGGGCCGGGCATGCAGCACGCTGTCGAGCCGGCCCTGGCCGACGATGACGTGCATCTCGCGGCCGATACCGGAGTCGGACAGCAGCTCCTGGATGTCCATCAGGCGGCAGGCGTCGCCGTTGATCTCGTACTCGCTCTCGCCGGAGCGGAACATCCGGCGGGTGATCGAGACCTCGGTGTAGTCGATCGGCAGCGCGCCGTCGGCGTTGTCGATGGTGAGGGTGACCTCGGCGCGCCCCAGCGGCTGCCGGCCGGACGTGCCGGCGAAGATCACGTCTTCCATCTTGCCGCCGCGCAGCGCCTTGGCGCCCTGCTCGCCGAGCACCCACGAGATCGCGTCCACCACGTTGGACTTGCCGGAGCCGTTCGGGCCCACCACACAGGTGATGCCCGGCTCCAGCCGCAGCGTGGTCGCGGAGGCGAAGGACTTGAAGCCCTTCACCGTCAGGCTCTTGAGGTGCACGGCGCTCCGAAAATGATCATCAGCGATCCCGCCGGTCGGCGGGTGGCACATGCTATCCGGTCAAAGCTGCAGGGTACCCAACAGGAGATCGGCCACCGGACGCGCCGCCGTTGCCGCCGCTGTCGTATGCCCAACCCTGCCGGACGGTTAAACCGCCGCGGGCACCCGTTCGGCCCGGCACATGAAAAAGCGCGCCGCCACAGGAGTGGAGGCGCGCATAAGGACTGGTGCACTGTGGCGACGCCGGCAGAAGCGGCGGTCGGCCACGGTCCCGCTCACGCGGGATTTGTTCAGGTCAGAGCCGGCTCGGCAATGCGGAAGAAGTCGTCAGCCTCGGCAGCAGCCGCCGCCAGCCGATCGTTCTCCGCACGCAACCGGGTTACCTCGAACTCCAGTGCCCGCACCGTGGCACGCAACCGGGTGACCTCGTCGAGCATACGCCGATCTGGCGCAGCGGCGACGTGGCCATAGAGGGCCTTCGCCATATCGTCTCCTTGTGAAGCGCTGCCGGTTCGCCGGCCAAACGCGCGCCCAGTTATTCGCGACTCCCGGCCCGTGCCATCCGGAATGTTTCTCCGGATATGGCTGGCGAGCGCGGTCGGGCGCGACTGGCGACGTATCCATACTCCGCCGATACGCCCGTAACGTCAAGTTGCCCTGCGCCACACATCACGGAAGGTGTCGACAGGCGACAAACCGCCCCGGCTTGCTAGCGTCAGACGGTGGCACCTCGTGGCCGTTACGCCGGCCGGCATCGTGCGCGTCTGCGGTTGCTGCCCGCGCTGGTCGGCTCGGGCGCGCTGCTCGTCGCCCTGGTCGGCGGCGCGCTGGTGTTGAGCGGACCGTCCGCCGTCCCCGCCCCGGCCGGGGGATCGCCCACCGTGGGCGCGGCCGATGTCACCGGTTCGGATGACACCGCGGCCGCCCTTTACGGTGACACTCCGTCATCACGGATCACCCCGGCGGGGTCGCCGCCCGTGTCCCCGAGATCGGCAGCCGCCGTTCCGGACACGTCCGCCGCGAATCGGCCCGCCGCCGCCCGGGCCGCCGTCCCCGCCCCGCGGACCAGTCCCGAGAGTGACCGGATCACCGCCTTGGAAAGCCTCGTCGCCGTCCTGATCAACCGCGAACGCGACCGGGCCGGCTGCGGACGGCTGCACACCGACACGCAGATGGCCGAGGCGGCCCGCCGGCACAGCACCGACATGGCGCGGTACGACTACTTCAGCCACACCGGGCGCAACGGCAGCAGCTTCGTCGACCGCCTGGAGGACGCCGGCTACCCCCGCCGGCACGCGGCAGGCGAGAACATCGCCTACGGCTACTCGACCGCCCAGGCCGTCGTGGACGCGTGGATGGCCAGCACCGGGCACCGCAACAACATCCTGAACTGCGACGCGCGGGCGACCGGCGTGGGCCTGGCCTACCAGGAGCGACGGGCGTACTGGACGCAGGAGTTCGGCCGCGAGTAGTGGCGGCGGGAGTCGGTCGGCTAGCCGACAGTCACTTCCGGGCAGTCGCGGCACACCGATATCGGTCGTTGTACGAGCGTGACCCCCCTGCTCCCACTTCCCGCACATCCCCAGCTGAACCCGGAGCTGTGGGCGACGATCGAGGCCGCCGGCGTCGGCGCGACCGTCCTGCTGAACATCGACGCCGGACCCGGCAGCGGGCTCGACCCGACCTGGACGGCGGCGACCACCCGGCTGGTCCGCGCCGGCGCCGGGCTGCTCGGCTACGTCGACCTGGCCTTCGGCGCGCGCCCGGCCGAGCAGGTGCGGGCCGAGCTCGGCCGCTGGGCCGGCTACCCGGTCCGGGGTGTCTTCTTCGACCAGGCTCCGACCAGCCCGTACTCGATCGGCCCGGTCGCCGTCGCGGTGCGCGCGGCCCGCCGGATCGGCTTCGACACGCTGCTGGTGAACCCGGGCCGCCCCACCGACTCCATCTACCGGGGCCTGGGCGCGGTGCTGTGCACCTTCGAGGGCCCCTGGGACCGTTACCGGCACGGCACCGAGGAGGGCGTACGGCCCGGTGACGCGCACCTGGTGCACTCGGTGCCGCTGGACCAGATCGCGGCCTGCCACGAGCTGATGCGCGGCCGGGGCGCGCGGTTCGGCCTGGCCACCCACGAGGCGTCCATCCACGGGGCGTCCGCGGTCGTGCCGGTGCCGGTGTAGCCGTGCGGATCGCGGGGGCCCGCGTCCCGGTCAGCGCGATGGTCGCGCTCGGCTGCGTCGCCTGTGCCACACCGGCCCGGCCGACCCACTGGTACGACGCCCCGCCGCCGGCCGCCGTACCCGATCGGCTGCGCTGGCAGTGGTCGCTGGCCGCGCCGCCGCAGCCCGCCGCCGCCGACGTGTTCGTGCTGGACGGGTTCACCACCGCCGCGGCCACGGTCGAGGACCTGCACCACGCCCGCCGCCGGGCGGTCTGCTACCTGCCGCTGGCCGAGGTCGAGCGCGACCGGCCCGACGCGGCGCGCTTCCCCGCCGAGATGACCAGCGCGGCCGGCCGGGTGCGCTGGGACGCCCCGGAGGGCGAGCTGCGCACCCGGATCACGCCCATCCTCACCGACCGGCTGCGGCTGTGCCGGGACAAGGGCTTCGACGCCGCGGTACTGGACCAGCTGGCCGGCGCGCCGCACAGCGTCGTCGACGAGCTGATCACGCAGGCGCACCGGCTGTCGCTGCCGGTCGGCCTGCTCGACGCCGAGCACGCCGACGCCGACCTGACCGTCCCGGACTCGCCGGACCGGCCGCCGGGCTGAGCCTCAGGCCCGGCCCACCTACCGCGGCCTGGGCTGGCAGCGCGGGCACGAGAACGACGAGCGGTTCATGAACTGCTCGCGCCGGATCGGCGACCCGCACCGCGAGCACGGCTCGCCCTCGCGCCCGTACGCGTTGAGCGAGCGGTCGAAGTAGCCCGACTCGCCGTTGACGTTCACGTACAGCGCGTCGAAGGTCGTGCCGCCCACCGCGATGGCCTCGCCGAGCACGTCGCGCACGTGCCCGAGCAGCCGCGAGGCGGCCGGCTTGGTCAGCTCGTCACTGGGCCGCTCGCCGTGCAGTTTCGCCCGCCACAGCGCCTCGTCGGCGTAGATGTTGCCGACCCCCGAGATCAGCGTCTGGTCGAGCAGCGCCCGCTTGACGGCAGTGCGTCTGCGCCGCAGCGCGGCCAGGAAGTCGGCCTCGACGAACGCGGCGTCCATCGGGTCCAGCGCGATGTGCGCGATCTCCGCCGGCAGCGTCGCGCCGCCCGGCGAGACCGCCAGCCCGCCGAAGGTGCGCTGGTCGACGAAGCGCAGCTGCGGGCCGTCGTCGCTGAAGTCGAACCGGATGTGCAGGTGCTTCTCCTCCGGCGCGTCGGCGGGCTGCACCAGCAGCTGGCCGGACATGCCGAGGTGGCCGACGACCGCGTCCCCGCTGTCCAGCGGCAGCCACAGGTACTTTCCCCGGCGGCGGGCTTCGGTGATCGTGCGCCCGGCCAGCACGTCGGCGAAGTCCTGCGCCCCGGCCGGGTGGCGGCGCACGGCACGCGGGTGCCGCACCTCCACCGTGGCGATGGTGCGGCCGACGACCCAGCGGGCCAGCCCGCTGCGGACCGTCTCGACCTCGGGCAACTCGGGCATGACTCCAGCCTCCCTCGCCGGCCGCCGCGCGTGGCGGCAGCGGAGCAGTGACGACGCGTTTCGCCCGGCCGTGACCCGGGCGTCGCTCACATCATGAACAACCTCACCGACGTTCCCGCCGGTGGCGGCCTCAGGCCTCCCGGGCCTCGGGGTGGGAGATGTCCACGGCGCGGTGCGACAGCAGCTTCCAGGCGTCCTCGGCGGCACGCTGCTCGGCGTCCTTCTTGGTGCGGCCGGTGACCCCGCCGAAGCGCTCGCCGCCGACGACCGCCCAGGCGGTGAACATCTTGGCGTGGTCGGGGCCCTGCTCCTCGATGGCGTACTCGGGCACGCCCCAGCCGTGCGCGGAGGTCAGCTCCTGCAGGCTCGTCTTCCAGTCCAGGGACGCGCCCCGGCGCGCGGACTCCGCCATCAGCGGGTCGAACAGCGCGCGGACCACCTCGGCGGCCTTCTCCATGCCGTGTTCGAGGTAGATCGCGCCCAGCAGCGCCTCGAGCGTGTCGGCGAGGATCGACTCCTTGTCGCGCCCGCCGGTGGTCTCCTCGCCCTTGCCGAGCAGCAGGTGCCGGCCGATGCCGTCACCGCCGAGGGAACGGGCCACCCCGGCCAGGGCGCGCGAGTTCACCACGCTGGCCCGCAGCTTCGCCAGGCGGCCTTCGGGCAGGTCGGGGTGAGCTTCGTACAGCGAGGCGGTGATGACGACGCCCAGCACGGCGTCGCCGAGGAACTCCAGCCGCTCGTTGGTGGGCAGCCCGCCGTGCTCGTACGCGTACGAGCGGTGGGTCAGCGCCCGCTCCAGCAGCTCGGGCTCCAGCGTCACGCCGAACGCCGCGGCGAGATCGGCCGCAGCGGCCTCCGCGGACCGCTCGGCGGCACGCGGATCCTGGGACGGCTTCGAGGCCATCAGTCACTCCCCTCCCGGCGGCTGAGGGGCAGCACAGGTACGGCGACGTCGCCGGCTGGTGAGAACCAGCCGGCGACGTGACGTTTCACAGCTTCCCGGATACACCGGGATCGCCTGAGACTCAGACCTCGAGAACCTGGCGGCCGTTGTAGGTGCCGCACACGCTGCACGCGGCGTGCGGCAGCTTGGCCGACTTGCACTGCGGGCAGGCGACGGTCGCGACCGCGCTCACCTTCCACTGCGCCCGGCGGTGACGGGTGTTGCTGCGCGACATCTTGCGCTTCGGGACTGCCACTGTCTTACTCCTCAGTAGTAGTCGGCTGGTCGCCGACCATTATCTCGGTACGGCCGCAGCCGTCGTACCCGGGTCTCGGCCCCCACCGCGGCGAACGCGGCGGGCACATCACCGATCTAGGGCGCCGGCTCGGCCGGCTCGTCCGGCCCTGAAGAGCCGGTCAGCTTGCCCAACTTCGCCCAGCGCGGGTCGATCTGCTCGTGGGAGTGATCCTCGGGCAGGTCGTCCCAGCGCGCCCCGCATTCGGAGCACAGCCCTGGGCAGTCCTCTCGGCACAGCGGGTTGACCGGCAACGCCAGCACCACCGCGTCCCGCAGCGTCGGCTCAAGGTCGATCATGTCGTCCTGGAGCCGGCCCACCTCGTCCTCGTCCGTGGTCTCGTCCGTGGCGCTGTCCGCATACGCGAAAAGCTCCTGGATGTTCACGGTCAGCGGCTCGCCGATGTCGGCGAGGCAGCGGGCGCACTCGCCCGTCACCTCACCGGAGACGGTCCCGGAGACGAGCACGCCCTCCGACACCGACTCCAGCCGCAGATCCAGCGTCAGGTCCGCGCCCTCGGGCACACCGATCAGCTGAAGACCCAGCTCAGCCGGTGCCGGCACCACCCGATGGACGGCACGCATCGACCCCGCGCCTCGCGGCAGGTCCCGAGTGTCGAGGACGAGCGGAGCGCGCGGGTCGAGGTGCTTCGTCGAGTGTGCAGACATGAGCTTTCACTGGGCAGGTGGATGGAGGCCGTCATCGCAGGCCGACGTAGAAGATTACCTGAAGCGGCAGGCCCCCGTCGAACCGGACTCCAGCATGCGGAGCCCGCTGAGCAGCCAGCGGGCTCCCCTGTCAGAACGGGAGGGGCCGGTCGTCGTCTCCGGGGACGAACGAGCCGATCTCGCGCAGCGCGTGCATCTTGTCGCGGCCGCGCTCGATGGAGGCCAGCGCACGCGTCAGGAACTGCTCGAAGTTGCCCAGCGCGGTGTCGACGTACTCGTCGACCTCCTCGCGCAGGCGCTGCGCCTCGGCACGGGCCTCGCCGACGATGCGCGAGCCCTCGTGCTCGGACGAGACGGTGATCTCGTTCACCGAGACGAGCCGGGCGTGTTCCTGCTCACCCTCGTGGATGATGCGGTCCGCCTCGCGCCGCCCGGCGTCGAGGATCTTGTCCCGCTCCTCCAGCAGGGCGGCGGCCCGCCGCAGCTCACCGGGCAACTCTGCCCGGAGCTGGTCCAGCGCGCCGATCAGCTCACCGCGGTCGACCATGCAGTTACGCGACATCGGCACCGATCGCGCGGCTTCCACCAGCGCGATGATGTCGTCAATCCGGTCGAGTGGGTCCACCGACGGTCACTCCTTGTCCAGCGTTGTTGTCCACACCATGATGCGTCCCCCGTCCACCCGTGTGGCAGACCGGGGACCCCTGCGGCGCGTCGCCGCGACGGACCTGCGGTTCAGCCGGTCCCGGTGTCCCGGTACTTCTCCAGCAGACGCCGTTCCACCAGCTCCGGCACGAAGGAGGAGACCTCGCCGCCCCACTTGGCGATCTCCTTGACGAGGCTGGACGCCACGAACGAGTACAGCGGGTTGGTCGGCATGAACAGGGTCTCCACCCCGGACAGGCCGATGTTCATCTGCGCCATCTGCAGCTCGTAGTCGAAGTCGCTGACCGCGCGGATGCCCTTGACCACGACCTGGGCGTCGTTGTCGCGGCAGTAGTCGACCAGCAGCCCCCGGAACGACTCGATCCGCACGTTGGGCAGGTTCTTGGTGACCTCGCGCAGAATCTCGATGCGCTCCTCGATGGAGAACAGCCCCTGCTTCGTCTGGTTCACCAGCACCGCGACGATCACCTCGTCGAACAGGCGCGACGACCGATCGATGATGTCCAGATGCCCCCGGGTGACCGGATCGAAGGATCCGGGACAGACCGCACGCCTCACTAGCTGCTCACCCTTCCGGTAAGACCGCTCCGCCACTCTGCGCAACGGCGCGACCGTACCAAAGGGCGGTCTCCCCGTAGCGGCGGCCGCGTTCGCCAGTGATGCCCTGCACCCAGGTGGGTTCCGGGGAGCGGCTGGAGCGCTCCACGACCAGCACGGCGTCCTCGGCGAGCCAGCCGTGGCCGGCCAGCCCCGACAGCACCGCGGCGAGGTCCTCCTCGCTCAGCGCGTACGGCGGATCGGCGAACACGACGTCGTAGGCCCCGTCGGCCGGGCCGCCGGCCAGCACCGTCGTCGCCTTGCCGGCCGCCACCCGGGCCGCGGCTCCCGCGCCCAGCGTGGCGATGTTCTCCCGGATCACCCGGATGGCCTTGGCGTCGGACTCCACCAGCAGCACGTGCGACGCGCCGCGGGACAGGGCCTCCAGGCCGACCGCGCCGGAGCCCGCGAACAGGTCCAGCACCCGCGCGCCGCTCAGGTCCGTCATGGCCTCCAGGGCCGAGAACAGCGCCTCGCGTACGCGGTCGGAGGTGGGCCGGGTGTCGCGGCCGGTCGGGGCATGAAGCCGTCGCCCGCCGTACCGGCCGGCCACAATCCTGGTCACGATCACGACGCTACGGCATGGGCGCGGGCGGCTGATCGTCGTCTGCTCGTCGGTCGCTCGGTGACGCTGGTTCACCTGTTCATGCGCGCAGCGCCACCGAGATATGGATCGTCACGCGAATGCGATAACGATTCGGCAACGGTTCCTTTAACTGCTCTCTGAGCACTTCGTACCCCCGATGGAGCTTCACTAGGGTCAGGCGGTCGCTTCACAGCTTCACCCTCGTCCCACACACCCCGAACTGGAGCACGTGTGAAGAGCCCCATCCTGCGCCGCCTCGCGGCATACTCCGGCAGTGTGCTGCTCGGCCTCGCGGGCGTCGCCGTTCTGGCCAGCCCCGCCCAGGCGCACCACACCACGATCACCGCGAAGGCGAAGTGCACGCCGAACGAGTGGATCATCACTTGGACGGTCGAGAACTGGGACACCAAGCTGACCGCCGTGATCGACGTCGTGGACGACAAGTCGTCGCCCGACAGCGCCATCACCAACATCGTCGACGGCGCCACCCTGCCGGGCAAGGCCAACGGCAAGCTCGGCAAGATCGTCGGCGAGCAGCGCACCGGCCTCGACACCACCACCGCCGACCTGACCGTCTTCGGCAAGTGGTCCAACGGCGTCACCCAGACCAACGCGGGCCACATCGCGCTCGACAAGTCCGAGTGCGGCAACTACAAGGCCGACCTCACCGGTCAGGCCGCGTGTGACACCGAGACCGGCAACTGGAAGGTCTCCTGGTCGGCGATCAACAAGCACTACACCGACCCGGCCAAGGTCACGATCATCAACAAGGCCGAGAACCCGAACGACCCCAAGTTCTCCGCCATCGAGTACGGCACCGAGAACTGGGAGCCGCTGACCGACCTGGCCGGCGTCGTCGGCCTGCACGGCGGCGTCAGCATCCCGGGCGGCGGCACGGTCCAGGCCACCCAGGCGGTCCCGGGCAACGCCACCGCGGTGCGTCTGAAGATCCGCCTGAACTGGGAGGGCCAGCCGGGCGACACCCAGTCGCGCGTGGTCGCCTTCGAGGGCAGCTGCGTGAAGAACGCGCCGAAGCCGTCGGCCGTGTTCGCCTCGGACTGCACCGGCGTCGCCACCGTCACCCTGATGAACGCCAAGGACGCCACCAAGGCGGCGGTGTTCGAGGTCAAGGGCGCGGGCGGCTTCACCACCGAGAAGATCACCATCCAGCCCGGTGAGGACCCGGTCAAGGTGACCGTGCCGAAGGCCGCCGCCACGGCGATCGAGGTCTTCGAGAACGGCGTCAAGATCGACGAGTACCAGGCCGAGGCCAAGGAGTGCCCGACGCCGACCCCGTCGGCTTCGCCCTCGGCCCCGCCGACCCTGCCCAAGACCGGCGCCAACGTCACCATCTTCGTGGTGTCCGGCCTGCTGCTGGTCGCGCTCGGCTTCGCGGTGTTCATGATGGCGCGCCGTCGCCGCCTGAACATGACCGAGGTCTGATCGTCCTGATCACCTGAAAGAAGGGGCGGGTCCGAACCGGACCCGCCCCTTCTTCGTCTCCCCTCCCACCCACCCACCCGCCTGCCCGCCCCACCCCTGCCGCAACTCTTAAAGAGTCGCGGCTTTGAGGGGGTCCGAATGCCGCGACTCTTTAAAAGTTGCGGCAGGTGGGTGGGTCGCCGCGGGACGCGGCGGGCCGCGGCGGCTGGGGAGGGCGGAGGGCGTCAGCCCTTCTGGAGGTATTCGGCGCGGTCGTCGTCGACGAGGCGGGCGATCTGGGCGGCCAGGAGCGGGTGGGCCGACAGGTCCGGGTCCTCGGCGAGGAGGGACTCGGCCTCGGCGCGGGCCTCGCCGATCAGGTCGCGGTCGCGCAGCAGGGAGAGCAGGCGCAGATGGGAGCGCCGGCCGGACTGGGCCGCGCCCAGCACGTCGCCCTCGCGGCGCTGCTCCAGGTCGAGTTCGGCCAGGCGGAAGCCGTCCAGGGTGGAGGCGACGGAGTCGAGCCGCTCGCGGGCCGGGGTGCCGGCCACGGCCTCGGTGACCAGCAGGCACAGGCCCGCGGCGCTGCCCCGGCCGACCCGGCCGCGCAACTGGTGCAACTGGGAGACGCCGAATCGGTCGGCGTCGAGGATGACCATCGCGGTCGCGTTGGGCACGTCCACCCCGACCTCGATCACGGTCGTGGCGACCAGCACGTCGAGCTGCCCGGCCGAGAACGAACGCATGACCGCGTCCTTCTCGTCGGCGGGCAGCTTGCCGTGCAGCACCCCGATCCGCAGCCCGCGCAGCGGGCCCTCGGCCAGCAGCGGGGCGACGTCCAGCACGGCGACCGGCGGACGGCGCTCGTCCTCGACGGCGTCGTCGGGCGGCGGGGTGTCGTCGTCGGTGCCGCTGTCACCGATACGCGGGCACACGACGTAAGCCTGATGGCCCTGCTGGACCTCCTCGACCACGCGCCGCCAGGCCCGATCGAGGAACGCGGGCTTCTCAGCGACGGGGACCACGTGCGAGGCGATCGGCGAGCGCCCGCCGGGCAGCTGCGAGAGCGTGGACACCTCCAGGTCGCCGTACACCGTCATGGCGACCGTGCGCGGGATCGGGGTCGCGGTCATGACCAGCACGTGCGGCGGCTGCTCGGCCTTGGCGCGCAGCGCGTCGCGCTGCTCGACGCCGAAGCGGTGCTGCTCGTCGACGACGACCAGGCCGAGGTCGGCGAAGTCGACGCCTTCGTACAGCAGCGCGTGGGTGCCGATGACCAGCCCGGCGCTGCCGTCGGCGACCTTGGCGAGCACCTTGCGCCGCGCCGCCGCCCCCTGCGAGCCGGTGACCAGGGCGACCTGGGTGCCGTTCGGGTCGCCGTCGAGTTCGTCGGCGCGTCCGGCGGGGCCGAGCATCCGGGTGATGCCCCGGTGGTGCTGGGTGGCCAGCACCTCGGTCGGCGCGAGCAGCGCGGCCTGCCCGCCCGCGTCGACCACCTGCAGCATGGCCCGCAGCGCGACCAGCGTCTTGCCCGCGCCGACCTCGCCCTGCAGCAGCCGGTGCATCGGGTGCGCGACGGCCAGGTCGGCGGCGATCTCCTCGCCGACGGCGAGCTGCCCGTCGGTGAGCGTGAACGGCAGCGCGGCGTCGAACCCGGCCAGCAGGCCGCCGTCACGCCGAGGCCGGGGTTTGGCGGGCCACGCCGCCGCGTCCCGTTTGCGCCGCACCAGCGTGAGCTGCACGGCGAAGGCCTCGTCCCAGGCCAGCCGGCGCTTGGCGATGTACAGCATCTCCTTGGACGACGGGCGGTGGATCTCGTGCAGCGCCGTGGCCAGGTCGATCAGTTTGCGCTCGGCGCGGATGCGGGACGGTGTCGCGTCCGGCGGCATGGTCACCGTGTCCAGCACGACCCGCACGCAGCGGGCGATCACCCAGGTCGGCACGGCCGCGGCGGCCGGGTACACCGGGATCAGCGCCCCGGCGAACTCCTCCACCTCGGCGGCCACCTCGCCGTCGGCGGCGCCTTGGTCGAGCAGCACGTACTCGGGGCTGTTGAGCTGGCGGCGGCCGCGGAAGTCGCTGACCTTGCCGGCGAACAGGCCCCACCGCCCGGGGCGCAGGTCGCGCTCGCGCCAGGCTTGCTGGAAGTACGTCAGCACGAGCTGCCCGCCGGCCCCGTCGCCGACGACGACCTCCAGCATGCTGCCGCGCCGCTGCCGCATCGGCCGGGTCGTGGTGCGTAGCACCTGGGCCAGCACGGTGACCTCTTCGCCGATCTCCAGCGTGCGCATGTCGGTGTGCTCGCCGCGCTGGTCGTAGCGCCGGGGCACGTGGTAGAGCAGATCCCCGGCCGTGTACAGGTCGAGGTGGGTCTTCAGCGCCTTGGCGGTCTTCTCCCCGACCAGTTTCGACAGGTCGGTGTCCACGTCAGCGGAGGTCATACCCGATCCTCTCCCGGCCCTGTGACAGGCCGGCCCTCACTCGACGCCCACCAGCAGCGGGTAGTGCGGCTGGCCGCCCGGGTACGCGTGCACCTCGACGAACGGCCAGCGGGTGGCCACGTGCGCGGTCACCGCCTCGACCAGGCCGTCCGGGGCCTGCGCGCCGGTGAGCAGGGTCACCAGCTCGCCGCCGCTGGCCAGCATCCGGTCGAGCAGCCCGCAGCACACCGTGGTCAGATCGTCGCCGATCAGGTTGACCTCGCCCTCGACCAGGGCGATGACGTCGCCGGGGCGGCAGCGCCCGGCCACCGTCAGCGCGTCCCGGCTGGCCGTGGTGACCTCCGCCGAGCGGCACGCGCCGGCCGCCTCGGCCATCGCGATCACGTCGTCCTCGAACCGGCGGGAGTGGTCACGCACGGCCAGCGCCGCCATGGCCTGCACCGGCGAGCGGGTGGGCACCACGCGCACCTTGACGCCCTCGCCGAACGCCTCCTCGGCCGCGGCCTGGCACACCGCGCGCAGGTTGGAGTCGGTGGGCAGCACCGCGACGCGGCCCGCGCCGGTGGCGAGGATCGCGTCGAGCACCTCCGCGGTGGACGGGTTGCCGCCGATCGCCACCGCACCCTCGGCGATGAGCAGCTCCTCGATGCCGTCCCCGGCCGCGGTGACGACCACCGCACGCGCCGTGGGGTCGGGCCGCCGCGGCGCGCCCTCCGCGGTCGCGCTGGTCAGGTGCGTGATCTGGATCTGGTACGGCCGCCCGGCCGCGAGCCCCGCCTCCAGCGCCGCGCCCGCGTCGTCCACGTGCACGTGCACCCGCCAGGTCGGCGCGCCGCCGACGATGACCAGCGAGTCCCCCAGCCGGTCCAGCGCGCCCCGCAGCTCGGCGATCTCCGCCGCCCCGGTGTCGATCAGGAACTGCACCTCGTACGCGGGCCCGCGGTAGGTCAGCGCCGCCGAGCCGTGGCCGTGCCCGGCGTGACCGTGGTCATGCCCGTGCTCGCCGACGTATGCCGCCGCACCGTCGACCTCGCTCTCGTCGTGCTCGCCGGTCAGCGCCTCCAGCAGCGCCTCCAGCAGCAGCACCAGTCCCTGCCCGCCCGCGTCGACCACCCCGGCGGCGGCCAGCACCGGCAACTGCTCCGGCGTACGGGCCAGCGCGTCCCGCGCGCCCAGCACCGCCGCGCGTACGGCCGCGGGCTCGTCGGAGCCCTGATGCGCGGCCTCGGCGGCGGCCCGCGCCACGGTGAGGATGGTGCCCTCGACCGGCCTGGCCACCGCGGCGTACGCCGACTTGGCCGCCGCGTCGAGCGCAGCGGCCAGCCCGTCGCCGTCCACGGCGTCGGCCAGGCCCGCGAGCCACTGCGCGCTGATGACGCCCGAGTTGCCGCGCGCGCCCAGCAGCGCGCCGCGGGCCATGGTGCGCAGCACCGCTCCCGTCGACAGCGCGTCCGTCAGCGCACCGCCCACCGCCTGCTCCGCCGCGGACAGCGTCAGCAGCAGGTTGGTGCCGGTGTCGCCGTCGGGCACCGGATACACGTTCAGCTGGTTCAGCGCCTGCTCATGCCTGCTCAAACCGGCCACGGCCAGCGAACTCCAGCGTCTGACCGCCGCGATGTCCAGGACCTCCAGCACGGGCGCAAGCCTATCGGTGCCGCACCCGGTTCTCGCGTCGGGCGTGGTGGACGGTAAAGTCATGTCAGCCGTCGCACGGGTCGGATACGACCGGGCGGCTCCGCCCCGATTGGGCACGTGCCCTGCGCGTCAGGTACCCTGGCAAAGTTCCCGGCACAGTGACGCTTGGTCGGGTAGTTGATCAAGACGAACTCAGGAGTATTCCGTGGCTAGCGTGTGCGACGTCTGTGGCAAGGGACCGGGCTTCGGTCACAACGTGCCGTGGTCGAAGAAGAAGACCAACCGCCGCTGGAACCCGAACATCCAGACGGTGCGTACCCCCGCCGGTGGCGGCACCTCCCGCAAGGTCCAGGCCTGCACCTCCTGCCTGAAGGCCGGCAAGGTCGCCCGCGCCTGACGCGAACTTTCACGAAAGCCGCCGAGCACCGCTCGGCGGCTTTTGTCATGCCCGAAACACCCACACCCGCCGCACAGACCTACCGTCCGCCCCACTCCACCCTGCCGCGCGCGCCGCCTCCCCACTGACCGGGCCTTCCTGGGCGGCACCCTGCCTGTGCCCAGATGCGGCGCTGGGCACCGTCGACCGTTGCGAATGACGTCTCGCGCAGTAGCGATCGCCCTGTCTCGGGGCTGAGCAGCAGACGCGTTCCCACTTTCATGTCCGCAAACCAGGACATACGGTCGATCGGTAACCGATAATGGAGCGGTCCAGTGTTCCTGTCGGAGTATTGGAGCAGCCATGGCCGGGCCGATCGTCGATCCTGTGCGGATCACTCGGACCGCGAAGCCGGGCGAGACGGTGAGTCAGGACTTTCTCGTCAGGGTCGTTCCCAGCGGCACGGTGACAGGCTCGATCTCCGGTGGCGGTGGGGTCATCCGGCTCCGCGAGATCCGGGCGGTCGCCGAGCGGCTCGTGCCGTTGACCGACGAGGAGATCGACCAGCTTCCAGCCCACCTGCGCGAAGAAGTCCGGGCGATGGGCGGTGCGGTGTCCTTCACCGAGGTCGGCAAGGTGGGTGCGAACGCACCGCTGAGTATCACTCCGGATCTGATCGTCGAAGGCGCGGTGGAGTTCGTCGTGCCGGCTGCCGGGGCGCCATCCCGAGTGGATGCCGTGCTCATCCTCCTCGCCACCGGCGCGAGTTGGGAGCGGGTCGAGATTCCGGTCAGTCTCGTGGTCGGCGGCGTGGGGTTCGAGTTTCTCAGCAGTCCCGTCGTCGTCCACCGGAATCAGGAAGTGCTGGTGCCGGTCCGCGTCACGTTGCCTCCAGGCAATTCAGCCGCGCAGCTCACCTTCGACCTTCCCCATCGACACGTCGACGTGCCGAAACAATCTGTGAGCATCCCGGCCGACGGCAGCGCGACCACCTCCATCCGGATGAAAGCCAATGGCGACGCACCCCTGGGTGAGGTGCCCGCCGCGATCGACATTCTGGGTGTGGAGCCGAATCGGCCGGTGAGATTTCCGTTCACCTTCCTCGTCAAGCCGTTCTCCGCCCTGGTCGAGGCGGCTCAGGCGATCGAGGACAAAGTCGCCATCACCAGCCAGGGGCCTCCGGGGCCGCGGTCACCGGTGTCCGACGTCCAAGACGCCGGCAACGGCGGCTTTCTCCGGCGATACACGAGCGGCACCGTCTACTGGCACGAGCAGACCGGGGCGCGGTGGGTCTCCGGGGCGATTCTCGACCGGTACCACGCCGTCGGAGGCCCCGCAGGACTGCTCGGATACCCACTAAGCGACGAAAGCCCGATCTTTGGTATCGTCGGTCGATTCAATACGTTTCAGCACGGATCAATCTATTTCTCTCCGCAGAGCGGTGCCCATGAGATTCATGGCAAGGTACGTGAGCGCTGGTTCCAACTCGGTCAGGAACGCAGTTATCTGGGACTTCCAGTAACGGACGAGATGGAGTGGACCGACCCGGACACGTCTCAACCAGGACGTATCAGCCACTTCGAGCGAGGTGCGATCGGCTGGCTCGATGAGGAAGAACAACCGGTGGAGTTCCCCGAACGGCGGGTCTTCAGGTCAGGCCATATCGGTACGTCATCTGTCGGCGGCTTCGCACAGCTGACCCTGACCAGCGCCGGATCATTCCACTACCGGGGGCATCTGCACAACAGTGGCTTCGTGGGGCTGGACTGCGTCGTGGGCTCGGTCATCAAGATCCCCGGGACTGAACAGGCGATCGCCGTGAGTCACCAGGCCGGCGTGGGCGGCACCACCTCGGTGGATGGCCGCGACGAGGACTGGGACGAGAACGGCTTCAACTCGGCGATTCGCCTGAACTGGGACAGGCTCAGGAGCGCAAACTCGATGACAACACGGGTCGACGCGCAACTGGCGACATTGGAGCTGGTTGCGATCCTGGTACCCCTGATCGGGGCCGTCACCCTGGCAGCGCTCCTGGCGGGAGACGCCGAGCCGACGGGGTACCGCTGCGAGTACACGGAAGGTGTGCATGTCCTCAAAGACGGCAACAACCGCACGATTGTCGAACCCGATGGTGTGCGCTGCCGACCTCGCGAATAGCCGCGCCGGCATGGAGACCCTGACGACGTCCTAACCGGGTGCGGTTCTACGGAATGGCAGCGCCCGGCGGGGCCGCCCACGTCATCGCGCGCAGCATGCGTGCGGCCGGCTACCGGCAGGTCACACCGTACGGTGCGGCCGCCCTGCACTGCCAGGAGCTCGATCCCGCGTTGGTCGTCGACCCGTCGGTGATCGAGCTGCGCTGCTTCGACGACACCGGCGCGGTCGTCCGCCTACCGCACCGCGCCCCGCCAGCGTCTCGGGGCAGCCGGTGCGACCGGATCGGGCTCGAAGGTCCGCTCAGAGCGTGCGGCCGTAGGAGCGGCAGCCGGGCTCGTCGCGGTAGTGGCCGAAGTTCGCGATCAGCTGGTAGCCGATGGCCTGGTACATGGCCATGGCCTCGGGCTGGGCGGTGCCGGCCTCCAGGATCGCGCGGACCCGGCCGTGCGAGCGCGCGTCTGCCTCCAGCGCCGCCATGATCGCCTTGCCGACGCCCTTGCCGCGCACCGTGGCCGAGGTGTAGACGCGCTTGATCTCGGCGATCTCCTCCGAGCCGGCCCAGCTGCGCCAGCCGCCGCAGCCGACGGGCGAGCCGTCGAGGTATGCCACGAAGAAGCCGCCGTCGGGCGGGTCGAACTCGACGGCCTCGATCGGGGTCGCGTCGGCGTCGCCGTAACGTTCGGCCAGGTCGGCCATGAGTTCGGCGATCAGTTTTCGGGCCACCGACCCGCCGTAGCGAGTCGGTTTGATCTCAATCTCGGTCACGGCGCAGAGGATACTGCGCATGCCCGCTATGCCCGGAAGTGGTCCCACCCCTTCGGGCCGTACCACGGCCGGTTGTCGAGCGTCACCGTGCTGCCCTCGACCACCTCGCCGATCACGTGCCAGCCCTCGGGCAGCGCCACGTCCGCGGGGAACGTCGCGGCCAGCGCGTGATCGTCGCCACCGGCCAGCAGCCACTGGTACGGGTCCACGCCCAGCGCGAGCGCCGCGTCGCGCATCTGCTCCGGCACCTTGAACGCGCTGCGGTGCAGGTTGACGCCGACCTTGCTGGCCTGCGCGATGTGTCCGAGATCCGCGATCAGCCCGTCCGACACGTCGATCATCGAGGTCGCCCCGGCCCGCCCCGCCGCCGGCCCGAGGGCGTACGGCACCACCGGCCGCCGGTACGCCTCGACCAAGATCTTCGGGGTGCGGAAGCCGCGCGACAGCACCGTGTAACCGGCCGCCGCGAAGCCGACCCGGCCCGCCAGCGCGACCACGTCCCCGACCCGGGCCCCCGACCGCAGCACCGGCGGCAGTCCGTGCAGGTCGCCGAGCGCGGTCACGGCGATGGTCAGCGTGGGGCTCGCGGTCATGTCCCCGCCGACGACGCTCGCGCCGACCAGCGCGGCCTCGGTGGCCAGCCCGTCGGAGAGCTGTTCGGCCCAGGCCACGTCCAGGTCCGGCGGCGCGCACAGGCCCACCAGCAGCGCCGTCGCGGTGGCGCCCATCGCGGCGATGTCGGCGAGGTTGGCGGCGGCGGCACGGCGGCCGATGTCCTCGGCCTCGGCCCAGTCACGCCGGAAGTGCCGGCCCTCGACGAGCACGTCCGTAGAGGCGACGACCCGCCCGTCCGAGGCGATGACCAGGGCCGCGTCGTCGCCCGGCCCGACGATGGTGGCCGGGCCGGTCCCCAGCCGCGCCACCACCCGCTCGATCAGCCCGAACTCCCCCGTCCGCGCGATGCTCATGCCTTCTCCTCGCTGCGCTCGTCGGCCGCATGAGCTCTCGTCGACACGATTCGCTCGCAAGGCTCGCTCATGCTGCCCCGATTTCCTCGCTGCGCCCGCTCACATTGGCTTCCTTACTCACCCTTGCGCCTCCTGCCGCAGCCTGTGCACCCTCAGTGAGGTACTTTCACAGGCGGCACGTGTGAAGGAGTCGTCCGTGGTCCACGCTTACATCCTGATTCAGACGTCGGTCGGCAAGTCCGTCGACGTCTCCGCGGCCATCGGCGATATCCAGGGTGTCACCCGGGTGGACGCGGTGACCGGCCCGTACGACGTGATCGCCATGGTCGAGGCGAACACCGTCGACGAGCTGGGCAAACTGGTGCTGTCACAGATCCAGTTGATACCCAACATCACCCGCACCCTGACGTGCCCCATCATCCACCTATGAGTAACGACCAGACGGCACGGTCGGGCCGAGCGTCCGCCAAGACGATCGCGACCGTGGTCGCGCTGCCGCTCGCGCTCTTGGCCGGGTTCGGATTCTTCCAGGCCATGCGCCCGCCGGCCGAGCCCGCACCGTTGCCCAGCGTCGCGGCGGGCCCGCAGGTGATGCCCACCACGCCGGTGACGGTGGCCGCGCCCGCCCTGACCGAGCGGCAGGCCACGGTGTGCCGCGCGCTGCTGTCGCAGCTGCCCGACCAGGTGCGCGACCTGCCGCGCCGCGCCGTCAGCGCGGGCCCCGAGCAGAACGCGGCGTACGGCGATCCGGCGCTGACCGTGGCCTGCGGCGGCCCGGCCCCGAGCTTCGCCCCCACCGACGACGTGTACACGCTGGACGGCGTGTGCTGGCACAAGGGCGACGGCGCGTGGACGACGGTCGACCGCGAGGTGCCCGTCCGGGTGACCGTGCCGGCCGCGTACGACACGCCCGGCCAGTGGGTCATCAACTTCTCCAAGACCCTGCTCGCCACCGTGCCGCACGCCGAACGCATCCCCGTAGGCTGCGGCACCCGCGCCTAATGCAGGCCGGTTCCCCGGCGCTGGGCGGTGCGGATCAGGCGGGAGACGAGCTTCGGGTAGTCGAGGCCGCTGGCCGCCCACATCCGGGGGAACATGCTGGTCGAGGTGAAGCCCGGCATGGTGTTGATCTCGTTGAGGTAGACCTTCAGGTCCTCGGTGACGAAGAAGTCGACCCGGGCCAGGCCCGCGCAGTCCAGCGCGGTGAACGTGCGCACGGCCAGCTCCTGCACCTCGGCCGCGATCTCGGCGGGCAGGTTCGCGGGCAGGTCGTACTCGCAGTCCTCGCCGAGGTACTTCGCCTCGAAGTCGTAGAACTCGTGCCCGCCGGCGACCACCCGCACCTCGGCCAGCACCGACGCCTCGGCACTGCCACCTGCCTCGCTCTCCAGCACGCCGCACTCGACCTCGCGGCCGACGATGCCCGACTCGACGAGCACCTTCGGGTCGACGGCCCGCGCCTTGGCCAGCGCCGCGTCGAGCTGATCCCAGCTGCTGACCTTGGTGATGCCGAACGAGGACCCGGCCCGCGACGGCTTCACGAACACCGGCAGGCCCAGCCGCTCCTTGTCGGCCTCGGACAGCTCCTGGCCGTTGCGCAGCACCGCGTACGGCCCGACCGGAATGCCCTCGGCCGCGGCGAGCTTCTTGGTGAACTCCTTGTCCATGGCGGCCGCGGAGGCGAACACGTTGGCCCCGACGTACGGGATGCCCGCCATCTCCAGCAGCCCCTGGATGGTGCCGTCCTCGCCGTACGCTCCGTGCAGCGCGGGAAAGACCACGTCGACCCCGGCCAGTGCGGCGGCGCCCTCGGCGGGCTCCAGCACGACCAGCTCGTGGCTGGTCGGGTCGGCGGGCAGCACGATGGCCTGCCCGGAGGCGGCGGTGATCTCGGGCAGGCTGCGGCCTTCGATGGCCAGCTGCGCCGGGTCGCCCGAGGTGAGCACCCAGCGGCCCTCCTTCGTGATGCCGACGGGCACGACCTCGAACTCCGCCGGGTCGAGCGCGGCCAGGATGCTGCCGGCGCTGACGCAGGAGATGGCGTGCTCGGTGCTCCGTCCGCCGAAGACGACGGCGACACGGGTCTTACGCTGGCTGCTTTCACTCACGCGGCTGACCCTACCGTGCGTTGTGGTGATCCGGTGAAGAGCACGTCGCACCGCACCCCAGGGTGGCGCTACCCTCTCGGAGCGTGACCCCTCAGGCGCGCCTGCGGCGCATCCGGTACTGGCTCGTCTTCTTCATCATCGGCCTCGTGCTCAGCGGTGTGACGGCGTTTCCCCTACTCACCGAGCTGCGCTGGCTGGACGGCCTGCTGCGCGAGGCCTGGGTGCCCGCTCCGGCGGCGCTGGTCGAGTTCATCGGCACGGTCCGCGCCGGGGCGGAGACCGCCGACCGCGACTTCCCGTTCCTGGCGTACGGCACGGACTGGCTGGCCTTCGCCCACCTGGTGATCGCGATGGCGTTCTACGGCCCGCTGCGCGACCCGGTCCGCAACCTCTGGGTGATCCACTGGGGCATGCTGTGCTGCGTCGCGGTGGTCCCGCTGGCGCTGATCGCCGCCCCGATCCGCGGCCTGCCCTGGTGGTGGATCCCGATCGACATCTCGTTCGGCCTGTTCGGCATCATCCCGCTGCTGATCGTGCGCCGCCACATCCTGGCCCTGGCCGCGGCCGAAGCCGCCCCCGCCCCGGTGTCGTCGCCGGCCTCGGCCTGACCCTGGGCACATCCGCCTCCACGGCATTTGCTCTGCACCCATTCGCTTGCTCTGCACCCATGGACGCAACGTTGCGCGGGCGGGTGCAGAGCAAGCTTTTGGGTGCAGAGCAAATGCGTTCGGAAGCAGTGCCCCCGCCAGCGGCGGACCCAGGCCGGATCCCGCCGCCTGCGGACCCGGGTCAGAGCTTCGCGGCGGTGTCCAGGGCCTGGGTGAGGTCGGCGAGCAGGTCCTCGGTGTCCTCGACGCCGCAGGAGAAGCGCACGAAGCCCGGCGGCACGCTGTCGCCCCACTGGTGGCGGCGGTCGGCGCTGGAGTGCAGGCCGCCGAAGCTGGTGGCCGCGGCCACCAGCGCCGACGCGCGCAGGAACGCCGCGACGTGCTCGGCCGAGGGCAGCTCGAAGGAGACCAGCCCGGGGATGATGCGCATCTGGCGCTTGGCCAGGTCGCTGTCACCGGCCCAGCGCACGTTGTCGGCCAGCGGGTGCTCCCGCAGCAGGTGCGCGACCGCGGCCCCGCTGGCGGACTGCTGCCGCAGCCGCAGGGCGAGGGTGCCCATGGAGCGGCGAGCCAGCCAGCAGTCGAACGGGCTGGGCACCGCGCCGCCCAGGGTGCGGAACTGCCGCATCGCGTCGAGCAGGTCGGCCGAGTTCGTGGCCGCATACCCGAGCAGCATGTCGGAGTGCCCGGCCAGCGCCTTCGTGCCGGACGCGACGACCACGTCGGCGCCGAGCTCCAGGGGCCGCTGGCTGAGCGGGGTGGCGGTGGTGTTGTCCACGGCCACCAGCGCCCCGGCGGCGTGCGCGGCCCGCGCGACCTCGGCGATGTCGACCAGGTCGAGACCCGGGTTGGCCGGGGTCTCCAGCAGCACCAGCCGGACGCCCTCGAACGACGGGTACGGCCCCGCCGTGGGCGCCTCCACCGTGGTCACGCCGAGCTGAGCCAGTGTGGACGCGGCGAACGAACGGACGTTGTAGTACCCGTCCGAGGGGATCATCAGGGTGTCGCCCGAGCGCAGCACCGACAGCAGCAGGGCGGTGATGGCCGCCTGGCCGCTGGCGAAGGCCAGGCAGTCGCCGCCCTCCAGCTCCCCGATCGCGCTCTCCAGCAGGCGCCGGGTGGGGTTGTCGCCCCGCCCGTACCCGTCGACGCCGGGCGTGTAGCCCTCGGGGTCGAGGTGGTAGGGAGCGGCGAACACGGGGCCGGGCAGCATCGGTGCTCCCGGGACGGGGTCGGGTATGCCTGCATGAAGGGAACGGGTGCTGTCCCCGTACTGCGTTGTCATGCAGAGAACGTAACCCCTGCTCACTCCGCCTTGGTCGAGCGGGACATCAGGGCCGCGACGGCGACCTTGGGATCGACGCCCTCGTGGCAGACCCGCTCCACCTGCTCGGTGATCGGCATCTCGACCCCGTGCGAACGGGCCAGGTCCCGGACGGCCAGGCAGCTCTTGACGCCCTCGGCGGTGTACTTCGTCGCCGCCTGCGCCTGCTCCAGGGTCTTGCCCCGGCCGAGGTGCTCGCCGAAGGTGCGGTTGCGCGACAGCGGCGACATGCAGGTGCCGACGAGGTCGCCGAGGCCGGCCAGGCCGGAGAAGGTCAGCGGGTCCGCGCCCAGCGCGACGCCCAGCCGCGCGGTCTCGGCCAGTCCGCGGGTGATCAGCGTCGCCTTGGTGTTGTCGCCCAGCCCCATGGCGTGCGCGATGCCGAACGCCAGCGCGATCACGTTCTTGACCGCACCGCCCAGCTCGCACCCCACCACGTCGTCGTTGGTGTACGGCCGGAAGTAGGGCGTGGTGATGGCGTGCTGCACCCGGGTGGCCCGGTCGATGTCGGTGCAGGCGACGACGGTCGCGGCCGGCTGCTCCAGCGCGATCTCGCCGGCCAGGTTCGGGCCGCTGACCACGGCGACACGGTCCGGCGCGACCCGCGCGGCCTCGACGATGACCTGGCTCATCCGCTGGGTGGTGCCCAGCTCGATGCCCTTCATCAGCGACACCAGCGTGGAGTCGGCGGTCAGGTCGGCGGCCCAGTCGCCGAGGTTGACCCGCAGCGTCTGCGACGGCACCGCGAGCACGACCAGGTCCGCGCCCTTGATCGCCTCGGTCGCGGACGCGGTGGCGGTCACCCGCTCGCCCAGCGGGGTGGTCTCCAGGTATTCCGGGTTGCGGCCGGTGTCGCGGATGGCGGCGGCGATCTCCGGACGGCGCGCCCACAGCACCACGTCGTTGCCCGCGTCGCCGAGGATCTTCGCGAACGCGGTGCCCCAGGAGCCCGCGCCGAGCACGGCCGCCCTCATCGGGCGCCCTCCACGGTCGCCGTGTCGCCGCCGGCGCCGTTCCTGGCCGTTGGGCTCCAGATCGGCGGGGCCTGGCCACCGCGGATCTCGGCGAGCAGGTCGCGCAGCCGGATCATGACCGCGTCGGTCATCTCGTTGAGCACCGCCGCGCTCGGCTCGGCTCCGGCCCACTTCGACAGGTCGACCGGCGGACCGGCCCACAGCGACACCGGAATCTTCGGCATGAGCCGGACCTTCTTGGTACGCGGGTCGAAGATCTTCTCCGGGCCCCAGGTCGCGATCGGGATGACGGGAGCGCCCGTGGCCAGCGCCAGCCGGGCCACGCCGGTCTTGCCCCGCATCGGCCACAGGTCGGGTTCCTTGGTGGTGGTGCCCTCCGGGTAGATGACGACCGCGCCGCCGGCCCGCACCGCCTCGACCGCGGCGTCGAGCGCCTTGACCGCGTCGGACGTGCCCCGGTGCACCGGGATCTGGCGGCACCAGTACAGGATCTTCCCGGCGAGGGGGATCCGGAAGACGCTCTCCTTGCCCAGGAACTGCGGCCAGCGGCCGGAGTCGTAGACGTAGTGCGCGGTGGTGAACGGGTCCGCGTGCGACACGTGGTTGACCGCGAGGATCACGCCGCCCTCGGCGGGGATGTGCTCCCAGCCGCGCCAGTCCCGCTTGGTCAGCGCGATCAGCGGTGGCTTGACCAAGCACACCGCGAACCGCGACCAGAAGCCCAGCCTGCGCCGTGCCAACGAAGCCTCCCTGTCCTCCACCCGTTCACATGCCCGCGTCAGGGTGTCCGTAACGCCGCCCGCGAGTGAACCCTCACGGATCATGGTGCGCCCCCGGGCGTTCCGCCACGCCCCGGGCTGCCCGGCCCGTCGCTGCCGCGACGCTCCGTCATGCCTCCATGTTCAGCGCATCATGCCATGTCCGTCCGGGTGACGGCCTCAGCCGCCGGAGGCTGCCACCCCGCCGGCCGACCGGACGGGCTGCCAGAATGGCCGAGTGTACGCACCCGGAGTCACCGTGCTGGTGCCGCTGAAGCCGCTGGCCGAGGCGAAGAGCCGGCTGCGCGGCGCGGCCGCCGGGCACGAGGACCTGGTGCTGGACCTGGCCCGCGCCACCGTGTCCGCCGCGCTGGCCGCCGACGGGGTGGCACAGGTCCTGGTCGTGACGCGGGATCGGCGGGCCGCCGCGGCCTTGCGCGAGTGCGGGGCGGGCCTGCTCGCCGACGAGGGCCGGGACCTGAACGACACGCTGCGGCGGGCTGCGGCCGTGGCGACCGGCCGAGGCGACGGATCGGGGCGGGCCGCAGACCGCGGGTCCGCCGGGGGCGTGCCGCTGGTGGCGGCCCTACCCGCCGACGTGCCGGCTCTGCGACCGGCGGAACTCGCCCAGGCGCTGGCCGCGGCCGCCGGACGACGCGCGTTCGTGCCCGACGCGGCCGGTCTCGGCACGGTGCTGCTGGTGGCCGCACCCGGCGACCCGCTCGACCCGCGGTTCGGCCCCGGGTCGGCCGCCGCGCACGAGCACTCCGGTGCGATACGCCTGGCCGGGGCATGGCCCACGCTGCGCCGCGACGTCGACACCGCCGACGATCTCGCCGTGGTGCGGGCCTGGGGGGTGCTCCGCGCGGACGTGACCGCGTAGCGTGAACGGCATGCAGGGCACCGTCGCGACATTCGACCCCGAGACCCGGACCGGCTCGCTGCTGCTCGACGACGGCACCCCGGTGACCTTCGACCGGTCCGCGTTCGACGCCTCCGGGCTGCGGCTGCTACGCCTGGGTCAGCGGGTGCGGCTGGAGCACGACGGCGAGGGCCGGTTGCGCCGGATCGCCATACCCACGATGCCCTGATCCGTGCCGGGTGCGGCCCGCGTCCGGTTGCCGGGGTTCCGCCATCGCCACGCTTAGCCGAGTTCATCTCTTGTTCACCCCGATAGGGCAAAAATGAGGTGGTGAGCGCAGCCCCGCGACGTCCCCGCAAGAAGGCCGGAAATGCCCCGACACCGGCCCCGTCCACACCTGTGGAGGCCCCCGTGGCCACCACGGACGTCCCCGTGCCCTCGTCCACCGACACCGCCGTCGTGACGGACCCCGCGGCACCGCCCGCCGACACCGCCGTCGCGAAGGGCTCACCCGAGCAGACCCCCGCCCCCCTCGCCGTCAGGTCCGCGCCCGAGCAGGGACCGCGGCCGCACCCCGCCACCCCGCCGGTGACCGTGGTGGTCCCGGAGTTCGCCAGCACCGCGCTGACCGAGCTGCCCGAGGACCGCTACTTCAACCGCGAGGTCTCCTGGCTCGACTTCAACGCCCGCGTGCTGGCGCTGGCCGAGGACCCGCGCCTGCCGCTGCTGGAGCGGATGAAGTTCATGGCGATCTTCGCCAGCAACCTCGACGAGTTCTTCATGGTCCGCATCGCCGGCCTGCGCCGCCGGCTGGAGACCGGCCTGCCCACCCGGGGCGCCGACCGGCTGCCGCCGCGGGCGCAGCTGGAGATGGTCTCCGAGCGCACCGCCGAGCTGGTCGCCGACCACGCCGCCGAGTTCACCAAGGTGATCCGCCCCGCCCTGGCCAAGGCCGGCATCCACATTCTGGGCTGGACGGATCTGGAGCACGCCGAGCGCGAGCAGATGCGGGTCTACTTCCGCGAGCACGTGTTCCCGGTGCTGACCCCGCTGGCGTTCGACCCGTCGCACCCGTTCCCATACATCTCCGGCCTGTCGCTGAACCTGGCCGCGGTGGTGCGGGAGCCGGAGACCGGGCAGGAGCTGTTCGCCCGGGTCAAGGTGCCCAACAACGTGCCGCGCTTCGTCCGGATCGAACAGGCAGCCCGCACCCAGGAGGGCCGCAGCACCTACCGCTTCCTGCCGATCGAGGAGCTGATCGCCAACGAGCTGGGCCAGCTCTTCTCCGGCATGGAGGTGGTGGAGCGGCACGTGTTCCGGGTGACCCGCAACGCCGAGGTCGAGATCGACGAGGACCGCGACGAGGACCTGCTGCAGGCCATGGAGCGGGAGCTGATGCGGCGGCGGTTCGGGCCTCCGGTGCGGCTGGAGGTCGCCGCGGACATCTCCGACCACGTGCTGGCGACCCTGGTCACCGAGCTGGAGGTGGACTCACGGGACGTGCTGCGGGTGCCCGGCCTGCTGGACCTGTCCGGGCTGATGCAGCTCTACGACTGCGACCGCCCGGATCTGAAGGACCCCCCTTTCGTCCCGGCCACTCACGCCCGGCTGCGTGAGGGCGAATCGACCCGCAGCATGTTCAACATCCTGCGCGACGGCGACATCCTGGTGCACCACCCTTACCACTCCTTCTCGACGAGCGTGCAGCGCTTCATCGAGCACGCGGCGGCCGACCCGCATGTGCTGGCCATCAAGCAGACGCTGTACCGGACCTCGGGCGACTCCCCGATCGTCGACGCGCTGATCGCCGCGGCCGAGGCGGGCAAGCAGGTGGTGGTTCTGGTCGAGGTGAAGGCGCGCTTCGACGAGAAGGCCAACATCGGCTGGGCGCGGATGCTGGAGCGGGCGGGCTGCCACGTCGTGTACGGCCTGATCGGCCTGAAGACGCACTGCAAGACGGCGCTGGTGGTGCGGGAGGAGGGCGGCCAGATCCGCCGCTACTGCCACGTCGGCACGGGCAACTACCACCCCAAGACCGCCCGTTTGTACGAGGACTTCGGCCTGCTCACCGCCGATCCGGAGGTCGGCGCGGACCTGACCGACCTGTTCAACACACTGACCGGCTACAGCCGCCAGACGGCGTACCGGCGGCTGATGGTGGCCCCGCACGGCATCCGGGCGGGCATCATCGAGCGCATCGAGCGGGAGGCCGGCTACGCCCGCGAGGGCAGGCCGGCGCTGGTGCAGATCAAGGTGAACTCGCTCGTCGACGAGCAGGTCATCGACGCCCTGTACCGCGCCTCGCAGGCGGGCGTGCGCATCGACCTGCTGATCCGTGGCATGTGTGCGCTGAAGCCGGGGGTGCCGGGGCTGTCGGACAACATCCGGGTGCGCTCGATCCTGGGCCGCTTCCTGGAGCACTCGCGGCTGTTCCGGTTCGGCAACGGCGACGTGGCCGCGGGCCGGGGGCGGGCCGAGTTCTGGATCGGCTCGGCCGACATGATGCACCGCAACCTGGACCGCCGGGTCGAGGCGCTGATCCAGGTGACCGACCAGCCCTCCCGGGTCGAGCTGGCCGACCTGCTGGACGTGTCGATGTCGGACCGTATCGAGGCGTTCGACCTGAACCCGGACGGCACCTGGACCCACCTCATCTCCACTTCGGAGCACCCCCGGGTTGATTTGCAGGCTTCGCTGCTGGAGCGGATGCTCAAGCGGTGACCTTGGAAGAAGAGCGCAAGTACGACGTCTCCCCCTCGTTCGTGCTGCCCGAGCTCGCCGTGGCGGACGCCCGCCCGGCGGCTCAGGCGGCCGTGACGCTGACCGCGACCTACTTCGACACGGCCGGGCTGCGGCTGGCCCGAGCAGGGGCGTCGCTGCGCCACCGGGTCGGCGACGCGCTGCCGTGGACGGTGAAGCTGCCGACCGCGGTGCCCGGGGTCCGGCAGGAGATCTCGCTGGCCGGCGGCGATCCTTCGGCGCCGCCGGAGGCGCTGACGTGGCTGGTGGCGGCGTTGACCAGGGGGTCGCCGCTGGTGCCGGTGGCGGTGCTGCGGACCCGGCGGCAGCGGGTGGACCTGTGCGACGCCTCCGGTGCACGGCTGGCCGAGGTCGCCGACGACACCGTCGAGGTGCTCTCCGGCACGGCGGTGCCGCGTACGTTCCGGGAGATCGAGGTCGAGCGCACCGGCGGGCCTGAGGAGCTGCTGTCCGCTGTGGAGGAGCGCCTGCTGGCGGCGGGGGCCCGGGTGAGCGGTTTCACGCCGAAGCTGGTGCGGGCGCTGGGGGCCGCGGCGGCGTACCCCCCGGACCTGCTGCCCCCGGCCGCGACCCTGCCCGCGGGCGCGCGGGCCGCGGACGTGGTCCTCGCCGCGGTGCGTGGCGCGGTGGCCCGCATCGTGGCGCACGATCCCCTGGTACGCCTGGACGAGCCGCTGCCGGACGGGGACACGGCCGTGCACCAGATGCGGGTCGGCGTCCGCCGGCTGCGCTCGGACCTGCGCACCTTCAAGCCACTGGTGGACCAGCGGTGGGCCAAGCCGCTGCGCCGGGAACTCGGCTGGCTGGGTGACCTGCTGGGCGCGGCGCGCGACGCGGAGGTGCTGCGCGACCGGCTTCGCGCCACGGCCGCGGCCGACCCGGCGTGCCCCACCGACGACGGCGAGCGGGCCGCCCTGGACACGATCCTGGCGGCACGGCGCGAGCAGGCGTACGCGGACCTGCTGGCCGCCCTGCGCACCCGCCGCTACCTGGCCCTGCTCGACCGCCTCACCGCCGCCACCCGCCGTATCCCGCTGACGCCCGCGGCCGCCGAACCGGCCGCGCGGGCCCTGCCCGGCCTGCTCGCCCGTCCGTGGCGTCGCCTGGTTCGCGGCACCAAGGGCGTGCCCGGCGCCGCCGACCTGTCCCCGACCGCGCCCGATGTGGACTGGCACCAGGTCCGCATCCACGTCAAACGCGCCCGGTACGCCGCCGACGCGGCCGCAGCCTCAGGCGACCGGCCCGCCCGCCGCCTCGCCAAGTCCCTGGCCCGCCTCCAGGACTCCCTCGGCGAGCACACCGACGCCGCCCTCGCCGCCCGCACCTGGCTCACCCTCGCCGAATCCCACCCCGACCTCGCGGTCACCCTGGCCCGCCTCGCCGAACGCGAACGCACCCTGGCCACCACCGCCCGCACCGCCTACCCCCGCCGCTGGCGCAAAACAGCAAGGAAGGGCACCTTCTTATCGCTACGCGTATAAGAAGGTGCCCTTATTCACCCTCACCCCGTGAACCCGCCGGTCAGAAGCGGCCGAGCGCCACGAACAGCGCCAGTGCCCCGAGGACCACGTTGACGACGATGCCCGGGTACTCCTTGCGCCGCGCGTGCACGACCGCCGCCAGCACCATGATGAGCACCAGGCCGGACGCGGCCAGCGGGGTGAGGATCGGGGCGATGCCGGTCGCCCACGGCAGGATCAGGCCGATGCCGGCCAGCAGTTCGGTGACGCCGATCAGCCGGAGCGTGCCGAGCGAGTAGTCGTTCACCCACGGCATCTTCGGGGCGAGGTCCTCCTTGCTCTTGGTGGACTTCATGACGCCGGCGCCGAGGAAGGCCACGCCGAGCAGGATCTGCACGACCCAGAGGGCGATGTTCACGGGATTCTCCTTGTCGAACGGGAGGCTAAGTGGTGGATCTCCTCCGTTTGTGCCGCGACGGTAGCACTAACCGGAGGCGCGCCTCCAGTCCTGCTAAGCTGGTGATCATGGTGGAACCCCCGCTGCGCGCCGACGCCGCCCGCAACCGCGAGCGCATCGTCGACGCCGCCTGCGACGCCTTCGCCGAACGCGGCTTCGACGTGCCGTTGGAGGAGATCGCCGCGCGGGCCGGGGTCGGCATCGCCACGCTCTACCGGCGCTTCCCGGCCCGCGACGACCTGATGGTCGCGGCCGCCTCCCGCAAGTTCGACCAGTACGAGCAGGCGCTGCACGAGGCGCGGCAGGCCCCGGACGGCTGGACCGGCTTCGCCGGGTACGTGCAGGAGGTCTGCCGGATGCAGGCGGCCGACGGCGGCCTGGCCGACGTGCTCACCATGTCGTTCCCGGGCGCGCGGGAGTTCGAGGCCCGCCGCGTCGCGCTCTACCACGGTTTCGTGGGCCTGGTGGAGCGTGCCAAGGCCGAGGGCTCGCTGCGCGAGGACTACGTGCCCGAGGATCTGCCGCTGCTGCTGATGGCCAATGCGGGGGTGCTGCGCGGGACCGCTCAGGCGGCGCCGAACGCGTGGCGGCGGCTGGTGGGCTACCTGCTGCAGGCGTTCCGGACCGGTGGGGAGCCCGAACCTCTGCCCGCGCCACCGACCCCGCGCCAGACGATGCGCTCCATGCTGCGCATCTCCGGCTGCCAGGGCCGCTCCCAGCCGCCCCAGCGCGGATAGGGCCGCACAAAGCCGCACCCACGCCGTCTCATCTCGGCGCGGGTGCGGCTTTGTTCAGGTAGGGATAACGGGACCGGTCAGCGTTTGGCGGCCTTCTTGGCGGGGGCCTTCTTGGCCGTGGTCGCCTTGGCGGTCGTCTTCTTCGCCGCGGTCGTCGCCTTCGCGGTCACGGTCTTCTTGGCCGGAGCCGTCTTCGCCGCCGTCGTCTTCTTGGCGGTGGCCTTGGCCGCGGTCGCCTTCGCCGTGGTGGCCTTGGCGGTGGTCGCCTTGGCGGTGCTCTTGGTCGCGGTCTTCTTGGCCGGAGCCGTCTTCGTCGCGGCGGCGGCCTTGCTCGCGGCCGGTCGGGTGCCGGCGGCGCCGGCGGTCTTCTTGGCGGTCGCCTTCGTCGCCTTCTTCGCCGGGGCGGCGACCTTGCCGACGGAGACCGTCTCCTTGAAGCCCGCGCCGGGCCGGAAGGCCGGCACCGACGTCTTCTTCACCTTGACCGCCTCGCCGGTGCGCGGGTTGCGCGCCATGCGAGCGGCCCGGGCCCGCTTCTCGAAGACGCCGAAGCCGGTCAGCGAAACCTTGTCGCCCTTGGTGACCGCGTTCTGGATCTCGGTGAGCGTGGCCTCCAGCACGGCCGCGGCGGTCTTCTTGTCGACCACGGTCGGGTGAGCGGCGATCGCGTCGATCAGCTCAGTCTTGTTCACGGATTCCTCCCGTATGGTGCTACTGGACTTATAACAGTCATTCTGTGCGCACAGTAGGCCCAACGTCAGCAATATGCCAACAGGAGGGTCAAAAACCACCTATGTGTCGCAAAGAAAATTGCCCCCATCCTGATAACAGGACGGGGGCAATTACGTTGCTGTCGTGGTTCAGCACCTATCCGACAAGTACTCCAAAAGCCGGGCGATGGCCCTCGAACGCGGTGATCGCCTCTTCGTGGCGCAGCGTCAATCCGATGTCGTCCAAGCCTTCCATCAGCCGCCAGCGCAGGAAGTCGTCCAGCGAGAACGCCCAGCTCTGCCCACCCGCACGGACCTCCCGGGCGACCAGGTCGACCTCGATCGGGGTGGCCGGGTCGGCCTCCACCAGGTCCCACAACGCCTCCACGGCCGCCTGCGGCAGCTCGACCGTGAGCAGACCCTGCTTGAGGGAGTTGCCCCGGAAGATGTCGCCGTACCGGGGGGAGATGACCACCCGGAAGCCGTAGTCGTTGAGGGCCCAGACCGCGTGCTCCCGTGAGGATCCGGTGCCGAACTCGGGTCCGGCGACCAGCACGCTGGCCCCGGCGTAGGCCGGGTTGTTCAGCACGAACGACGGGTCTTCCCGCCAGGCGCTGAACAGGCCGTCCTCAAAGCCCGTGCGGGTGACCCGCTTGAGGTACACCGCCGGGATGATCTGATCGGTGTCCACGTTGGAACGCCGCAGCGGCACCGCGGTGCCGGTGTGAACGGTGAACTTCTCCATTTCGATCTACCTCGGTTCAGCGGGCGCCGACGGCGTCCAGGTCGGCGGGAGCGGACAGGTGGCCGGTCACGGCGGTCGCCGCGGCCACCGCCGGGGACACCAGGTGGGTACGGCCGCCCTTGCCCTGCCGCCCCTCGAAGTTGCGGTTGGACGTGGACGCCGAGCGCTGGCCCGGCTGGAGGGTGTCCGGGTTCATGCCCAGGCACATCGAGCAGCCCGCGAACCGCCACTCGGCCCCGGCCGCGGTGAAGACCTCGTGCAGGCCCTCCTCCTCGGCCTGCGCCCGCACCGCGGCCGAACCCGGCACCACCAGCATGCGCACACCGTCGGCGACCTTGCGCCCGCGCAGCACGTCCGCGGCGGTGCGCAGGTCCTCCAGCCGCCCGTTGGTGCAGGAGCCCACGAAGACCACGTCCACGGCCAGGTCGCGCAGCGGCGTGCCCGGGGT
Source organism: Catellatospora aurea (assembly GCF_042663325.1). Taxonomy (NCBI): domain Bacteria; kingdom Bacillati; phylum Actinomycetota; class Actinomycetes; order Micromonosporales; family Micromonosporaceae; genus Catellatospora; species Catellatospora aurea. The sequence continues at coordinate 188,115 of NZ_JBHTAC010000014.1, forward strand.
GAGATCCATGTACTCCACGGCCCGGCGGGCCGCCGCGCGCTCCGACTCGGACGCGAACGACTCCGGGTCCGGGATCACGCTGTCCAGCGAGGCGCCCTGGCCCGGGTTGGTGCCCCAGGTGACGAACGGGGTCAGCGCGCTCGCGTCGAGGAACACCTCCTTGTCGAAGGTCGCGCCCTCGTCGGTGGGCAGGCTGCGCCAGTAGGCCACGGCGTCGTCCCAGTCGGAGCCCTTGGGCGCGAAGTTGCGGCCCTTCAGCCAGGCGAACGTGGTCTCGTCCGGCGCGATGAGGCCGGCCTTGGCGCCCCATTCGATGGACATGTTGGAGACGGTCATCCGCCCCTCCATGCTCAGCTTCTCGATGGCGGGGCCGCGGTACTCCACCACGTAGCCCCGGCCGCCGCCGGTGCCCTCCTGGGTGATCAGGGCCAGGATCAGGTCCTTGGCCGAGACGCCCGGGGGCAGCTCGCCGGTGACGGTGACCGCCATCTGCTTCGGCAGGGCCTGCGGCAGCGTCTGCGTGGCCAGCACGTGCTCCACCTCGGAGGTGCCGATGCCGAAGGCCAGCGCGCCGAACGCGCCGTGCGTCGAGGTGTGCGAGTCGCCGCACACGATCGTCATGCCCGGCTGGGTCAGGCCCTGCTGCGGGCCCATGACGTGCACGACGCCCTGCTGCGGGTCGCCGAGCGGGTGCAGCTTCACGCCGAACTCGGCGCAGTTGGCGCGCAGCGTCTCGATCTGCGTGCGCGACACCGGGTCGGCGATCGTCAGGAGGTTGTCGGTGGGCGTGTTGTGGTCCTCGGTCGCGATCGTCAGATCGGTCCGGCGCACCTTGCGCCCGGCCAGCCGGAGGCCGTCGAAGGCCTGCGGGCTGGTCACCTCATGCAGCAGATGAAGATCGATATAGAGGAGGTCCGGTTCACCGTCAGCGCGGCGTACCACGTGTGCGTCCCAGACCTTCTGGGCAAGGGTCCTGCTCACTGGGTTGCTCCCACCATCTGGACATCCCGCATCTTGGGAGGTATGTTTCGGTCTGTGGGACACAGTATGTCTGGCGTGGGCGTCCTTGACAAGGCGGTAGTGATCCTTGCCGCGTGTGTCGACGGCGCCAGCCTCGCGGAACTCGTCGATCGCACCAAGCTGCCGAGAGCAACGGCGCACCGGCTGGCGCAGGCGCTGGAGATTCATCGGATGCTGGTACGGGACACGCAGGGACGCTGGCGTCCCGGTCCCCGCCTCGGAGAGCTCGCGAACGCCGCCCCCGACGTCCTGCTGACAGCCGCAGAGCCGCTGCTGTCCGCACTGCGGGACGCCACCGGCGAAAGCGCGCAACTTTACCTGCGCAGGGCCGACGAACGGCTCTGCGTCGCCGCCGCGGAACGGGCCAGCGGCCTGCGCGACACCGTGCCGGTCGGCGCGATCCTGCCGATGACGGCGGGCTCGGCGGCCCAGATCCTGCTCGCCTGGGAACCCCCCGAGGCGGTCATGCCCCTGCTCCCCCGCTGCAAGTTCACCGGCCGCACGCTGGCCGAGGTGCGCCGCCGCGGCTGGGCGCAGTCCGTGGCCGAGCGCGAGGCCGGCGTCGCGTCGGTCAGCGCCCCCGTGCGCGACCGCACCGGCCGCGTCATCGCCGCGATCAGCGTCTCCGGCCCCATCGAGCGCCTCGGCCGCCGCCCCGGCGACCGGCACGCAATGGCCGTCGTACGCGCTGGTCAGCGGCTCTCCGGACTCTGATCGGGGGATCCCTACTCCGATGATCGTCGTTGCTCGTGCCCCCTAGCATGAGCGCGATTTTCAACGGGGAAAGGAACCCTCATGGCAGACCCCCAGGCGCCGGTGGACGATCCGTCCACCGGCGCCTCAGCTTTCACTCCGGCCCCTGGCGACCCGACCGCCACCGGCTCGGCTGAGCCGGCCGCCGTGCACGTCGGCGAACCCGGCACCGGCGCGGTGATCACCCTCGACCGCGACGAGACCGCCGCCCCCGCAGAGGCTCCGGCCCGGCCGCGCTGCGTGCCGGCGCTCGTCACCGCCGCCGTGGCGCTGGTGCTGCTGCTCGGCGTCGGCGGGTACGCCGTCTACCGCTTCGTCTTCGGCGACGGCCGCCGGGCCGAGGAGTTCACCCCGGCGTCGGTCGTCGCGTTCGCCTCCGTCGACCTGGAGGTCGGCCTGGAGCAGCAGCTGAAACTGCTCAAGCTGAGCGCCAAGGCGCCGAAGGACACCGGCGGCGACACCGCGGAGCAGCGCGACAAGGCGATGGGCGAGCTGCTGCGCGGCCTCGGCCTGACCGGCGTCGACGTCGACCGGGACCTGCTGAGCTGGCTCGGCCACCGGGTCGGGGTCAGCTTCTGGCTCGACGACGGGCAGGCGTACGCCCTGATCACCGCGAGCAGCACCGACTCCGCCGACGCCGAGGCCGGGCTGGGCCGGGTACGCGCCGGGCTCAAGACCGCCAGCCTGGGCTTCGTGGTGCGCGACGGGGTGGCCCTGCTCGCCATCGGCGAGAAGAACGGCCAGCAGGCGGCCGAGAAGGCCTTCGCCGAGGCGCAGCGCGCACCGCTGGCCACTGCCGCGACGTTCGCCGCCGACCGGGCCTGGCTGCAGGGCGACCAGCTCGCCGTGGTCTGGGCCGACCTCGCGCGGTACGGCGACACCGTCACCACGGCGATCCAGGCGGGCATGACCGCCGCGGAGAAGGAGATGTTCGGCCTGGCCACGCCGGAGGACGCGAAGCCGAGGGAGCAGGGCCGTTTCATCGCCGGAGTCCGGGCCACCGACCACGGGATCGAGGCGCGATACCGCACGTTCGGCTCCAACGCGACCCCGGCGGGCCTGCGCGACGCGGTGGCGAAGCTCGGCGCGCTGCCCGCGGACACGCACGTCGGTGTGGTGGCGCAGCTGCCCCGCGACCTGTCGGCCGCCGCCGACGCGCCGGGTTCCCCGCTCGGGCTGCTGATGGCCTTGGCCATGACCGGGATGACGACCGACATCTCCGACCAGGTCGATGTCGGCGGCGCGCTCGGTGAGCCCGGGCCGACCGGTGTCGTCGGGACGTCCGAGATCCCGCAGGCCCCCGAGCTGACCCCGGCCGAGCAGGCCGAGCTGAACGCCCTGATGGAGAAGGGCTTCGACAAGCTGACTCCCGCCGAGCGTGAGCGCGTGGAGAAGCTGCTGGGGATACCGGAACTGGGTGACCTCGGCGACGGCCCGCTCGGCGGCGCGAACCCGTTCGGCACGATCGCCGCGCTGGACGGAGCCGTGGTCAGCGTCGCGGTGCGGACGAAGGCGGAGCAGGACCCCGCGGTCCGGGTCGTCGCGGAGGCGCTCGACGCCGCCGCGGCCGGCAAACTCGTGGAACTGCTCACCGGTATGGGCAAGTCCGGCCTGACCGCCACCGCCGAGGGCAACGTCGTCACCGCCACCAGCACCGGCTACACCCCGGGTGGCGGCACGCTGGCCGGTCAGGAGGCCTTCCAGCACGCCGTGGCGGACGCTCCGGCAGTCACCGGGCTCGCGGTCTACGTGAACCTGGCCGAGCTGCTGCCGGCCGCTGAGCGGGCCAAGACGCCGCTCGGCGAGCTGGTGCTGCTGCAGGTTGTTGAGGGCGGCGACCAGACCGGCGTGCTCCGCCT
>NZ_JBHTAC010000015.1:0-170793 GCF_042663325.1 Catellatospora aurea
CCCGGACGAGGCCGTCCCGTGAGGTGATCCCGAGTTTCGCGTAGGCGCGGGACAGGTGGTTCTCCACCGTCCGCACCGACAGGACCAGCCGTACGGCGATCTCGGTGTTGCTCGCTCCGGCCGCCGCGAGTTCGGCGACCAGGCGTTCGCGGGAGGTCAGCGGGTCGGCGGGCATTGGTGACCCGGCCAGCAGGGGAGTGGCCGGGTCGCCCACCTCGTGCGCGAGTTCGTCGGCCCGTCGTCGGGCGGCGGCTGCGGCCCGGCTCGGGGCGCACCGTGCGGCTGCGGCTGCGGCCTCGGCCGCGTACAGGGGTGAGCCGACGGCCTCGAAGGCTGCCGAGGCCTCCAGCAGGGTCTCGGGGCAGGCGCGCTCCAGGCCGGTGGCCAGGGTCAGGCGGGCCGCGCCGACCGCGGAGCCGGCGGTGAGCGCGGCCAGCCGGGCGCGTACCCCGCTGGCGTCGTGCATGCGCAGGCGTTCGTGCAGGATCCAGGACTCGGCCGCCACCGCCCGTTCCTGCGCGGCTCTGGCCTGGCCCTGCCGTAGCAGGTCGCGGGCCGTGGCGTGCCGGCCCTCGCCGTATGCGGCCCAGGCCAGGGCGATCGGGACGGTGTGGCGCAGGAAGCCCAGTCCCGCCTCCGGCGAGCGCAGGTACGTCACCCACGACGGGTCCGGGGGCAGGCCGCGCGAGCTGTAGGACACGGTCAGCACGCTCAGGCAGACCCGGGTGCAGTCGGTCATCCCGGCGGCCTCAGCGGTCACGAGGCTGCGCCGCGCCCAGAACGCCGCGTCGTCCAGGCGCCCCGCCTGCATAAGGGCTGCGCCGACGCACAGCGCGGCCCAGGCGCGTTCGAAGACGACGCCGTCGGCCAGCGCGCTGTCGTAGGCGCGCTCGGCGGTGCGGGCGGCGTCGTCGAGGCGGCCGTGCTCGCGCAGGGCGTGGCTTGCGTACACGAGCAGCTTGTCGCGGGTCCCGGCGACCGCTTCCGGCCCGGCGGCCGTGACCTGGTCGAGCAGTTCCTCGACGGCGGCGACCGCCTCGCCGGTCCGTCCGATGTGGGCCAGGGCGTTGCTGCGGCTGGTCGCCAGCATGGTCCGGACCGGCAGCGGCAGCCCGGTGCCGTCCCCGATGCCGGAGGTGAGCGCCAGCGCCTCGTCCGGGAGTCCGGCGTAGGCCAGCGCGTCGGCCTCGGCGACCGCGAACAGGACGCCGACCGGCGCCCCGGCGGGATACCGGGCGGACTGCCGGCGCAGCACATCTCGGGCGGCGGGCAGGTCGTAGCGGCCCCAGAGGACCACCTTGTGCAGGGTCACCGCGAGCAGGGCGGCGTCCCTGCCGGGCGGGGTGCGGTCCAGCGCGTGGCGCAGGACGGTCACGGCCTCGTCGGTGCGCCCGGTCTCCCAGAGGGTGACCGCGAGGACGAGAGCGGCGCCGGCGGCGACCTCCGGGTGAGCGGTCCAGGCCTCGGCGACCCGGTCCAGGCTTGCCCGGGCCAGCCGGACGGCGACGTCGGTCGCACCGCCCGCGGCCGCGACCCGGGCCGCGGCCAGCAGCCGTCCCGGCTCGACGACCTCCCCGGCGTCCAGGCTCAGCACGGTGCACCGCACGTGGTCGTGCGGCGCGAGCGCCCTGGCGACCGTGAGGTGCTCGCGAAGCACCGACCGCCGCCGGGCGGGCGACAGCCCGTCCCACAGCACCTCGGCGAACAACGGGTGGACGAACCGTACGGTCTCGGCCGCCCAGGCAGCGATCCCGTGTGTGACCAGGTGCTCCGTTCCGGCGAGGTGCCCGGCCTGCTCGACCTCGCCGTCGTTCGCCCGGCCGGTGGCGGCGAGGAAGTGCGCGGCGGCCACGGCGTCGTCGGGCAGGCCCCGCAGGCGCGTCGGCAGGAGGCTGCGCAGCCCGGTCGGGATCGGCAGCGGCCGGACAGCGTGCCAGCCGACGGTCGAGCGGTGCAGCGCGCCGCTGTGGCGTGCGCTGTCGAGCAGTTGGGTGACGAAAAGCGCGTTCCCTCCGGTACGGCGCCACACGTCGTCGACCACACCGGCGTCCACGGGCCCGTCGAGCAGTGTGTGGACCAGCTCCTCGGTCGACGTCCGGTCGAAGGGCGCGACAGCCACCATGACGGTGCCCGACGACGCCGCGAGCTCGGCCACGACGGGCGGCACCCGGCCGTCCGCGGTCCGTACGGTGCCGACCAGCGTGCGTCCGGCGTCCCGGGCGACCCGCACCGCGACCGCCAGCGAGACCTCGTCGCACCCGTGCAGGTCGTCGACCGCGAGCACCGCCCCGGCCGGGACCGCCCGCAGCACCTGGGCGACCATCTCCGCGAGCGACGTCGCAGCCGGGTCGACCAGGTGCGCCAGCGCCGCCAGCGGCACGTGCGACAGCCCCCGCGTGCCCCAGGCCCGAACCGAGGGGAGCGCGGCGCACACGGCGTCGAGCAGCCGCGTCTTGCCCACCCCCGCCTCACCACTGACCAGCACCACGTCCGTACGCGAATCACGCACCGCGGACAGGACTTCACCGAACTCCTGCGCCCGGCCGACCATCGTCATGCCGAGATCGTCCAGTACGCCGGGTGAGCCCAGCGTGATCTCATGTGGACCGTGGCCGACCGCGGACAATATGGCGGCCCGAGCGGTGGGCGTGAGCGCGGGCGGGCTAGCGTGGCGGGCATGCCGGCCCGTCATTCGCACTGCTCCTACTGCGGGAGCGCCTTCGCCGCCGACCTGGCCTGGCCACGCCGGTGTGCCGCCTGCGAGCAGGTCAGTTATGTGAACCCGGTGCCGGTCGCGGTCGCCGTGCTGCCGGTCGGCGACGGCCTGCTCGGCGTGCGGCGTCTCATCCCGCCGGGCGTGGGCCAGGTGGCGTTGCCGGGCGGATTCATCGATCTGGGTGAGTCGTGGCAGGCGGCGGTGGTCCGCGAGCTGTGGGAGGAGACGGGCATCCGGGCCGACGCGGCCGAGCTGAGCCTGTACGACACGCTCAGCGCCCCGGACGGCACCCTGCTCGTGTTCGGGCTGCTGCCGCACCGCGCCGTCGCCGACCTGCCCGCACCGGTCGCGAATGCCGAATCGGCAGGCTGGGAACTGGTCACGGCGACCACTTCGCTCGCGTTCAGCCTGCACACCGCCGTCGCGGCCCGCTATTTCGCCGGTTGAGCCGACAGACCGAAGACCGGCACTTTTGTCGATCTATATAAAAGTTCGAACATTTGCAGTAGAAGATATGGACACGGTGAGTGAAAGCTCGTAACGTGTGCGACACCCAGCCGAGTCTGTCCTGATCAAGGTCGAGTTCGGTCCGGCGCGTCCCATCGCCCCGGTGGCCGTCGGCGCGGCCGCGGCGGCGCCTCGATCATGATGAATCGGAGGCCGTCATGGCAGGCCAATCGCGGCGTGCCGTCGTGTCCGGCGCGGCCGCCGTCGGTGCGGCGGCGCTGCTCGGCGGATGCACCGGCGGGCAGGCCCCGCCGGCGTCGCAGATCCTGGCCGGCGACGCCGCCCACCCGAACGCCGCCCCCGGCAGGCGTGTCGTGATCGGCTTCTCCGCGCCGGCCGCCGATCACGGCTGGTTGGCCGCGATCACCAACAATGCCAGGCGGCAGGCTCGGACGTTCCCGGACGTGGAGTTCAAGATGGTCGCGGCGGGCGCGAACGCCGCCGCCCAGCGCGCGGCGCTGTCCACGCTGATCGCCGAACGGCCGGACGTGATCGTCGTGCTGCCGTACGACGGTAAGGAACTCGCCGGGTTCGGCGTCGAGGCGATGCGCGCCGGCGTGCCGGTGGTCAACCTCGACCGGGCTTTCCCGAACCCCGCGGCGTTCCGGCTGCAGATCAAGGGCGACAACTACGGCATGGGAGTGGCCGCCGCCCGCTACATCATCGCGCGGCTGGCGACCCGGAAGGTGGACCGGCCGGTCATCGGCGAGATCGCCGGGCTGGACTTCCTCGAACTGACCCAGGAGCGGTCCCGCGGGTTCAGGGACACGCTGGCCGCGGCGGGCCTGTCGGTCGCGAACCGGCGCGCGGCCGGGTTCACGGCGGACACCGGCCAGCGCGAGGCCGCGCACCTGCTGCAGGCCCTGCCGCACCTGCACGCCGTGTGGAACCACGACGACGATCAGGGCGTCGGTGTGCTGGCCGCCGTCGAGGCCGCCAAACGCGGCGAGTTCTTCATGGTGGGCGGCGCCGGATCGCGGCAGGCGATGCAGACGATCAAGGCCGGTGGCACGGTGCTGGAGGCCACGGTCACCTACAGCCCGTCCATGGCGTCGTCGGCGATCCTGCTGGCCAGGCTGATCGCTCAGCAGCGGGGCCTGGCCGACCTGGCCGAGTTCGAAGTGCCCAAGGAGATCGTGCTGGCATCGGAGACGATCACCAGGGATAACGCCGACGCGTATCTCCACTTCGGATTCTGATCGGCCGGCCGCACGACGACCGGCCGCCCCGGCCGGAATGCACGGCACAGCAAGACGCCCGCGGATCCGCCGCGTGGTGAACCGGCGTGAATCGGCGCACGCCCTGTCGGTATTCGTACTGCGGGAAGAGAGCACCGATCCATGTATTGCCCTGCCATCACGGCCGGCCGTGTCCTGGGAGCCGGTCGTGACCGTCGTTGACCGGCCCGCCGTCCGGCTCTGGACCAAGCCGCCGCCCCTGCCGCCCCGTCCGCCCCGGCGCAGCCTCCTGCACCGGGAGAGCGTCGCGGGTTACCTGCTGCTCACCCCGTGGCTGACAGGGCTCGCCGCGATCACCGTCGCGCCGGTCCTCTACTCGCTCGCCCTGAGCTTCACCGACTACAACGTCATCACCGGCGAACTCACCTGGATCGGCCTGGCCAACTACGAGCGGATGTTCACCGCCGATCCCCGGTACTGGCGCTCAGTGCAGGTCACGGTCATGTTCGTCGCCGTGTCCGTGCCCCTGAAACTGTTCATCGCCATGGCGGTCGCGGCGCTGCTCAACGGCCGCCGCCGCGGCGCGGGCACGCTGCGGGCGCTGGTCTACCTGCCGTCCCTGCTGGGCGTCAGCGTCGCGCTGGCCATCACCTGGCGCACCATGTTCGACACGGGCGGCGCGGTCAACCAGGTCCTGGGCGTGTTCGGCGTGCCGGACCGGTCCTGGGCCACCGAGCCGGACACGGCCCTGTTCACGCTGATCCTGCTCGCCGCCTGGCAGTTCGGCGGCCCGATGGTGATCTACCTGGCCGCCATGCGGCAGATCCCCGCCGACTACGCCGAGTCGGCGCGCATCGACGGGGCGAGCCGGTGGCGCATCCTGCGCAGCGTCACCCTGCCCACGCTGTCCCCGGTCATCCTGCTCACCGTGGTCATGGAGACGATCGCGGCGTTCCAGGGCTTCACGGCCGCGTTCGTGTTCGGCGACGGCGGCGGCGGGCCCGAGGACGCGACCCTGACGTACACGCTGTACCTGTACCTGCGCGGCTTCGCCGGGCTGGAGATGGGCTACGCCTCGGCGATGGCCTGGGCGTTCCTGGTCGCGGTGGGGGCGCTGACCGCGCTCATCTTCTGGACCAGCCGCTGGTGGGTCCACTACCCGGGAGGCCGGCCGTGAGCATCTCCGCCGTCACGCCAGGCCCCGGCCGGCTCGCCCGCACCGCGGCCACCGCCGCCACGGTCGCCGTGGTGCTGGTGCTGGTCTACCCGCTGCTGTGGATCCTGGCCTCGTCGCTGCGCGCCGCAGGCGAGACGGCGACCGGGCTGAGCCTGTGGCCGCAGGAGTTCACCTGGTCGAACTACACCGACGGCTGGTCCGGGAGCAACGGGGTCGGCTTCGGCACGTTCTTCGTCAACAGCACCGTCGTCGCCGCCGGGGCGGTGGTCGGCAACGTCGTCACCTGCCTGCTGGCCGCGTTCGCCTTCGCCAGGCTGCGGTTCCCGCTGCGCCGGTTCTGGTACGCCGTCGTCATCGGCACGCTGCTGCTGCCCCAGCACGTGCTCATGGTCCCGCAGTACATGCTGTTCCGGGAACTCGGCTGGCTGAACACCCCGCTGCCGCTGATCGTGCCGAAGCTGCTCGCCACCGACTCGTTCTTCATCTTCCTGATCGTGCAGTTCCTGCGGTCGCTGCCGGAGAACTACGACGAGTACGCGCGCACCGACGGCGCGAGCCCGTTGCAGCTGTTCCGGCACGTGATCCTGCCGCTGAGCCGCCCGGCGATCACCGCCACGGCGATCCTGTCGTTCATCTGGACCTGGAACGACTTCTTCCCCCAGCTGGTCTACCTGCCGCTGGTGGAGGACTCCACGGCGCCGTCCGGGCTGCACCAGTACGCGATCGCCAGCGGGCTCAGCTCCCCGGGGCCGATGTTCGCGATGTGCGTGCTGTCCCTGCTGCCGGTGTTGCTGTTCTTCCTCGCCTTCCAACGACTGTTGACGACGTCCTCGGCGACCTCCGGCCGGATGGCGGCTCAACTGCCGCGCCCCCGCGGTCGCCGGTAGCGGTCCGTCCGGCGGCGGGCGCTCGCGCAGGATCGGCCGGGTTCCGTGCGATACCGGAACCCGGCCGGCGCGTCAGGTCACCCGGCGTGGAACGGGTGGACCGTGCCGGACGTGCGGGCCTGCTCGGCCGCCCAGACCACGCGGTGGCTGGCCAGGCTCGCGGCCGCGTCGGAGTGCAGCGCCGACGCGTCGCCGCTGGCCACGGCCTTCAGGAAGGCGTCCATGATGCCCTCGTCGCCACCGCCGTGCCCGTCACCGGCACTCGCGCCGTCGAGCGTGCCGGTGTCGATGGTGTGCTGCTCGCCGGTGCGGAAGTCGGTGACGTGCAGCAGGCGGCCGTCGCCGTCGACGTAGCCGTGGGTGCCGAACAGGCGGGTGCGGCGGTGCTCCATCGGGGTGAACGCCGTCATGGTGAACGTGCAGGTCGCCCCGTCGGGGAACTCCATCGCGACGACCTGGTGGTCGACGACGTTGTTGTCGCTGCCGTAGACGCAGCGCCCGTACGGGCCGGTGCGCAGCGCGGCGTCGATACCGGCCTCGGTGTGGTCGGTGGTGACCGCCGACAGCGGCCAGAACTCCCGCGCCGGGTCGCCCAGGCAGGACCGGTAGAGCCGGGGCGCGGAGTACGGGCAGGTCCGTTCGAGGGGGCAGTCCAGGCAGTTGTCAGCCGCTTCGGCCGGGCGCTGCTCGGGCCGGAAGTGGGCGAGCCCGCCGAACGAACTGACCCGGCCCGGTGCCGCCCCGATCAGGTAAAGCAGCCAGTCGATGTCGTGGCAGGACTTGGTGAGCAGCAGCGGCGCGGAGGTCTCGGAGTTGTTCCAGTGCCCGCGTACGAACGAGTGCGCGAAGTGCCACCACCCGATCGGCTCCAGGTGCTGCACGTTGACCAGCTTGCCGATCGCCCCGCTGTCGAGCAGCCCCTTCAGCGCCCGGGTGTACGGCGTGTAGCGCAGCACGTGGCAGACCGCCAGCATGACCCCGGCCTGCTCGACGGCGGCGGCGATGCGCAGCGCGTCGGGCTCCGTGGTGGCCATCGGTTTTTCCAGGAGTATGTGATATCCCAGCGCGGCGAAGGCCACGGCCGCGTCGGCGTGCATGCGGTCCTGGGTGGCGATCACCGCTGCGTCGCCGAGCGGCCCGGCCGCGGCGAGCTCGGCCCAGTCGGTGAAGACCTGGTCGGCGGGCACCCCGAACTCGGCGGCGAAGGCCGCGCGGCGGGCGGGGTCGGGTTCGGCGACGGCCACCACCCGGGCCGCCCCCGTGGCGGCCGCGCGGCGGGCGTATCCGATGCCGCGCAGTCCGGCACCTGCCACGACCAGCCGCACCCCGTCTACAGTCATCTCAGCCATCCCGTGGAGGAGTTACTTTTGAAGGTCTCCATAATTAGTAACATGGCAACGCGGTGCGCAAAAGGGGGCCGGTGGTGACCGAACAGCTCGCAGGTGGGGATCTGTCCCGGTTGCGGCAGCTCAACGCCCTTGCGGTGGTGCACGTGCTGCGCGGCCGGCCGGCGCTGACGCTGACCGAGCTGTCACGCGACACCGGCCTGTCCCGGCCCTCGACCGAGGACGTGGTGCTGCAGCTGCAGAGCCAGGGCTGGCTGGAGGAGGTGCAGCCCGCGCCGGGGGTGATGGGCCGCCCGGCCCGCCGCTACCGGTTCCGCGCCGACGCCGGCCGGGTGCTCGGCGTGGACATCGGCGGGCACACCATCCGGGTGCTGGCCGCAGACCTGGACGGCGAGGTCGGGCACACGGTGCGGGTGCCCGTGGCGATCACCGCGGGCCGGGCCGAACGCCTGCGGGCGGTCGACGCGGCCATCGCGCTGTGCCTGTCCGAAGCCGGGTTGACCGGCGCGGACATCTGGGCGACCACGGTCGGCACCAGCGGCCTGGTCGACGCCGCGGGCCGGGTCGTGCTGTCGGTGGCGTTCCCGGAGTGGACCGGGGTGCAGCTGGCCCAGCACGTGGGGCGGCTGGTCGCCGGCACGGTGTTGGTGGAGAACGACAGCCGGCTGGCCGCGCTGGCCGAGACCTGGCGCGGGGTCGCCCGGTACGCCCAGCACGTGGTCTACCTGCTGGCAGGCCTGCGTACGGGCACCGGCCTGATCATCGACGGCAAGCTGCACCGGGGCTTCGCCCAGGCGGCCGGCGAGATCGGGGCGCTGCCCGAGCTGGGCTGGATCCGGGCGCAGGAGCACCTGCGCTCGTGGACCGGCGCGCCCGCCGGCACCGACCCCGACGACCTGGCCGGGTACGTGTTCGCCAGCGCCCGCGAGGGCGACCGCAAGGCGGTGGCCGTGGTCCGCCGATACGCCAAGGAGCTGGCGCTGGGCGCGTCGGCGCTGGTCCTGGCGCTGGACCCGCAGCTCGTGGTGCTCGGCGGCGGGTTCTCCCGCTCGGCCGACGTGCTGCTGGAACCGCTGCGCCGGGAGATCGAGAAGCGCTGCGTACGCATCCCGGAGATCGTCACCTCGACGCTCGGCGACGAGTCGGTGGCGCTCGGCGCAGTGAAACTCTCGCTGGAACATCTGCAGGAGCACCTGTTCGACGTGCGCACCGGAGTGGCCGCACCCGTGCGACCAGGGCGTTGACGTGTCGGCACGGCCGAGCTCGGGGTCGGGTCTTGACAAACTTATTCAGGACTCCATTAATACTGGGCTAGCACATGTGACCCGGTGAATCCCCGATGACGTCCTTGCGAGAAGGGTTCCTCAGATGTGGAAAGCAGTGCGGGTCGGCGCGGCCGCGGTTCTGGCCGCCGCCCTCGCCGTGACCGCCGCGGGTTGTGGCAGCGACGAACCCGCTGCCGGTGACGAGACGGTCACCCTGTCCTACGCGGTGTGGGACAAGAACCAGGTCCCGGTGATGGAGGAGCTCGCCGCCGCCTTCACCAAGGACCACCCGAACATCACCATCAACGTCCAGCTCACCCCGTGGGCCGACTACTGGACGAAGCTGCGGGCCGCTGTCACCGGCGGAGCCGCCCCGGACGTCTTCTGGATGAACGGACCCAACATCCAGCTGTACGCCGACAACGGCGTGATCATGCCGCTGGCCGACAAGGTCGCCGAGGCCAAGCTCGACCTGGGCGTCTACCCGAAGGCCCTGGTCGACCTCTACACCTTCGAGGGCAAGGTCTACGGCCTGCCGAAGGACTTCGACACCGTCGGCGTCTGGTACAACAAGGAACTCTTCGACGCCGCCGGGGTGAAGTACCCGGCCGACGGCTGGACCTGGGCCGACTTCAAGGCCGCCGCGGCCAAGCTGACCGACCCGGCCAAGGGCGTGTACGCCGTCGGCGCCAACCTCGCCGGCCAGGAGTACTACTACAACACCATCTACCAGGCCGGCGGCAACGTCATCTCCGCCGACGGCAAGAAGTCCGGCTTCGACGACCCGGCCACCATCGAGGGCCTGCGCTTCTGGACCGACCTGATCAAGAACAAGCAGTCGCCGGACCTCAAGACGATGACCGACACCGCCCCGCTCCAGCTGTTCGAGTCGGGCAAGCTCGCCATGTACTGGGGCGGCTCCTGGAACGTCGCCGAGTTCGGCAAGAACGAGTACACCAAGACCCGCGTCGACGCGGCCCCGCTGCCGACCGGCGTCAAGCAGGCCACCATCATCCACGGCCTGGCCAACGTGGTGTCGGCGAAGACCAAGGCCCCGGCGCAGGCGTGGGAGTTCGTGAAGTTCCTCGGCTCCAAGCCGGCCGCCGAGATCCTCGGCAAGAAGGGCCCGATCCCGGCGCACACCGGCACCCAGGACGCCTGGCTGGCCGCCAACTCGCAGTTCAAGGGCAAGGTCTTCCTCGACGCGGTCGCCTACGCGGTGCCCTACCCGGTGTCGCGCAACACCGCCGCCTGGAACGACGAGGAGTTCAAGCAGCTCACCAAGGCATACACCGGTGAGGTCGCGGTCGAGGCGGCCGCCAAGGAACTCGCCACGCAGATGAACGCCCTGCTGGCGAAGGAGTAGCACCGCATGACAGTTACCGTGACGGGCACCGCGGACGACGTCCGCACCGCGGTGCCCGCCCCGGTGCCCGCCCGGCGGCGGCGCCGGTGGCGCCACCGGGGAGCCGAAGCCGCCTGGGCCTACCTGCTCATCGCCCCGACCGGGCTGGGCCTGGCCGTGTTCTACCTGTGGCCGGTGGTGCAGACCGGCTACTTCTCCTTCACCGAGTGGGGCCCGTTCGGCGGGCACGAGTGGGTCGGGCTGGACAACTACCGCACCCTGGCCGCCGACGACGAGGTGCTGACCGCGCTGCGCAACACGGTGACGTACACCCTGCTCGGCCTGCTCGGCATCCCGCTGGCGGTCATGTTCGCGGCACTGCTCAACCGGCCGAAGCTGCGCGGGGTGTCGGTGTACCGGGCGCTGTTCTTCCTGCCCGTGGTCACCATGCCGGTGGCCGTGGCGATGGTCTGGCGCTGGCTCTACAACGGCGACTTCGGCCTGATCAACTACCTGCTGTCGCTGGTCGGCGTCGAGGGACCGCACTGGATCGCCGACCCCGCCACCGCGCTGTACGCGATGGTCGCCGTCGGGATCTGGACCAGCCTCGGCTACAACATCGTCATCTTCCTGGCCGGCATGCAGTCGATCCCGCGCGAGTACTACGAGGCCGCCTCGATCGACGGGGCCGGCGCGCTGGCCCAGTTCCGGCGGATCACGCTGCCGCTGCTGTCACCGTCGCTGTTCTTCGTGTCGGTGCTGTCGGTGATCGGCTCCCTGCAACTGTTCGACCTGGTGTACGTGATGGGCGGCAGCGGCCAGGCGGCCCGCGCCAACCCGGCGTTCCCGCGCATCCAGACCGTCGTGCACCTGTTCTACGACAAGGCGTTCTACACCAACGACCGGGGCTACGCCGCCGCGATCGTGATGGCGCTGCTGGTGCTCATCGTGATCCTCACGGCGATCCAGTTCCGGCTGCAGAAACGGTGGGTGCACTATGGCTGATCCGGTACGCCGCGGCGGGCGCGCCGCCACCCACGTCACGCTGCTGATCGGCGCGGCGGTCATGGTCGGCCCGTTCCTGTGGCAGTTCCTGACCTCGCTGAAGACCCTCACCAACGCCACGAAGGTCCCGCCGACCATCGCGCCCGACTGGCGCTGGTCCAACTACGGCGACGTGTTCGGGCTGCTGCCCTTCGGCGACCAGATCCTCAACACCGTGCTGATGACCGCCGCCCGCACCGCCGGGCAGCTGCTGTTCTGCTCCATGGCCGCGTACGCGTTCGCGCGGCTGCGCTTCCCCGGCCGCGGCCTGCTGTTCGGCGTCTTCCTGTCGGTGCTGATGGTGCCGCCGCCGCTGTTCGTCATCCCGCAGTACGAGATCATGGCAGACCTGGGCTGGCTCAACAGCCTCACCGCGCTCATCGTGCCCGGCCTGTTCTCCGCGTTCGGCGTGTTCCTGCTCCGGCAGTTCTTCCTCGGCCTGCCCAAGGAACTCGACGAGGCCGCCCGCCTCGACGGCGCCGGCCCGCTGCGCATCTACTGGTCGGTCATGCTGCCGCTGGCCAGACCCGGCCTGCTCGCGCTCGGCATCCTGACCGTGCTGTGGTCCTGGAACGACCTGTTCTGGCCGCTGATCGTCAACACCGACCCGGAGCAGATGACCCTGTCGGCGGGCCTGGCGTCGCTGCAGGGCCAGTTCCAGACCGACTACCCGGTGCTCATGGCCGGTTCCCTGCTCGCCTCGCTGCCCGTCATCGTGCTGTTCACCGTCATGCAGCGCCACTTCATCCAAGGCATCGCCTTCAGCGGCAACAAGGGCTGACTTAGACCGCAGATCGGAGACACGACCATGCTGCACCGGCATGGCCGCGGACGCCTGCACCTTCGGGCGGCGGCCGTACTCGTCACACTGCTCACCGCCGCGTCCGCCGCGACCCCCGTCCAGGCCGCCGCCCCGCCGGACGGCATCGCCCAGCAGCTCGCGGTGCCCGCCTACTTCTACCCCGGTGGCGACGGAGCCGCCCTCTGGCAGCAGCTGAACACGCCCGGCGTCGGGATCGCGGTCGCGAATCCGTTCTCCGGGCCGGGCAAGACCCGCGACCCCAATTACGCCGCCGCCATCACCGCCGCCAAAGCCGCAGGGGTACGGGTGCTCGGCTACGTCGCCACCGGCTACCTCGGCAGCACCGGCCGTGCGACCAGGCTCAACGAGACCACCCCGGCCGCCTGGGCGGCACAGGTCCAGCAGGACGTGGCCACCTGGTACCGCCTCTACGGCGCGGACGGCCTCGGCGGGATCTTCTTCGACGAGGTGCAGAACGTCTGCGGCCCGCAGGACGCCTACATCGACACGTACCGGATGCTCGACCGGCACACCGAGAAGGCACACCCCGGCGCGTTCACGGTGATCAACCCGGGCATCGACACCGAGCCCTGCTACGCCGACGCCGCCGACGTGATCCTCACCTTCGAGGGCGCCTACGAGACCTACCTCGGCTGGCAGCCGCCGTCCTGGCACCGCGCGCTCGACCCACGCAAGCTGTGGCACCTGGTCCACGCCACCGACACCACCGCCCAGCTCGCGAACGCGGTCGCGTTGAGCAAGGAGCGCAACGCCGGCTACCTGTACGTCACCCCGGACGTGCTGGCCAACCCGTGGGACTCGCTGCCGCCGCAGGACTACTGGACGCAGCAGCTGGCATCCGCGTCGGCGGGCGGAGCTGACACGGCCGCACCCCGCACGGTCGGCGCGCCGTTCCCGGTCCGGACCGGGTCCACCGAAGCCGTCGTCGCATGGCTGCCCGCCACCGACCCGCACGGCCGGGTCACCGGCTACGACGTGCACGTCGACGGGGTGCGGGTGACCGGTTCGACGAGCGCGCTGCCGGTCGCCACCCTGCACGGCCTCGACCCGGGCCGGACCTACCGCGTCGCGGTCACCGCGCACGACGCGGCGGGCAACGTGTCCGCGCCGAGCCGGGCGCTGACCCTGACCACGGGCCGCGCCGACGTTTCCGCTCCTGCCGCGCCCGCCGGGCTGCACGCCGCCGAGACCAAGGTCGCCAGCGTGCGGCTGGGCTGGACCGCGTCGGCGGAGCCGGATCTCGCGGGCTATGACGTCGAGGTCGACGGGCAACCGCTGCTGTCGTTGCCGTCGTGGCTGGTCACGCAGGGGGCGACGGTCACGGTGCCGGTCAGCGGGCTGGAGCCGGGCACGGCGTACACCTTCACGGTCTTCGCTCGTGACAAGAGCGGGAACCGCTCGGCCGCCGCCGGGCCGCTCACCGTGAGCACGACGGCGCCCTCCGGTGACCCGATCACCGAGATGTCCGGGACCATCGGCACCGCCGACGTCACCTACCAGGCGCAGTACCACCTGCCGTTCGACTTCCACCACCTGTTCATCGACGTCGACAACGACGCGTCCACCGGTTTCGCCACTGCCGGGATCGGCGCGGACCTGCTCATCGAGAACGCGTGGTTCTACCGGCACACCGGCACCGGCTGGAGCTGGGCCCCGGTCGACGGGCCGAGCCCGCTGATCTCCAGCGACGACGACCGCTACGTCTGGCGGGTTCCCGCCGACGTGCTGGGCATCCCGGTCGGGCCGCACCGGGTCGTGTTCCACGGCTCCGGCAGCTCGCCGGAGATCTATACCGCAGTGATCACCGTCAGCTGATCCATCTTCCATAAGCGAGGTGCACATGAACGACACGGCTCATCCGCACCGCACCGCACCATCGGCCCGCCGGGTCCGGGCCAGGCTGCTGGCCGGGGCGCTGGCCGCCGCCACCGCGCTGACCGCCGGGATCGTCGCCCTCACGGCGGCCCCGGCGGCCGCGGCCGGCTTCGAGATCGGCCGGACCCCGTTCTACGGCAAGGTCCCCACGCTGAGCGCCAACAGCCGCACCGCGTTCTGGTACGGCGCGCTCGACCAAGCGAAAGTCAACCAGCTCAAGGCGTACGACCTGGTCGTGCTCGAACCGACCCTGCGGGTGCTGAACGTGACCGCAGACCACTTCTACTTCGAGTCGGTCACCTCCGCGCAGGTCCAGGAGATCAAACGGGGCGTCGACGGGGTGCTCGGCAGCGCCGACGACGCGATCGTGCTCGGCTACCTGTCGGTCGGCGAGATGCTGCCGACGATCATCCCCGGGCACAGCGGCCACATGACCGTCCAGAAGGGCATCGACCTGGGCCTGCTCCCGGCGGGCTACAGCGGCCCGTCGGGTCCGCTGCACGGCCCGAACCCGTGGAACTACAGCTCTTCGGGCTCCTACCTCAACGTCGAGGGCGGCGCGGCCCCGGACGGCACCTACGCCGACGGCTACGCGGGCTACGCCGGCACGTCGATCGGCGCGAACTACTCCTCCTGGGGCAATCGCCTGACCTGGCGCAACAACGGCGTCATGCCCTGGTATCTCGACCAGCAGGGCACCTGGGTCAACGACAGCCGCTACCTGTACGGCGGCTACTGGAAGGACGGCGACGGGACCGTGGACGTCAATCCGACCTACGGCGGCGGCTACATCAACGGCGGTGACCCGGCCTGGCAGAAGTTCATCACGTACCAGGTCGACAAGATCGTGCACGACGGCGACTACGACGGGGTCTTCCTGGACACCGTGGACACCCCGGATCCGGTCGGCGGCGCGGGGCCGGGCATCTCGTGGGGGCCGCGCGGCAACTTCGGTTTCACCGCGGGCGGCATGGTCGACCTGGTGGAGAAGATCAAGGCGGTGGACCCGAGCAAGGTCGTCGCGTCGAACCGGGGCTACTGGTACTTCAACCCCGACGAGGGCACCTCGCAGTTCGCCGTCCGCTACCGGCACGCGATCAACATCTTCGTGACCGAGTCCTGGTACTACAACACGTACATCCCCGGCTTCTACGACACCAGCCCGGGGTTCGAGGCCAACTGGAACACGAACACCGCCTCGCCGACGTACCGAAGTCGCGACAACTTCGGCGGGTTCTGGAAGGAGTACGTCAACGCCCAGGCGAACCAGGCCGACGGCTTCAACGTGGCGATCATCGACTTCCGGGTGCCGACCGCGAGCACGCAGAAGTGGATGAACGAGGTCGTCGTCAACTCCGGCTACCTCGGCTACGACGTCTCCGGGGCCAACCACTTCAACTCCGCCGTCTACGACGACGCCAAGAACTGGCTCGACGCGCAGGGGCGGGCCGCGCCCAGCCAGGCCGGGGCGCACCCGACGGACCTGTACGGCGGATTCGTCGCCGACGGGACCGCGGGGGAGTGGTCGGCCGAGACGCCGATCTTCAACGATCCGGCGGGCGCGAACGCCAAGGGCATCACCAAGGTGTACGTGAAGTTCGTCGGCGACCGGTTCTTCATGATGGTCGAGGCCAAGCAGACGATCAGCCTCGCCCAGGAGATGATCTACTTCGACTACGACAAGGACGGGCCGAACGGGTGGCAGCCGTCCTGGCCGACGTCGCCTGACTCGCGGCTCTACCTGGAGAACCTGAACCAGGCATACCTGCTGCCGCACGCCGGGGCAGGCCAGGGCGACGTGTTCAAGTTCAGCAGCCCCAGCGCGCCGACCAACCGCGGCTGGCCCGTCCGGGTCGTGCAGTCGGGCACCCGGGCCGAGTTCGAGTTCGACCGCGACTACGTGTTCCCGGCCTCGATGGCGGGCACCGAGGTGTGGACGTGGCTGCGGGTCGCCAACTTCGGCGGCTCCTCGGTGAAGTTCACTGTGCCGGGCAGCGGCCCTCAGCCGTCGCCCTCTTCGCCGCCACCGTCCTCACCGCCGCCCGCCCAGCCGCCGGTGATCTCCAACGTGCAGTACGCGAACGTGACCAGCACGGGCGCGACGGTCACGTGGACTACTGACGTGGCTTCGTCGTCGGTCGTCGAATACGGCACGTCGACGTCCTACGGCTCCACCGCCACCGGGGCGAGCAACGTGACCAGTCACTCGGTGACGTTGTCGGGGCTGTCCCCGGGCACGGCGTACCAGTTCCGGGTCCGTTCGGTCTCGGCCGGTGGCACGACGAACAGTCCCAACGGCACGTTCACCACCGCCGCGTCCGGTGGCTCGTATCCGGTGATCACCGTCGACGGCTCCGCCGGAGACTGGGGGAGCGTCGCGCCCGCGATGACCGGCAGCACGACCGTGCAGTCGGTGTCGGTGGCCAACAACGCCACGAACCTGTACCTGCTCACCAGGGGGACCGGGCTCAACGTGTTCGGCCAGTTCTTCCTGAACACCGACAACAACACCGGGACCGGGTACAACGCCACCGGCTGGAGCAATCCGTCCGGCGCGGACTACATGCTGGAGAACGGCAACCTGTACCGCCACGCGGGCGGCGGCTGGGCCTGGACGTCGCTGGGCGCGGTCACGTTCGTCCGTAACGACACCGTGGTCGAGGCGGCGATCCCGCTGTCCACCCTGGGTCTGAGCCCGGGAGCTCAGCTGCGGTCGGGCTACCTGAAGAACAACTCCACCACCGACCGGCTTCCGGCGGCGAGCGGCACGTTCCCCGTGGTGACCCTGCTCAACGGGTCCGGCGGCGGCGGTGCGCCCGTGATCTCCAACGTGCAGTACGCGAACGTGACCAGCACGGGTGCGACGGTCACGTGGACGACGGATGTGGCGTCGTCGTCGGTGGTGGAGTACGGGACGTCGACGTCGTACGGCTCGACGGCGACGGGGGCGAGCAACGTGACCAGCCACTCGGTGACGTTGTCGGGGCTGTCGCCGGGCACGGCGTACCAGTTCCGGGTGCGGTCGGTTTCCTCCGGCGGCACGACGAGCAGCCCCAACGGCACGTTCACCACGGCGTCGTCCGGCGGCGGCTACCCGGCGATCACCGTGGACGGGTCGGCGGGGGACTGGGCGAGCGTGACGCCGGTGCTGTCCGGTGGCACGGGTGTGCAGTCGGTGTCGGTGACCAACAACGGCACGACGCTCTTCCTGTGCGTCAAGGGCACCGGTTTGAACGTGCTCGGGCAGTTCTTCCTGAACACCGACAACAACACCGGCACCGGATACAACGCGGCCGGCTGGACCAACCCGTCCGGCGGCGACTACATGCTGGAGAACGCCAACCTGTACGACCACGGCGGCAGCGGCTGGTCCTGGACCCCGCTGGGCGCGATGACGTTCGTCCGCA
The DNA here is from genome assembly GCF_042663325.1 of Catellatospora aurea. Lineage (NCBI taxonomy): Bacteria > Bacillati > Actinomycetota > Actinomycetes > Micromonosporales > Micromonosporaceae > Catellatospora > Catellatospora aurea. The sequence continues at coordinate 17,571 of NZ_JBHTAC010000015.1, forward strand.
ACGACACCGTCATCGAGGCCGCCGTGCCGCTGGCGAGCGTGGGCCTCGCGCCCGGAGCCCAGTTCCGCCTCGGCTACATCAAGAACAACACCACCGACCGCCTCCCGGCAGCCGGCGGCACCTTCCCCACCGTGACCCTGCTCAACTGACACCGAAGGTTAAGAAGGGCACCTTCCGCTACGCATGGCGATGGGAAGGTGCCCTTCCTTGGGTCAGGCGCGGTGGCGGCCGGGGGTTGTCGCGGTCGCCGTCGCCAGGACGGGGAGCAGGGCGGAGTTCTCGTCCCGGTCCGGGCTGGACGGGGTGAACTCCTGGAAGCGGTCGCCCTGGGTAGGCTGGTCGGGTTCGGCGGTCGGTGTCGTCCGGGTGGTGGGGACCAGTAGCGCGACGACCACGGCGGCCGCGGCGACGGCGGCCAGCACCAGGAAACCGGTGGTGTAGCCGGCCGCGGTGGGCAGGCCGCTGGGCTGGGTGTGCGAGGTGACGATCGCGGCGACGACGGCGATGCCGATGGAGCCGCCGATGGTGCGGATGTTGGTGTTCATGCCGGTGGCGATGCCCGTCTGGGCGGGGTCGGCGCCCTGGACGATGAGGCTGGTCAGGGCCGCGTACGCGATGCCGAGTCCGAGCCCGAACACGGCGCCGCCGGCGGCGAGCTGCCACGGGGCGTCGTTGAGCAGACCGAAGCCGGCACACGCGGCGGAGATGAGCGCGGAGCCGGCGACCAGCTGCGCCTTGAACCCGACGGTGCGGTGGATGGGACCGCTGACCAGGCCACCGACTGCCATGGCCACGAGCATGGGCAGGATCAGCAGGCCCGCCGCGGTGACCGAGGCGCCGAAGCCGTATCCGGCACCGGCCGGGGTCTCCAGGAACTGCGGCAGGAAGGTGAACGCGGCGATCATCGCTCCGCCGAACAGCAGGGCGACGGTGTTGGTGGTCAGCATCAGCGGCTGGCGCATCATCCGCATGTCGATCAGCGGGTTGTCGGTGCGCGTCTCGACGACCGCCCACAGCGTGAAGCTCACGGCCGCCAGGGCGAACAGTGCGATGGTCACGGGGGCGTCCCAGCCCCAGACCCGGCCCTGGCTGACCGGCAGCAGCAGGGCGAGCAGCCAGGTGGCCAGCAGCGCCGCGGCGGTCAGGTTGATGCGGCCGCCCGAGCGCACGGGTGACTCCGGGATGAACAGGCGGCACAGGATCGCGGTGGCGGTCACGACGATCGCGGGGATCCAGAACAGCCAGCGCCAGCCGAGCGCTTCGGTTATCGGCCCGGCCAGTACGGTGCCGAGTCCGCTGCCCACAGCGATCACGCCGGACAGCGCGCCGATCGCCGAGGGCACGCGGCGGGGTGCGAACTCGTCGCGGATGATGCCGAACGCGAGCGGGAACACCGCGCCGCCGAGGCCCTGGATCACCCGTCCGGCGACGAGCACGCCGAGGTTCGGGGCGAGCGCGGCGACGACGTTGCCGACGGCGATCGCGATCAGCACGATGACCAGGCTGTGCTGCTTGCCCTTCAGGTCGCCGAGGCGGCCGAGGATGGGGGTGGCGACGGCGGCCGCCAGCAACCAGGAGATCAGCACCCAGGAGACCGCGGACTGGGTCGTCGCGAGGTCGTGCTGGATCACCGGCAGCACGGGGCTGACCAGCGACTGCAGCATCGACAGGGAGATCGCGGCGAGCGCGAGCAGGCTGAAGGTGACGGTGGTGGAGCGGGCAGGGGAAGTTGCCATGGTGCATGTCCTCATCTCGCGGCGGGAGCGCTCGTCGGCGCATCGTCCGGCCGCGGATATACTGAGAGTGGTCCTCCACATATACGGAGGGTTACTATCACTATAGTGATAGTCGGTCTCCGGTTGCAAATGCGATGAGGGGAAGGACACCGTGAACGACCTGGCCCGGCTCAGGACACCCCGGCCGCACCGCGCCGACGCCGGCCGCAACTTCGACGCGATCCTGGCCGCGGCGCGTACGGCGTTCACGGAGCTGGGCGCGGACGCGCCGCTGGATGAGATCGCACGCCGGGCCGGGGTCGGCATCGCCACCCTCTACCGCAACTTCCCCACCCGCGAGCAGCTCATCGAGAACGTCTACATCACCGAGGTGGAGGCGGTCGCCCAGGCCGCGGTCGACGGCGCGAGCCTCGACCCGTGGGAGGGTCTGACCAGGTGGCTGCGCCGCTACGTCGACTACGTCGGGGCCAAACGGGCGCTGATCACCGGCCTGAACCGCGACTCCGCGACCTTCCAGGCCTGCCGCGACGAACTGTTCGCGGCGGGCAGCCCGCTGCTGGAAAGGGCCCAGCGGGACGGCACGGTGCGCCCCGACGTGACCATCGTCGACGTCATGTGGCTGGTCAGCGGGGTGGCGGGAGTGGGCGGCGACCCGGACCGGCGCGAGAAGGTGCTGGCGGTGGCGCTCGACGGCCTTCGTTTCACGGATGCCGGCAAGCCGTAGCAGGCCCCGTCCGGGCGGGCGTCGAGTGGCGGTCGACAGATGATTCTGGGAGCCCCGGCTGATTCTGGGAGCCCCGGCGACCAGGCCGACCCGAGAATCCCCGCCGTCACCGTGGGATCGGGGGCGCGTCCCAGTCTGCGTGCCGGGCCATCGACCGCAGGGCCACCCGGGCCGGGGTCAGTCGCATGACGGTGTTACGTAGCCGCACGGCCACGGGGTTCGTCAGCTGCTGGCCGATCCGGCCGATCTGCGCGGCGGCGCGGGCGACCTGCTGCGAGCGAGGACGCCTCTGCCGGTCGTATTCAGCCAGCGCGGCAGGGATGTCGTCCCCGGGGCCGCAGAGCGCGGCGAGCACCACCGCGTCCTATCCTGCCCGCGCGTATGCGCGGCCGTGCCTTTCTGCCGCTCGGCTGGGACACCCACCCGCATCTCGTGGTGGACGCGATCAGGTGGTACGTCGACCACCCCGAAGACCGTGCCCGCATCGGTTCCTAGGCCGAACACGACCGGCTCGTGTCGGCGCTCGACCGGGTCTGACGCCTGCGGCGGCCGCGACGCCGACGTGACGAACCGCCTGCCCTCCGGTCGACCGGCGGCAGGCGGTTCGCGGGATGCGGGTCAGGCCGCGCCGAAGGTGACGGTCAGGGTGGGCTTGTTGGTGTACTCCCGGCTGTGCAGGCGCTGCTCGTATCCGGCGGCGCCCTCGGTGTTGTCGCGGATCTGCAGGCCGTGGTTGCCGTCGGTGTACAGGCCGGCGACCTGTGCGGTGACGGTCCACTCCACCCAGCCCTTGACCGCGGGCACGGTGGCCGCGGTGCCGGTCGTCGCGGGCTGGTTGCGCCAGGTCACGCCGGTCTCGGTCCAGGCCCCGGCGAGCCGGGCCGCCCGCAGCGTGCGGGTGCCGGCGACCGAGGACACGTACATCCGCAGCTTCGCGTTCGTGACCTTGCAACCGGCGGGCAGGCTCGGCAGCGCGAAGTGCACCAGCGTCCGCGCGTCGGCGTTGGCCTTGCTGCGGACCTTGAGGATCGTGTCCTTGGCGTAGTTCGTCGTGGGCCAGCTCGTCGTGATCCACGAATCGTAGTCGGCGGTCCGGGTCGCCGTGCTCGCCGTGCAGGTCGCGGTGCCGTTGACGGTCACCGACGCCTGATCGTCCTCGCCGGGCGCGCTGTTTCCGGGCGTCGAGTCCGTGTCGGCCGGGGACGCGGCGGTGACCTGCGCGATGTTCGTCTTCTGACCGGTGGTCGCGACCCTGGCGACGAGCTGGAGCGTCGCGTTCGCCGCCGCGGCGAGGCTGCCGACCGACCACACTCCGGTGGCCGCCGTGTACGTTCCCTGCGTCGCGGTCGCCGACACGAAGGTCAGCCCCGACGGGAGCTGGTCGGTGACGGCCACGCCCGTGGCCCCAGCCGGTCCGGCGTTGGCGACCCGCACGGTGAAGGTGACGTTGGAGCCGACCGGCACCGAGGCGGCCGAACCGGTCACCGTCAACGACAGGTCGACCATCGGCGGCGGGGGCAGCCCCGCGCCCCAGTCGCGGGCGAACACGTCGCGGTGGGCGTCGGAGTCGTCGGCGCTGAGATTGCGCGCCGGCGACTCGAACGCGATCAGCCTGCCGTCGCCGGAGATCGACGGATTCGTGGAGCGCTCGTCGCCGCCGGCCCCGCCCGCCCCGGTCGCCCTGCTCACGAAGGTGGTCGTCGCGGACTGGAGGTCGCGGACGAACACATCGGGGCACGGCCGGTTGGTGCCCTGCCCCGGGTCGTAGCAGGTGTCGAGGTCGTCGGCGCTCAGGTTCATCGCCCGCGACATGAACGCGACGTAGCGCCCGTCGGCGGAGATCGACGGCTCGAACGAGCGTAGCTCCGCCACGGCCCCGGCGGCCCCGTTCGCCCTGCTGGCGAGCGAGGTCCGGCCCTCCTGCGTATCGCGTACGTAGATGCTCTCGGTGTCGAACGAGTCGACGTCGTCGGCGCTGAGGTTGTACGCGTCGGAGACGAATGCGATGTGGCGGCCGTCGGAGGAGATCGACGGGCAGCTCGACGGCCCGCCCGAGGCGAGCTGGCCGTCGACCCCGTCGGCCCTGCTCACGTAGCTCGCCGTGCCAGACTGCAGGTCGTACACGACGACGTCGAGGTAGCCGTTGTGGTCATCGATCGAGATGCCGTCGGTCTCGAAGGCGACCTTGCGCCCGTCGGCGGAGATCGCCGGACCGCAGGGCCCGAACCGGTAGATGGGCGCGTTGCCGATGTACACGGTGGTGCCCGCCTGGAGGTCGCGTACGAAGAAGTCGGTGCACGGGTGCGGGCCGCCGCCGTCGATGTAGCACTCGTCCTCGTCCTCGGCGCTGAGGTTCGCCGCGCCCGAGGTGAAGGCCACCTTGGTTCCGTCCGCGGACACGGTCGGGTAGTAGGAGCTGCCGTCGGAGGCCGCGCCCTGTGCGCCGTTCGCCCTGCTGACGAACGTGGTCGTGCCGGCCTGGAGGTCGCGGAGGAAGATGTTCGAGCACGGCTCGGGCAGGCCCCAGAACAGGGACATGCAGGTGTCCTCGTCCTGGCCGCTCAGGTTCGCGGCGGTCGAGCTGAACACGACGTAGCGGCCGTCGGCGGAGATCGACGGGTCCGCGGACGGGCCGTTGGCGGCGGCTCCGTCCGTTCCGTCGGCGCGGCTGACGTAGGTCGTCGTGCCGGTGGTCAGGTCGCGGACGAAGATGTTGGTGTGGTTGTTGTCGTCGGCATCGCTGAGGTTGTCGGCGTCGGAGGCGAAGGCCAGGTAGCGACCGTCGGCGGAGACCGCCGGGGCCGAGGAGTCGCCGTTTCCGGCAGCACCGGAGCTTGCTCGGCTGACCAGTGCGGTGTCGTACGTGGCGGCCCACGCCGGGGTGCCCGGCACGGCCGCCAGCGTCGCCGCCAGCATCGCCAGCGAGACGGCCAAGGGCGTCCTGCGGCGGAAGGCGGCCCCGGCGTGTTGTCGTCCTGCGCGGGGCATCCGCGATGTGAACCCGGGTCTTGTCATCGGCATAGGACGGCTCCGTTCAGCCCATGCGGCGTCCACGCGCATGGACGGGTATGGTTCGACCGCTCGCGATCGGCGAGCCTGCACGCAGAGTAAATTACCGATAACAGAACGTCGCGATGACACTCGCTGCTGCTCGCCGCCCGCCGAACGGTCGCGAATCGAGACGCGCCCCACCGGTGCGGACCTGCGGCGGACCGGCTGGGCGCGGGCTGACCGTGCGCTTAGGTCAGCTCGAACTGCGGCACGCTACCTGCCGGCTGCTTCCGCTGCCAGCGCTGGACCAGGCGGGCCAGTTGTGCTCGTGCGGACGAATCCGCCGCCGGCGGAAGGTCGTACGCCGCCAGACTGCGCACAACGATGCTGTTCGCCCTCACGAAGCGCCGGCCGGCCGCGGTGAGTCCCGGATCGTCCCCGATCTGGTCGATCGCGCAGGTCAACTGCAAGCGGAGCTGAGCGAGTTGCTCCATGGCGGACTCGGGTCGGGGCGATGTGTCGCAAAAGGCCTTCCACCACAGCGCCACAGCGGTGAAGGCTCCGATTCCGTGGAGCATGCCGCTCAACGGACGAGGATCCGGGCGCCATGGTGCGAAGTATCGGATACCCGAGTCCTGCCGGTGCAGGTCCACCAGGTCCATCAATGCGTTGATCTTGCTGTGCTGGAATTCGTGGATGAGCATCACCGCTGCCTCAAGCGGTTGGTGCGGGATGGTCGCCGCCAGGCCGCCGAAGGCGTCGCCACTGGTGACGCTGACTCCCGGCACCCCGTTCAGGGGAACGACGGAGGACAGCCCCACCGCGAGCTCATCGGCTCGGTCCGAGGCATGTTCCTCGATCAGTTCCCATGCCTTCGTGAGAGTCCTCTCGACGCGGGACCACTCGCCGTTCGGCAGGCGATCCGCGGGTGGCACGCCGACGCAGTCCCGATGCGGGTCCAGGTCGTCGACATACAGCGTGAATCCGGTCCTTCCCGCCGGCCGGACGGTTCTGATGGGGTCAGCGGGCTGGATGATCCCTTTCGGCGCCGTGAACAGGCCGATCGTCGGCAGCCAGATCCGGCCTCCGGAATCGCGCGCGATTCTTTCGGCCGTCGCCGTGTCGCCCACCCGGTACGCCACGGCGGCGACCACATTACGCAGGTAGTCCGCAGGGCCGGCATGCCTGGCACGAGCGGATCTCGTGATCCACGCGGCTACCCAGGGATAGGTCAGAACGGCGGCACACTCCGCCGGAGAGGTCGCTTCCACCTCGGCCAGCAGCGTGATGTAGTCCGCGGACTCGGGCCGATGCGTGGCCAGATGGCGCAACAGCAACCGGACCCTGCTGACCCTGCTCGCCCGCAGCGCCGATACGACGGACGCCGATGCGGCGGCTCCGGCTATCGAATCGAATGACGGTGTATTCAGGCGGTGCCACTCCATGGTTATACGTCGATTGCGCTCTGCCAGCCGAGCCGGATCTCGTCCGTATCGCTGAGTGTGGAAACCAGCTGCTGCACGGCGGCCATGAGGTCCGGGTCCCGGTTGTGAAGGAGTTCTACCAGGCTCATCGGATTGACGTCGGGAATAGCCCGCGAATCGGGCATGTCACTCTCTACGGGCATTATCAAGCACCTCATTGACAGGTTGGGATGAAGGAGTTGCCGACTTGTCGGATGAACGTGAAAGTCTAGTTCAGAGTGGCGCAGGCTCGATGTAGACGTTAAGCCGTTCGCCACGGATCGCCTGTTCGACACGTGGGTGGGTGCCGCCGAGGACCTCGATCAGCAGGCGCAGCGCGTCGGTGTGTTGCTGCTTGCCGGCATCGACTTCCCCGAGTGCGAGTCTGTCCGCCGCGAACGACAGGGCCGCGGCCAGGGCGTCGGGGTGCCTGCTTCCCAGCGTTCTGGTCAGCTCGACATAGGCGAATCGATCGAGCTCCTTGGCGGCTTCGAGATCGCCTAGGGCGAAGTGGGCGTTGGCGAGATTCACGCCGGCGAACAGGACGTGCGGATGCCCTGGGCCAAGATCACGAGTGAGGTGTTCGTGAACGGCGGCGGCGGCATCGAAGGCACTGGTGAAACTCTCCTCCTTGAGCAGGAGGATGGCGTAGGTGCTCCGGCATGCCAGGGTCAGGTGGGCGACAGGTCCGTAAACCTGGTCGGCGAACTGCCAGAGCCGTTTCGCGGCCGTGACCGCGTCACGGTTCTCGCCGATGGCTGACTGAATGGTCACCGCAGCGAGCTCGCAGGACAGGGCATCGGGATGATTGCGGCCCGTCACGGTCGCGTATCTGGCCGTCGTCTGGCGGACGAGCTCATGCGCATCGGCGAATCGTCCGAGCTGGCGCAGGGTGAGCGCGAGCTCCTTGCCGGTGCGCAGCGTGTCCAGATGATCTCCGCCGGGGGAGAGCTGCTGCGCCTGCAGTGTCCTGTGCAACAGGCTGTATGACTCCCAGAGGTAGCCGAGGTCGCGTAGGTCGCGTCCGTAATTGCCCGCGGCGGTCAAGGTTCCGGCGTCTTCAGTTCCGAATATGCGAGATCGGAGCTCTAGCGTCTGGTCGTTCAGCTCGGCCGCGCTGGCGAAGTCGCCGACGAGCCGAAGTCCGATCGCGAGGTTGTTCACCGCGATGAGCGTGTCGGGGTGCTCCTGCCCGTAGGCGGCCCGGTAGAGGTCCAGCGTCCGGCGGTCGAGGCTGACGGACTCGGCGTACTGCCCGGTCGCTCGCAGGTCGAAGCCGAGGCTGCGAGCGGTGGCGAGGGTGTCGCGGTGGCTCGGGCCGAAGGCTGCCAGCTGACGGCGGTAGACGTCCTTGTCGATGGAGTGAGCGAGCGTGATGTCGCCTCTGGCGCGGACGGCGTTCGCCAGGTGGAATCGTGTTCTGAGGGTGAGCGGGTCGTCGTTGTCGGCTGTCTCCCGCCACGCGCCGAGGGCAGCGTTGGCGAGAGCCTGGCTCGCATGATAGTCACCACGCCGGTACAGGTAGCGGACGAGGGAGACGACCAGGACTCGCATCGACTCTGCCTGCGAATCGATGATGTCCAGGTCGCGCGCGTGCGTGAGAATCTCACTGAAGCGGGGCCAGGTTCCCGGGTCCTCGGGCGACAACTGGCTTCCGACTCGGGCGAGAACGCTTCTGGCGATGTCGCGCAGCTGTTCGAGATCATGGACCTGTGCCTGGATGCGGAGCCGGACCAGCGGATGGATGATGACCGCGGTGCGCGCGGCGTCGACCTGAGCCAAGGCGTAGCGAGAGATGTCGTCAAGAAGGAGCCGCTGCTCGTCTATGTCGGCCAACGCGCCGTCGAATGCGGTGAGGTGGCCTCCCAGCTCCTGGCCGAGGATGATGGACATCCCGATCGGCGAGGGGCCCATCGCGGCACACAGCTCCAGCAGCCAGGCGGCAGCCGGCCGCTCCTCGCGTAGCCGATCGAGCGACACGATCCAAGCGTCCAGGACGTCGCCGGCACCACCGAAACGCTGGTCTTCGAGAAGGCCGAGAATCCGGTCCTGCGAGTGCAGCGACTGAAGATACTCAGGCACCGGGACGGCGACGGTGTGCAGGTAAGCGGCCGCCTGCGCGACTGCCAGCGGCAGGTCGCCCATGCGCTCGGCCACCTCGTCGGCCTCGGACAGCGAGATCCGGGGAACCCGCCGGCGGATCAGCTTGATGCTGTCGGCTCGGCGCATGTTCCCGATGTCGAAAGTCTCGGCGGCCTCGTCCCATGTGCCGAATCGCGTCGTGATCAGGATGTCTGCCGACGTGCGCGGAATGAGGCCGAGGAACTCGTCGTCGGGTTGATCCGCATTGTTCAGGATCAGCAGCGTGCGGCGGGGCGGCGTGGTCCGCTCCTCCAGTGAGTCGCGAAGCCGCCGGATCCGGGTGTCGAGGTCGAGGCTGGGAGAGTACCCGAGGGCGATGGCGAGCTCGCCCAGCCCTTCCTTGAGCCGCTGGGAGTCGGTGGCTTGAACGACCCAGACGATGTCGTAGTCGCGGGAGAAGCGGCGTGCGTATTCGAGCGATACTTGCGTTTTGCCGATGCCACCGAGCCCGACGATCGCCAGCGGGCGGTCGTTACCGGACGAGAAGTAGTCGCGGATACGTTCGATCTCGGCCGCACGTCCCACGAAGACCACGGAGCTCGGCGGCAGATTGGTCGTCGTTCTCGGCTTGCCGACGAACCGGTGATCGCGAACTGGCCGTGGTGCGTCCTGGTGAATGCCGTCGGCTGTGCGCAGCAGCGCGGACTGGATGTCGCCGCTGTTCAGGCCCGTCACGTCGATCGCGGCAGCCGTCGAGTAGTGCGGTTCAAGCCTGCTTCCGTCGATTTTCACGGCGTGGAAGGTCGTATGGTCCGACCGGCCGACGGACGCGAGGTGCCAGATCTCGGCGCCGAAAGCGGCGGACACATAACTCGCCGACAGGACGACGAGCACATGGTCTGCGGAGGTGACCATGCGACGCAGTGAGCCGAATCCCTCGAGCGACTCGTCGGCGTCGACGGCGCGCATCGTCACCTCGGGTCCGTGCCCGGTGAGTTCGGCGGTGATCCATTCGGCCCACAGCCGGTCGGCGGAGGTGTAAAACACGACCAGTGATCGATCTTCGCCACTTCCGCGCTCGTATTCCGCGAGATATCTCTTGCGCAGTGACTCCTCCACCGGCGCCACGGTGACCTCGCGGTCCAGGAGCACCGAGGTCAGCCTCTCGTAGGCGGCGAGCAGCGTCGTGTTCTGCTGCGGCCGCTCGGCGAAGACCGACAGAATCTCCTCGTACGCGTAATAGGGCCGGTAAGGTATCTCCACATTCGGCCAATAGAGGGGATCATCCGGAGCGATCGCATGAAAGCGTGCGCGAGCGATCTCCAGGCCGCGTTCCCGCTTCGGGTGTTCGTAGTCGTCGACGCGCATCGGGACCGGGTAGATCCGGATCGGATCTCGCTCCCTGGCGGACTGGATCGATCGCGCGACGGAGAAGGCGCCTTCGATAGCCTGGTTGGACAGAGTGAAGCCGTCGACGACGCAATCGGGGAGCACCACTGTGCAGATGCCTGCGGTGTCGCTCAGACCGGTTCGGCTGTCGATCAGCACGTAGTCGTAGGAGCGCCGGAGGCGGTGCCGCAGCGCCTGGAGGAACTTGCCGCCGGCCAGGCGGTTGTAGAAGTTCGCCCACTCGAACTCACTCACCACCGTCGCGTAGTACTCGTCTTGCTGGCCGGCGGGCATCAGGTCGATCTTGCCCCCGCCGGGAAAGCGCCATTTGACCGGTGCGAGGAAGCCCTCGATCCGCGTCGCCTGATCGAACCGGTCGTCCGCGTCGGGGGTGGGTAAGGGCTGGCTGAGGGGCAGTTCCCCGTACCGCTGGATCAGATTGATCAGTCCGGGAGTGTGCCGGAGCATCTTGTCCTCGAGGAACGGATGAAAGTACCGGTGCAGGCCGGGGGATTCGAGGTCCCAGTCGATGATCAGGACCCGCAATCCTTGGCCGGCCATTATCCAGGCGATATTGGCCAGGGCCATGGTGCGACCGGTGCCCCCCTTGTAGGAGTAGAAGGTGACAATCCGGCCGTTTCTGCCACGGTCTAAGGTCATGATGTCCTGCCGCTCAGGGGTTGCCGAGGATCGGCATCGAGGGGGGTGGTGGGCCGGGCGGCTCCTGGAACACCCTTCCCGTGGTGAAAAGGCGGGTCTTCGCCACGGTCAAGGCCTTGGCCAGTCGGCGCTTGAACTCGTCAGGTGTCTCCGAGGCCAGTATCAGTAGATCCGGGTCTCCTCGTTCGAGGGCGTGGGGAAGATTCGCCGAGACCCTCTCCCAGAACAGGCGCCCGTCGATGGAGAAGCTGGGATCATATCGACTCCACGGCACCACGACGGGATCGTTGCGCTGCGGTTCTGATCCCGTGGCACGGACGTCGTAGCGGTGGACGATCGATGCGAACTCCGGCATGAAGGTCGACCACACGTCGACGAGCAGGATGATGAACTGGTTGTTCTCTTCGGCCCACGTCGTCAGGTGCTGGAGCTGGGCCACGTCGGCGATGCGGTACTTGAAGTCTCGGACGGTGGCGACCACGCCCGCGTGATAGGCGAGCGGAAGGCGGCCGCTGTAGTCCGGTTCTTCTTGTGTGGGCTCGTGCATGTACGGCGCCCACAGGTCATGGGAGGTGCCGTAGTACTGGTCGGCGCGTCTCGGCCAGATCGCGCGGATCTCCTCGGTGGTACCCGCGGCGACGACGATGTGCACGAGGAACGCGTCGGTGGGCGGATCGCCGTCAGGCCGTGGCGAAGGGCCGGATGCGCTGACAGGCGGGCCGTCGGCGGGCGGGGCCGTCGGCGGCGGCTGTCCCGATGAGGTCTCACTACGCTGGGCGGGAATGCGCAATGAGGAATGGGATGCGCGCAGTTGCTGAAAGTGCTGCCGAAGCTTCTTGTAGATCAGCTCGTCCGGCGACTTGGGCCGTATGATCTTCGAGTGAGTGCCGGGCAGGACGCCGACATTCTCCTTGGGAAAAGCTGATTGCGCCGATTCTGGGGTGACGACTCGGTCCGTCTGCCCCGCGTATGCCCATACGGTGATCGGGCATCTCGATTCGGAGACCACCGTCGCATGCACGGCCCTGTTGATGAGATCGTGCCGGGTGTCCTGAACTTCTTGGTGGAACGGCTTCAGATCCTGCACCTGCGGGTGCCGGCGAAAGAAGCCCCGGCGCAACGTGAGGTGGAACTCCGACCCGTCGTTCGGACATGCGAACATGACAAGCGACCGTATGCGCTGAATCTCGCTGCCGCGCCCGTCCTTGAGCATTCGGACGATGAGCCGTTGCGCGATGAGTCCGCCCTGGCTGTGAGTGACCAGGCAGACCCGGTCCTCCGCATCGGTCTCCGTCTCCAGGAAGGTCCAGAGCGAATCGGCCAGCGTGTTGAAGGACGGTATGCTTTCGAGTGGTCTGCCCACCGGCGGCGACGGGTAGTTCCAGGGCAGGCGTTTGACGTCGATCGGGTCGGGATCCGCTAGAAACAGCGCCTCTAAGGTGTCCCAGGTTCGCGCAGACGAGAATAGGCCGTGTACGAAAACGGCAACCGCTGCCATCCGCTACCTCTGCCGTAGGCTGACCAACTGGTTCGGACGTAAATTATCGAACGAGTCGAACCTGTTGCGGAAGTGTCTTTGATCTGTCAGCCCGATGCGGAATGGGGCCGCGAGGCGTTAGGCGGAGGAAGCCTCAGCTGCCCGAGCTGCGAACTCGTTTTCCATGACGGTGCCCTTCCTTCAGGCGGACTCGCGGGGGACGAGTTCGGTCGGAAGTATGAGCGAGTCGACCGTCTCCGCGCCGTCGATCAGTTCCAGGAGCAGGCGGACGGTCTCGGTGGCGACCTGTTCCAGCGGCTGGCGGACCGTGGTCAGCTTCGGGTGGGTCGAGCCGGCGATGGCGGAGTCGTCGAAGCCGCCGACGGCGACGTCCTCGGGGACGCGTCGGCCGCGTTCGCGCAGGACGGCCAGGGCCCCGGCGGCCATCAGGTCGGAGCCGACGAAGACGGCGTCGAGGTCGGGGACGCGGTCGAGCAGTTCGCGCATGGCGGCCTCGCCGCTGTGGCGGGAGTAGTCGCCGTGGGCGATGAGCTTCTTGACCGCCTTGCGCCCGAGCACGTCGCAGAAGCCTTCGAGGCGGTTGAGCCCGCCGGGGGTGTCCAGCGGCCCGGTGATCGTGGCGATCTTCTTACGCCCCTGGTCGACGAGGTACTGCGCCATCTGGCGCGCGCCCTCGCGGTCGTCGGCGGCGGCGTACGGGATCACGCCCTCGCGGCCGAGGACCGCGCCGCAGGCCACGGCCGGGATGGACAGGCCTTCGAGTTCGCCGAGCAGCGGGTCGCCGGAGTGCGCGGACAGGAGCAGCACCCCGTCGGCGTGCCCGCCGCGCAGGTAGCGCACCACGCGCTCGCGGTCGCCGTCGTCCCCCGCGACCATCATCACCAGGGCCACGTCTCGCTGCGCCAGCCGCCGGGTCGCGACCCGCAGCAGCGTGCTGAAGTTCGGGTCCTCGAACAGCTTCTCCTGCGGCTCGCTCAGCACCATGACCACGGTGCCGGTGCGCTGGGTGACCAGGCTGCGCGCCGCTCGGTTGACGACGTACCCGGTCTCGGCGACGGCGCGGCGGACGGCGGCGAGCGCGGCGGTGCTCACGTACGGGTCGCCGTTGAGGGCACGGGACACCGTGCCCCGGGAGACTCCCGAGGCACGGGCCACGTCGTGGATCGTGGGACGCCGCTTGTTGGTCACAGGCATCAGGATTTCACAGACCCGCCGGACAGGTCCGTTCGCCAGTACCTCTGCATGGTCAGGAACAGCGCGATCAGGGGGATGATCGACAGCAGGGCGCCGGTGATGACGAGGTTGTACAGGGCGGGCTGGTTGGCCCCGGTGGCCAGCAGCGTGTACAGGCCGACGGTGAGCGGGAAGCGCTCGTCGTCGGCGAGCATGATGAACGGCAGCAGGAAGTTGTTCCAGATCGCCACGAACTGGAACAGGAAGATCGTCACCATGCCGGGCAGCATCAGTGGCACCGCCACCACCCGCAGCAGCCGGTGCTCGCCCGCCCCGTCGATGCGCCCGGCCTCCAGCAGCGCGTCCGGGATCGCCGCGGCGGCGTAGATGCGGGCCAGGTAGATGCTGTACGGGTGCAGGATGCTGGGCAGCAGCACCGCCCAGTACGTGTTGGCGAGTCCGGCCTTGGCCAGCAGCAGGTACTGCGGCACGGCCAGCACCACCGCGGGGACCAGGATGCCGCCGATCAGCACCGTGAAGATCGCGTCGCGGCCGAAGAACCGGAACTTCGCCAGGGCGTACCCGGCCAGCACCGACACGGCCGTGGACAGCAGCGCGCCGACGCCGGCGTACAGCGCGGTGTTGGCCATCCACTGCCAGAAGATCCCGTCGCGGTACGCCGACAGGTCGGCGATGTTGCTGAACAGGCCGCTGCCCGGGGCGAACGCGTTGGTGGTGAACAGCTCGCCGCGCGTCTTGGTCGACGCGGCGAGCACCCAGCACACCGGCAGCAGGCAGTACAGCGCCCCGAGCAGCAGCACCGCGGTCGGCGCCAGCCCGAGCGGTCGGCGTACCCCCTTGGTGGTCATCTTTCCTCCCCGAAGGCCTGGCGGCGGACCAGGCGCATGAACAGCAGCGACGGCACCACCGAGATCGCGGCGATGACCAGCGAGGTGGCGGCGGCGCTGTAGAGGTCGCCGGTGACGAACGCGTCGCGGTACACCTTCATCAGCGGGCTCCAGGTGGAGCTGACCGCGTTCGAGATGGGCCGCAGCGTCATCGGCTCGGTGAACACCTGGATCGTCGCGATGATGGAGAACACCGTGGTCAGCACCAGCGCGGGGGCCAGGATCGGCACCTTGACCCGTAGCGCGATGGCGAGCTCGCCCGCGCCGTCGATGCGGGCGGCCTCGTAGTAGTCGCGGGGGATGGCCCGCAGCTGGGTGTAGAGGACCAGCATGTTGAAGCCGGTGCCGCCCCAGATCGCCACGTTGACCATGGAGAACATGACCGTGCTCGGGCTGAGCAGGTCCACGCCCTCGATCCCGAGCGCCCGCAGCGTGGCGTGGATCGGGCTCAGGCTGGGCAGGTAGAGGAAGCCCCAGAGCAGGGTGGCCACCACGCCCGGCACCGCGTACGGCAGGAAGATCGCGATGCGGGAGAAGCGGGCCAGCCGCACCCGCGCCGAGTCCAGCAGCAGCGCGAACACCAGCGCCAGGCCGAGCATCAGGACCAGGACCAGGGTGGCGTATCCGAGCACGCGCAACCATCCTGCCCAGAACTCCCCGTCGGCCACGGCCGTGCGGTAGTTGTCGAGGCCGACGAAGATCTCGGTGCGCGACTTGCGGCCCAGGCCCAGCCCGGAGAACTTCACCTGGCGCAGGCTCAGGTAGGCGGTGTACCCGATCGGCGCGGCGATGAACAGGGTGAACAGCACCACCGCGGGGAACAGGTAGAGGTAGGGGGTGGCGCCCGCGCGATGTGCGCGGGCGCCCCGGTGTGCCTTGGTCATCCGCTCAGCTCGCCAGCGTGAAGCCGGACTTCTTCATGTCGGCGACGGTCGCGTCGTGCATCGCGCCCAGCGCGTCCGTGAAGGAGGACTTGTTCTGCAGCGCCTTGTCGAAGGCGTCCTTGTACGCGCTGTACGCGACGTTCACGTTGGGGCCGAAGGTGAAGCCCCGCGCGGTGCCGGCGATGGTGGTCGCCTGCTGCCAGAAGTCGGCCTGGTTGGCGAAGTACTCCGGCGCGGTGGTCATCAGGGCCTGGCCGTTCTTGGCCGCCGGGTAGATCGCGGCCTCCTTGATGAGCAGGTCCAGGGCCTTGGCGTCGGTGTTCAGCCAGGACGCGAACTGCGCGGCGGCCTTCTTGTGCTTGCTGCCCTCGGCGATCGCGATGGACGAGCCGCCCCAGAAACCGGAGTAGTTCTCCCCGGCGCTCCACTGCGGCAGCGGCGCGATGGCCCACTTGCCCTTGCCGTCGGGGGCGTTGCTGGTCAGCACACCGGGTGCCCAGACCGCCGACGCCCAGCTCAGGATCTTGCCGCCGTTGAGCGCGGCGTTCCACTCCGGCGTCCACGGGGCCTGCGTGTCGACGACGCCGTCGGAGGCCAGGCCGCCCCAGAAGTCGGCGACCTTCTTCGTCGCGTCGTCGTTGATGCCGACCTTCCAGGCCTCGCCGGTGATGGACCACCACTTGCCGCCGGCCTGCTGGGCGAGCCCGGCGAACCAGCCCGGGTCCTTGCTGGAGAAGCCGCCCAGGTAGACCGTCTTGTCCTTGGCGTGCACGGTGCGGGCCGCGGCCGCGTACTCGTCCCAGGTCTTGGGGATCGCGATGCCGTACTTGGTGAACAGGTCGGTGCGGTAGTAGAGCATCATCGGGCCGCTGTCCTGCGGCAGGCCGTAGACGCCGTCGGTGCCCAGGGTCACCAGGTTCCAGATGCCGTCGGAGAACTGGCCGCGGACGGCCTCGACCTCGCCCTTGATGTCGGCGACGGCCTCGGCGGCCACGAACGACGGCAGCATCTGGTACTCGGCCTGCACCAGGTCGGGCGCGGTGCCGGCCTTGGCCGCGGTCAGGAACTTCGCCGCCGCCTCGTCGCCGCCCGCCTGCTTGCTGACGGTGACCTTGATGTCGGGGTGCGCCGCGTTCCACACCGCCGCGATCTTGTCCATGTTGGGGGCCCAGGTCCAGAACGTCAGCTCGACCGGGCCGGTCTCCTGCGGGGTCTCCTCCTGCCCGCCGCTCGAACAGCCCGCTGCCAGGGCGCCGACCAGCACTGCGGACATCACCAACCTGAGCCGCTTCGTACGCATAGGTCCTCCGTCAAAGGCGAATTCTCTGTGAACGTTCACAGTGCGGCACAGTCTGCGCGCCACGTATCCAGCCCGTCAAGACCCCGTGTCCGAGGCGTTACACGCCCGGCCCCCACCCCCTCCTGTCGCAACTCTTAAAGACTTGGCCCGTCAGATATCCGCCTTTGCCGCGAGTCTTTATGAGTTGCGGCGGGGAGGGGCGACAGGCGGGCGATGATCGCCCGGGTCTTTGCGTGGGGCGGGGGGTCCGTTACTGTGCACGTTCACAGACGTGCCGTGGTTGTCAGGGGGAAGTGGTGTCCGAGAGCGAACATGTGGTGCCGCGGTTGCGCGGGCTGGCCTTCGGCGGCGACTACAACCCGGAGCAGTGGCCCCGCGAGGTGCAGGAAGCCGACGTCGCGCTGATGCGGCAGGCCGGGGTCAACCTGGTGAGCCTCGGCATCTTCGCGTGGGCGCTGCTGGAACCGGAACAGGGCCGCTACGACTTCGGCTGGCTCGACGAGATCATCGACCGGCTGCACGCGGGCGGGGTCAGCGTCGACCTCGCCACGCCCAGCGCCGCCCCGCCCGCCTGGTTCGCCCGCAGGTACCCGCACACGCTGCCGGTCAACCGCGACGGCGTGCGCATCGGCTTCGGCAGCCGCGAGACCGCCTGCCCCAGCTCGCCCGAGTACCGGCACGCCACCGTCGAACTGGCCCACCGGCTCGCCGAGCACTACCGCGACCACCCGGGCGTGGTCATGTGGCACGTGCACAACGAGTACGGAGCCCCGCTCGGCGAGTGCTACTGCGAGACCAGCGTCCGGGCGTTCCGGGACTGGCTGCGCGAGACCTACCGCGACCTCGACGCGCTCAACGCCGCGTGGGGCACCGCGTTCTGGAGCCAGCGCTACGGCGACTGGGACGAGATCGACGCCCCGCGCGCCAACCACACCGTGGTCAACCCCGCGCAGCGGCTCGACTTCGCCCGGTTCAGCTCCGCCGAGAACCTGGCCTGCTTCACCGCGCAGCGCGACGTGATCCGCGCGGCCACCCCGCACCTGCCGGTCACCACCAACTTCATGGTCACCAACTGCAAGTCGATGGACCTGTGGCGCTGGGCGCCGGAGGTCGACGTCGTCTCCAACGACCACTACCTCAACGCCGAGCAGCCCGACAACCACATCGACCTGGCCATGGCCGCCGACCTGAGCCGCTCGCTGGGCGGCGGCCGGCCGTGGCTGCTGATGGAGCACTCGACCGGCGCGGTCAGCTGGCAGCCCCGCAACATCGCCAAACGCCCGGGGGAGATGCGCCGCAACAGCCTCGCCCACGTGGCACGGGGTTCGGACTCGGTGCTGTTCTTCCAATGGCGGGCCTCGCGGGCCGGGGCGGAGAAGTTCCACTCGGCGATGCTGCCGCACGCCGGCACCGATTCGGACCTGTGGCGCGAGGTGGTCGCGCTGGGCGGTGAGGTGGCCGGTCTTTCGGGGGTACGCGGCGCGCGGGTGGCCGCCGAGGTCGCCGTGGTCTGGGACTGGGAGTCCTGGTGGGCCCTCGATCTGGAGTGGCGGCCCAGCGTGGACCTGCGTTTCCGCGAGCGGGTCGAGGCCTACTACGCGGCGCTGTGGCGCGAGCACGCGACCGTCGACTTCGTGCATCCGGCGGCGGACCTGTCGGCGTACAAACTGGTGGTCGCCCCGAGTGCCTACCTGCTCGGGGAGGCGGCGGCGAAGAACCTGCGGTGTTTCGTGGAGTCGGGCGGGCACCTGCTGGTGTCGTACTTCTCCGGGATCGTCGACGAGCACGACGCCGTGCACCCGGGGGCGTACCCGGGCGTGCTGCGCGACGTGCTGGGACTGTCGGTCGAGGAGTTCCACCCGCTGCGCGAGCACGAGACGGTGGCGCTGTCCGACGGGGGCGCGGCCCGGGTCTGGTCGGAGCGGGTGCGCCCGGCCGGCGCGGTGACCGTCACCGAGTTCACCACCGGCCCCGACGCCGGGCATCCGGCGGTCACCCGGCACGAGCTGGGACGCGGCACCGCCTGGTACGTCGCGACCAGCGTCGACGGGCTGCGGCCGCTGCTGTCGCAGGCGCTGGACGCGGCCGGGGTGTCCCGCCCGCGCGGTCTACCGGACACCGTCGAGGCGGTGCGGCGCGGCGCGTACCTGTTCCTGCTCAACCACGGCGACGAGCCGGTCACCGTGCCGGACGTGTCGGGGGTGGACGTGCTCGACGGCACGGTCTTCGCGGCAGAGGCAGTCGTCCCTGCGGGAGGCGTGCGGGTGATCGCCCCGCAGTGAGGGCGGGATGTGGCCGATGTGTCTGTGAGCGTTCACATGTTCGCAACAGTCGCGTCGGCTGTCAACGGCGGCGTCGCCGGGTGTGTGCCCACCCGGCGGCGCCGCTTTCTACATCGAGCCGTACACCGACATCGCGGTCAGCGCCCGCGAGTTGTAGTCGAACAGGGCCTGGTTCTCCCAGCCGTTGCCCGACGACGGGTTCGTCGGGTCCCAGCCCGCGCCGGCCTGCGCGGTCCACGCCGGCTCCCAGTAGAAGACGCCCATGCCCCGGCCGTTGGGCACGTTCTTCACGATGTCGACCACGGCCTGGAACGCGTCGCGCTGCCCGGTCGCCGAAGCCGGGTAGCCGCAGGTGTTCGCCAGCGACGAAGTGAAGATGTTGCTCTCGCCGTCGTCCTGCGCCGTGGCGAACCCGTACGCCGTCTCGGCGACGATCACCGGTTTGCCGTACCGGGAGGCCATGTCGTTGAGGTTGTTCTGCAGGCCGGACATCGACCCGTGCCAGTAGCAGTAGTACGACGCCCCGATCACGTCGAACGGCACCCCGAACGCCACGGCCTGGTCGAACCACCAGCGGAAGGTGGCGTTGTCGCCGCCCTCGGCCAGGTGCAGCATCACCAGCGTCGAGGAGTTGACCGCCTTGACCGCGTTGACGCCCGACTTGAGCAGCTGCGACAGGTTGCCCCAGTGGGACGTGCTGCCGGTCGGCAGCAGCATGCCCGGGTTGATCTCGTTGCCGACCTGCACCATGTCCGCCGTGGTGCCCTGCGCCTTGAGCGCGTTGAGCACGTCGTAGGTGTGGTTGTAGACCGCGGTGTTCAGCTGCGACAGCGAGTAGCCCGACCACGCGGCCGGGGGCACCTGCTTGCCCGGGTCGGCCCAGGAGTCGGAGTAGTGGAAGTCGACCAGCAGCTTCAGGCCCTGCGCCTTGATCCGCTGCGCCATGGTCAGCACCCGGGCCTTGTTGTTGTACCCGTCGGCCGGGTTCACCCAGACCTTGAGCCGGGCGTAGTTCATGCCCGCGTTCTTCAGGATCGTGATCGCGTCGCCCTGCGTGCCGGAGCTGGTGTAATACAGCGCGCCGAAGTCCTCGTTCTTCTTCAGCGACGACAGATCACCGCCCTTGACCTGCAGCGACGTGCCCGCACCGTTCTTGGTGAAGGTCACGTCGTCCACGTTGATCCACTGGTTGGCGGCGGCGTTGGAGTAGACGCTCAGCGTGCACGACGTCGAGCTGACGTTCGCCGTCACCGACACCTGCACCCAGGTGCTGCTGCTGGTCGGGATGTTGACCTGCGCCTGTGCGCCGCCGCAGTTCTTCATCGCCAGGTACGCCGCCGACTGCCCGCCGCCCGAGCGCACCCACGCGCTCAGCGTGTACGAGCCGGTGGTCAGGCCGGTCAGCGTCTGATACGTCTCGACGGTGTACGCCGACGCAGACCAGTGCGTGCCGCGGTAGCTGCCGCTGCGCCCACCGGCCTCGCTCTTCGACGCGGCGACCGTGCCCGACTCGGACCAGCCGGTCGGGGTCTGGCTCGCCCCGTTGGACTCGAACCCGGGGTTGGTGACCGTCGAGGCCGCCGCGGCGGGTGACGCGGGTGCGGCCAGCGCCGTCACCGCGGCCAGGGCCGCCGCGGCGAGCAGTGCCTTTGCTCTGTGCATGTGTCCTCCTGATGTGTGAGTCGCTCACAGACACATCGGGAGCGTCCACAGCGGAACCGGGGGGCCGACTGTGAACGTTCACAGAAAACATCGACGGAGGTGCGTTGTCAAGAGCAGCACCGCCACCCGCGTCGGATCAGCGGGCGGCGTGCTGCTCACGCGTGATGGCGAAGAACGTCGACGGCCCGTCGTCCTCGACGACCCGGCTGGGTTGCTCGACCATCCCGAGCTTGCCGGCGATCTTGATCGAGGCGTGGTTGTCGGGGTGGATCGTCGCGGCGATCTCGTCCAGCGACGAGATCGCGAATACGTGGTCGAGCATCGCCCGGCCCGCCTCGGTGGCGTAGCCACAGCCCCAGAAACGCTGATGGAAGACGTAGATCAGCTCGTCGAAGTCGTTGCCCGGGGCCCGGACCACGCCGCAGTAACCGACGAAGTCGCCCGACGCGCGCTCGAACACGGCAGACGTGCCGTACCCGCGGTCGGCGTACTTGCCCTGGCAGACCTCGATCCAGTAGGCGACACCCGCCCGGTCGAGCGTGTCGCCGTCGCCGACGTAGCGCATCACCGCCGGGTCGGCGCAGAGCGCGGCGAAGTCGTCGAGATCGTCGGGAGTGAAGTGGCGCACCCGCAGGCGCTCGGTGCTGAACATGTCCTCGGTCACGGACGCGACCCTACGGCGCTCGCGTCGGACCGGCGATCGGTTTGTGGCTCATCGGCTGGGCCAGGGTCGCCGCGTGCCCCGGGCTGGGCGAATGAGGTTGCCGCGCGCAGCCGGTTCGGGAATGCTGCCCCGGTGCAGATGCATTCTGACCAGCTCACCGTGTCCCCGGAGGCGGTCCGCGCCCTGATCGCCGAGCAGTTCCCGCAGTGGCGGGACCTGGCGGTCACCGAGCTGCGCTCGCAGGGCACCGTCAACGCGATCTTCCGGATCGGCGACGGCCTCACCGCCCGTTTCCGCCTGCAGCCGCTCGACCTCCCGGAGGCTCGCCGCAGGCTGGAGGTCGAGGCCGAGGCGGGTCGAACTCTGGCCTCCCGGACGGGGTTCCCGACCCCGGAGCCGGTCGCTTTCGGCGAGCCCGGACCGGGATACCCGCTGCCGTGGGCGGTGCAGACCTGGGTGCCCGGCGTCATCGCCGCCGACGACGACCCGGGCGAATCGGAGGCGTTCGCGCGCGACCTCGTCCGGTTCATCACCGAGGTGCGCGCCATCGGCACCGGCGGCCGTCGGTTCGCGGGCGGCGGTCGCGGCGGTGACCTGCGGGGCCATGAGGACTGGGTGCAGACCTGCCTGGGCCGCAGCGAGCAGCTGTTCGACGTGCCGCGACTGCGGCGGATCTGGGCGCGGCTGCGTGACCTGCCGCGCGAGGCCCCGGACGTGCTGAACCACGGCGACCTCATTCCCGGCAACGTGCTCGTCGCCGAAGGCCGCCTGGCCGGGGTGCTCGACGTCGGCGGACTCGGTCCGGCCGATCCCGCCCTCGACCTGGTGAGCGCGTGGCACCTGCTCGAAGCCGGGCCGCGCGAGGTGCTGCGGACCGGACTCGGCTGCGACGACCTGACCTGGGAACGCGGCAAGGCCTGGGCCTTCGAGCAGGCACTCGGCGCGGCCTGGTACTACGTCGACACCAACCCGGCGATGAGCCTGATGGGCCGGCGTACCCTGGCCCGCATCCTGGCCACGGAGTGACGGCGGAAACACGGGTGCGCCAACGCCGTCACGACAGGCAGCATGGTGCCCGCCACGGCGGATCGTCACCGTGGGGACCGACGGACGGAGCGGCGAGATGAACCCCGAGCAGGCACCGGTCAGCGAACAGGACCGGCACGACACGGTACGGATGATCGACTTCCAGCGCGCGTCGCAGCGTCGGCAGGCCGAGCGGGTCGTCGACACCCCTGTCGGCTTCGCCGTGTTCAGCGGCCGCTACCGACACTCCTACGACCACAACAAGTTCGTCGTCACCGGCGGCGACGTGTCGACCGTGCTGGAGACGGCGGAACGGCTGCTCGCCGACGAAGGGCTCGCGCACCGCTACATCGTCGTGCACGACGAGCAGCTGGGCGAGGCGCTCGCTCCGGCCCTGACCGAGGCCGGCCACGTGCACGAGCGCAATGTGCTGATGCGCCACGACGGCCGGACACCCGAGCCCCGCGCGACCGCGACGGTGAACGAGATCTCCCTCGACGAGCTGCGCGCACCCGACCGCGAGTCCTGGCTGGCCGAGCTTCCGCAGGCCAGCGCCGAGGCCATCGACCACCTGGTCGACCGCCGGGTAACCCGGCTGCAGGCCGCGCCGCGGGTGACCTTCCTCGGCGTACGCGAGGGCGGGCAGGTCGTCGCGCGCGCCGACCTGTACGTTGACGCGGGTGCGGGCGTCGCGCAGATCGAGGACGTGCACACCCAGCCCGCTCACCGCGGTCGTGGCCTGGCCGGGGCGGTGCTCGCCACCGGTTTGGAGCGTGCCCGGCAGGCCGGATGCGACCTGGTGTTCCTGGAGGCGAGCGCCGACGACTGGCCGAGGCACTTCTACGCCAGGCTCGGCTACCGCGAGCTGGCGGTGACCCACCTGTTCTGCCGCGTGCCCGGCTGACCCGCCCGCGCCGCCCGACCACCGGCGCACGCGCGCCGCGCCGCATCGCACCGCGCAGGGTCCAAGATCGTTCGATTTGCCCGGCACTCGTGCGTATCTTGAGCGCGCATTCGCCCACCTGCCTGGCAAGTCGGCCGATCTTGAGCGCGGCGCGCGTGCGCCGGCGGACGCGGCGAGCGGGGTGGGGTCAGCGGGTGAGGGCGGTGGTGACCTCGGTGCGGGAGGTGACGCCCAGTTTGCGCAGGATGCTGGAGACGTGCACGGCGGCGGTCTTCGGGGAGATGTAGAGCCTGCGGGCCAGCTCGGCGTTGGTGAGGCCGTCGGCGACCAGCAGGGCCACCTCGCGTTCGCGGGTGGTCAGCGCGGCCACGCCGGTGATGGTCTGGCGGCCGTCGGCGGGGGCCAGGCCGAGCTGCGCCCGCAGTTGGCCGAGCTGCTCCACCCGCCAGCCGGTCCAGCGGCGCAGCAGCTCGCCGGCGCGTTCGACGCAGCCGGCCGCCTCGGCGTCGCGGCCGAGCGCGAGCAGGCAGCGGGCCGCGCCCAGATGGGCGGTGCCGCGTACGGCCAGGGCCAGCAGCGGTGACTCGGCGACGGAGCGGTAGCCGTCCAGGGCCGCCGAGTCCTGCCCGCACACCTCGGCGAGCTGCGCCTCGACCAGTGCCCGCCAGTGGTCCCAGACCTGCCCGTCGAGCAGCTCGTCGGCCAGCTGGCGCAGGCGGGGCAGCGGCAGCCCGGCGTGCAGGGCCGCGGACAGCAGGTCGTGGGCCTGCTCGCCGCTGCGCCACGCCTGCCGGCGCAGGTCGTCGAGGACCCGGTCGAGCAGCGCGTCGGCGGCGTCGAGGTCGCCGCGGCGGCAGGCCAGGTGGAACCCGAGGCTGTCGAGCACTATCGGGTCGACCTTCTCGATGACGGACAGGTCGCTGATCAGGCGCTGCACGCGGTCGAGGTTGCCGGACTCCAGGCACAACCCGGCCAGGAACACGGCGTGGAAGTCGGCTCTGCGGCCCGAGTGCAGGTAGCCGCGGTCGCGGGAGCGGCCTTCGTCGAGCGCGCCGATCGCGGCCTGCAGGTCGCCTTCGCGCATGGCCAGGCGGGCCAGGCCCTGGAAGTACGCGGCGACCGCGAGCGCCTCGAAACCGGCCCGCTCGGCGTCGCCGCGCATCCGTTCCAGCAGCTCGGCCTGCTGGGTCAGCGAGGACGTCTGCGGCATGTTGACCAGCCGGTTCAGCGCCCGCGCGGCGAGCACCCACTCGCCGAGCTTCTCGGCCTCGTCGACGAGCCCGGACAGGATGGCCCGGCCCTCCGCGGACCGGTTCGGGTCGCCGGTGAGCACGGTGCCCTTCTCGACCAGGGCGGCCAGCCGGATCTGCGGCAGGTCGAACTCGTCGGCCAGCGCCAGGGCCCGGTCCGCGAAGTCGAGGGCCGCGTCGTCATGGTCGCGCAGCATCGCCGACTGCGCCACCGCGGTCATCGCGCGGGCCTTGTCCGCGCCGGGCGGCAGCTGGGCGATGAGCCGTTCGATGTCGGCGGTGACCCGCTCCATCCACGGCTCGTCGTCGGCCTCCCAGGCGAGCCGGATGAGCAGGTAGAGCGCGTCCGCGCGGTCGGTGGGGCCGGTGGACAGGTCGCGCCAGCGCTGGGCGTACCCGGCGGCGTCGTCGAGCAGCCCGGCCAGCCACGCCGCGCGGGCCGCGGCCGACAGCAGGGTCAGGTCCTCGGGGTCTTCGGCCATGCCCATCTCGGCCAGCTGCAGTGCCTGGTAGGCCGACCCGATGGCCAGGTACAGCACCGCGCCGCGGCGGGCGGCGGACACCATGTCGGCGTACCGGCCGGCGGCCTGGGCGTGGTGGGCGACCAGGGCCGGGTCGGCGTCGCCGCCGTCGAGCAGCGCCTCCAGGGCGCTCTCGTGCAGGCGGCGGCGCTGGCGGCCGAGCATCTGCCCGGTGATCGCCTCGCGCACCAGCGCGTGCCGGAAGCTGAACTCGTCCTCGCCGGCCTCGACCAGCACGCCGCGCACGACCAGGTCGCGCAGGATGCCGATCAGCTCGTCCTCCCCGGCCCCGGTGACCGTCGCGAGCAGATCGAACGGGGCCCGCCTGCCGAGCACCGCGGCGGCTTCGACGACCCGCTGCGCGTCGGCGTCGAGGCTGGCCACCTGGCGGCGCAGCACCTCGGCGAGGCTCCACGGCAGCGGCTGCTCGACCAGGGAGTCCAGGTCTTCGGGCCGGCAGGAGCCGAGCAGCTCCTCCAGGAAGAAGGGGTTGCCGCCGGTGCGGTGGTAGAGCGCGGCGGCGGTGCGGTACGACACCGGGCGGCCGGTGACCGTGGCCAGCAGCGCGGCGGTCTCGGCCTCGGTCAGCCGCTCCAGGCGCAGGTGCGCCACGGCGTGCCGGCGTTCCATCCGCTCCAGCAGCGAGGCGAGCGGGTGCCGGCTGCTGACCTCGTCCGGCCGGTACGTGCCGATGAGCAGGCGCGGGCCGTCGGTGTCGGCCAGGCGCTCGAACAGCGCGGCGCTCTCGGAGTCGGCCCAGTGCAGATCCTCGAACACGATCACCGAGGGGTCGTCGCCGACCAGGTCGGCGACCAGCGCAAGCCCGCTGTGCAGGCGCTCGACGGGGCTGCGCCGCGGGTCGGTCAGCGCGGCCAGCCGCTCGGCGTCGACCTGCGCCCCGTCGGCGCCGTCGATCGCGTCGAGCAGCAGCTCGTAGGGGCGGGCCAGGGAGTCGGGTTCGGCCTGGCCGACCAGCACCACGGCCTGCTCGGGAAGGGTCGGCAGCAGCTCGCGGACCAGCCGCGTCTTGCCGATGCCGGGCTCGCCGCCGACGAAGACGACGGCCGGACGGCGTGCCGCCACCAGCTGCGTCAACTGCCGCAGCTCGCGGTCACGCCCGACCATCGTCGAGCTCACCCCACCTCGCTGACTTCCCACGGCCGACACCTTACCGGCGCGGCCGGACAGGTCAGGGGCCCATTTCCGGCGTACGGGCCTGTGGGCTCGCTCTCATCGCGCAGCCTGCCGGGCTGTCGTTTCCGTACAAGACGATCGGGTTCGCCGCCTCCTAGGCTGAACGCGACCAGTGCGGCGACCCGGTCGCCCGATGATGAGGAGAACCACCATGCGCGATCTCGTCTATACCGCGTTCATGTCGCTCGACGGTGTCGTGGACTCCCCGGGCGGCGGGCCGGGCGAGGAGCACCGCAGCGGAGGCTGGGTGTTCAAGGACATCGAGTTCCTGCCGGAGGCGTTCGCGCTCAAGGGTGAGGAGCTGGCGCAGACCAGCGCGCTGATGTTCGGTCGCCGCAGCTACGAGGCGTTCGCGCCGACGTGGCGCGACTCGGCGGACCACGCCGCCTACAAGGACCTGCCCAAGTACGTCGTCTCGGGCACGCTGGGCGAGGACGCGCTGGTCGACGGCTGGGGCCAGACGACGATCCTGCGCTCGACCGAGGACGTCGCCGCGCTCAAGCAGGGCGAGGGCGGCGCGATCTTCATCCACGGCAGCGCGGAGCTGGCCCGGCGGCTGTCGGAGGCGGGCCTGATCGACCAGTACAACCTGCTGGTGTTCCCGGTGCTGCTCGGCGGCGGCAAGAGCCTGTTCAGCCGGGCCGACCTGGACAAGAAGACGCTGCGCCTGCGCGAGACCGAGGCCTACCCGAACGGCGTCGTCAAGATGGTCTACGACGTCGCCGTCTGATCCAGATCGAGGGCGATCGCACCGCCGGCACCGTCGTGCAGCTGCCGGGCGGTGCGCCCGATGTACCGGCGCAGTGCGCGGGCCAGGTGCGGGGCGTCGAAGTAGTCCAGCTTGAAGACGACGTCGGCGATCGGGACGCCGCCGGCCAGCAGGGCCGAGGCTTCCCGGGCTCGTTCGACCTGCCGCACCGTGCCCTGGGTGAGGCCGGTCGCGGCCTGGAAGCGGCGTTGCAGGGTGCGCGGCGAGACGTCGGGACGGTATCCCCGGAGCACGTCGGCGACCAGCGGGTCACGGACCACGGCACCGGCCCGGACCAGCCGCTCGACCAGGGCCTCGGCGTCGTCGGGGCCGGGGGTCTCCCAGCGCGCGCCGTCGAGCCGGAACGTGCGGTGGGTCGTGTCGGGCAGTTCCACGCCCGCGTCGACGAGGGCGGGCGTGGGCACGGCCCGCAGCGACGTGCCGAGGGCGAACTCGACGCCGACGAAGGCGGCGCCTTCGGGCACGGCAGCGGTGCGGGCGCCGGTCTCGGGGCCGGTGACGGCGGCGTACGCCGCGCCCCGCTGCCGCCAGAAGACCAGGCCCCAGCGGACCGCCGCCACCGACGTCATCTCGGTGACCTGCTCGCTCGTGCAGGTCCACACGGAGTCGACCCAGGCGGAGTCCGACCCGCGCGTCTCGAACCGCAGCACCACCAGGCGAGGATACGGCTCCGGGGCCTGCCTTCGGGTGCGTCGGCGGCGGGTCCATCCAAGATGTCGAATACCGACAGGTCGTGTCGAGTACGCCTGACTGTCGCTTCAGGACGGCATCACGCAGCGTGACCGAAAGGTGGGTGAGCCGGGTCACCTGAGGGCTTCCCCGCCGAAAGGGAGTCGGTTAGCCTTACCTAACTTTAGGTTGCCCTTCCTTAAGCGAGAACGGACTTCCCCATGCGCATCTGGCGCCCGATCGTTGCCGCCGCGGCACTGAGCCTGACGCTCGCCGCCTGCGCCTCGACCGACACCCCCGCGACGACGCCGACGTCGGCCGGCCCGTGGCAGTTCACCAACGGCAACGGCGAACTCGTCAAGGCCGACAAGACGCCGAGCCGGATCATCGCGCACGCCGGAGAGGCCGCCGCGCTCATGTCCTTCGGCATCAAGCCGGTCGGCATCTACGCCGACGAGTCGGTCAAGACCGACCCGAACCTCAAGGGCCTCGACCTCACCGGCATCGAGATCCTCGGCGAGGAGTGGGGCAAGATCGACGTCGAGAAGGCCGCCGCGCTGCGCCCCGACCTGATCGTCGCCGACTGGTGGCCCGCCGAGAAGGCGCACAGCGGCCTCGAAGAGGGCGTCGACGAGAAGAGCAAGAAGCTCAAGGAGCTGGCCCCGATCGTCGGCGTCGCGCAGGGCAAGTCGATCGCCGACCTCGCCGAGGGCTACGAGGACCTCGCGCAGAGCCTCGGCGCCAAGGTGGACGCCCCGGAGATCGCCGCCGCCAAGAAGAAGTACGAGGACGCCGTCACCGCGTTCAAGGCGGCCGTCGCGGGCAAGCCCAACCTCACCGCGCTGGCGATGTCCCCGGCCGACGACAAGGTCTACGTCGCCAACCCCGAGTACGCGCCGGAGCTGCTCGACTTCCAGAAGTGGGGCCTGAAGGTCGTCAACCCCGACAAGCCCGACCCCGGCTTCCCGTACTGGGAGAACCTGAGCTGGGAGAACGCCGACAAGTACCAGCCCGACCTGATCCTGTGGGACGGCCGCTCCTACACCGACACCGCCAACGCCGAGTGGGGCAAGAAGCAGCCGACCTGGTTCGCGATCAAGGCCGCCAAGGCGAACGCGGTCGTCTCCTGGCCCGCGTACTGGCTGCACACCTTCGGCCACTTCGCCACCGAGCTGGACAAGCTCACCACGGCGATCAAGGCCGCCGACGAGAACATCGGCAGCTGACCCTCCGCACATGAGCACCTCGACAGTACGTGCGCGGCGAGCCCTGGCCCTCGGGCCCGGGCTCGCCATGCTCTGCGTGATCCTCGCCCTGGTCGCCTTCCTGAGCATCACCCTCGGCTCCCGCGACATCGGCCTGACCGACGTGCTGCGCGCGCTGGCCGGGCTGGACGGAAGCTCCATCGAGCACACCGTCACCGTCGAGATGCGCGTGCCGCGCACCCTGCTCGGCGTCGGAGTCGGCGCGGCCCTCGGCGTCGCCGGGACGGTCCTGCAGGGCGTCACCCGCAACCCGCTCGCCGACACCGGGATCATGGGCGTCAACTCCGGCGCCGCCGCGTTCGTCGTGCTGGCCATCACCGTGCTCGGCGTACGCGGCGTGAACGTCTACATCTGGTTCGCGTTCGCCGGGGCGATCCTGGCGGTCCTGCTGGTCTACGCCATCGCGTCACTGGGCCGGGAGGGCGCGACCCCGGTC
This sequence comes from Catellatospora aurea, assembly GCF_042663325.1. Classification (NCBI taxonomy): domain Bacteria; kingdom Bacillati; phylum Actinomycetota; class Actinomycetes; order Micromonosporales; family Micromonosporaceae; genus Catellatospora; species Catellatospora aurea. Next base: position 47,021 of record NZ_JBHTAC010000015.1, read on the forward strand.
AAGCTCGCCCTCGCCGGAGCCGCCGTCACCGCCGGCATGGGCTCGCTCACCACCGGCATCGTCATGACCAATGTGGACGCCCTCAACGAGCTGCGCTTCTGGCAGGTCGGCTCGCTCGCCGGCCGGTACGCCCCGATCCTGTCCGGGGTCGCCCCGTTCCTGATCGTCGGGTTGATCGCGTCGCTGGCCTGCGGCAGGGCGCTCAACGGCCTCGCCCTGGGCGAGGACACCGCCCGTGGCCTGGGCCAGCGGGTCGGGCTCACCCGCGCCGCCGCGTTCGCCGTCGTCGCCGTGCTCGCCGGAGCCGCGACCGCCGCGTGCGGCCCCGTCGTGTTCGTCGGACTGATCGTGCCGCACCTGGCCCGGTTCATCTGCGGTCCCGACTACCGCTGGATCCTGCCGTACTCGATGCTGCTCGCCCCGATCGTGCTGCTGCTCGCCGACATCGTCGGCCGGGTCGTCGCCGCGCCCGGGGAGCTGCAGGTCGGGGTCGTGCTCGGGGTCCTGGGCGCGCCGGTGTTCGTCGGCATCGTCCGCTACGGCAGGTTGTCGGAGGCCTGACATGACAGCAACCGCCACCCGGACCAGCGCCGCCACCGCGGCCGCGCTGCGGGCCACCCGCCGCCACCGCGCCGCACGCGCGTTCGCCGCGACCACCGGCCTCACCGCCGCCGTCGCCGCCCTGTTCGTGCTCACCATGATGGTCGGCAGCTTCCGCCTCACCGCCGGTGAGGTCGTCACGTCGGTGCTGCACCTGGCCGACGTGCCCAGCGTCGACTTCGTGGTACGCGGCCTGCGCCTGCCGACCGCCCTGTCGGCGCTGACCGTCGGCCTCGCCCTCGGCGCGTCCGGCACCGTGTTCCAGCAGCTGCTGCGCAACCCGCTCGCCTCACCCGACTTCGTCGGCATCACCTCCGGGGCGAGCCTGGCCGCGGTCAGCGGCATCGTCCTGTTCCAGGTCGGCGGGCTCGCCGTCTGCCTGCTGGCGCTCGGTGGCGCGGTCACCGCGGCCCTGGTCATGTACCTGCTCGCCTGGCGCGACGGGGTCAGCGGCTACCGGTTCATCCTCATCGGCATCGGCGTCGCCGTGTTCTTCGAGGGCCTCACCGGCTACATGCTGATCAAGGCGGAGCTGTTCGAGGCCCGGCAGGCCATGCACTGGCTGACCGGCTCGGTCGGCCAGGCCGGCGACGACGAGCTGAAACTGCTCGGCGGCGCGCTGGTCGTGCTGCTGCCGCTGGCCGTGGTCCTGTCGCGCAAACTGCGCGTGCTCGAACTCGGCGACGACACCGCCCGCGCGCTCGGCTCCCGCGTCGAGCTGACCCGGGCCGCGCTGCTGGCCACGGCGGTGCTGCTCGTCGCGCTCGCCGTCGCGGTCGCGGGACCGATCGTGTTCGTCGCGCTGGTCGCCGGGCCGATCGCCAACCGGCTGCTCGGCCCCGCCACCGGCGGCATCGTCGCGGCCGCGCTCGTCGGCGCGATGCTGCTGCTGTCCGCCGACCTCGTCGCCGTGCACCTGCTGCCCACCGCGCTGCCGACCGGTGTGGTCACCGGCGCGGTCGGCGCACCGTACCTGCTGTGGCTGCTGGCCACGACCAACCGGAAGGGAGCAGGCGGATGAGCCGACTGCGCGCCGAAGGCCTCACCCTCGGCTACGACGCCGAGCCGATCGTCCGCGACCTCGACGTCACCGTCCTCGACGGCAAGGTGACCGCGATCGTCGGCGCGAACGCCTGCGGCAAGTCCACGCTGCTGCGCGGCCTGGCCCGGCTGCTGCGCCCCCGCTCGGGCGACGTCCTGCTCGACGGCAAGGCCATGGCCGGCCTGAGCACCCTGGAGGTCGCCAAGGTGCTCGGGCTGCTGCCGCAGTCCCCGATCGCCCCGGACGGCATCACCGTCGCCGACCTGGTCGGCCGGGGCCGGTACCCGCACCAGGGCTGGTTCCGCACCTGGACCGACCGCGACCATGACGCCGTCGCCCGCGCCCTCGACGCGACCGACACCGCGGACCTGGTCAACCGGCCGCTGCGGGCGCTGTCCGGCGGGCAGCGGCAGCGGGTGTGGATCGCGATGGCCCTGGCCCAGGACACCGACCTGCTGCTGCTCGACGAGCCGACCACCTACCTGGACATCAACCACCAGGTGGAGCTGCTGCGCCTGCTGCGCACCCTGAACGGGCAGGCGGGAAAGACGATCGTCGCGGTGCTGCACGACATCAACCTCGCCGGCCGGTACTGCGACCACATCATCGCGATGGCGGGCGGCGCCATCGTCGCCGAGGGCGCCCCGGGCGAGGTCATCACCGCCGAGCTGATTCAGAAGGTCTTCGGCCTGGCCTGCGTCGTCGTCGCCGACCCGGTGGCGGGAACGCCGATCATCGTGCCGGCCGACTAGAGCGCGCCGGCCGAGACCGCCCGATGCGCAACCGGACAGGGGTGCGTGACGGAAGGCACCGCGCCTGCGGTCGTGCCGCGGCCCTAGCCGCAATCCTTGGTCAGCACGCGGTTCGGAGTGCGCAGGGTGCGACCGTCTGCCGTGGACAGCTCGACCGACCAGGTGAACGGCCCGGTCGATGCGGCCGTCACCGCGAAATGGGCGCTCAGCCGGTCCGCGGACACTGTCATCGCCTGCCGCCGCGTGAACCCGCGCAGCTCGCGGTGCAGCGTCGCGCCGGACAGCGGGCTGTCGGTGTAGACGCGATACACCGCGTGCAGGCCGCCGGAGGCGGTGCAGATCACCTCGGTGACGGAGGTCCGGGCGAACGGCGGCCGTGGCGACGGGCTGCGCGGTGGCGCGCTGCGCCGCGGTGACGGCCGGGCGGTGCGGGTCGGCGGCGCGGTCGACGGCGACCCGGAACCGGCCGTCGGTGAAGCCAGCCCGCCGGTCGGGTCGGCAGCCGAGGGCGCGGCCAGGCCCGGTTCGCCCGGTTCCCAGGCCATCGGCTCCGGACTGGTGGTGACCTGCGCGACCGGCAGCCCGGCCGCGCCGATTCCGGCCGCGCCACCGCACGTGGCGAGCAGCAGCACCGCGGCCACGGCCAGCACAGGACGGCCGCGCAGCAGACCCCGGGGAGGCTGTTCGGGGAACCCGGTCTCGCGGTTCCAGCACGGCTCGCCACCGGCCTGGCGTGGTTCCATGGCGTGGTGGTCGGTCGAGGGCCGGGTGCTGTCCGGTGCGGCGGGGAAGGCCAGGGCCGCGAAGACGGTGAGCAGCGTACGCGGGTCCATCTGCCGTCCCCGGACGGCGGAACACAGGGCGCACTGCTCGATGTGCCGGTGCAGCCGCTTGCGCAGCAGCGGGGTCAGCGTGCCGTCCCAGCCGCCGAGCAGGTCGGCGAGGTCCTGGCAGGCCGACGGCGTACGCGCGACCAGCAGCGCCCCGAGCGCGTCGGCCAGCCCCGCGCGCGCCCGCGACAGCCGCGCGTTGGCGTGCTTGACCGACACGCCCAGCGCGGCCGCGATCTCGCCGGTGGACAGGCTGTGCCGGATCGCCAGTTCGATGACCTCCCGGTCGGCGGCCGACAGCCCGCCCCCGGCCGCACGCACCAGCCGCCCGACGTAGTCGGTGTGCACCCGGGCGGCCGGGTCGGCGAACCCGGCGCTGAGGTGGTCGAACGTGTCGACCGGGGCGACCCGGGCCCGGTGGCGCACCTGGCGCAGCGCGACGTTGCGGGTGATGGCGTAGAGCCACGGCCGCAGCGCCGCCGGGTCGCGCAGGCCGGCCGCGTTGCGCCCGGCGAGCAGGAACGCGTCGTGCACCGCGTCGGCGGCGGCGTCCGGCGCGCCGACGATGGTGGCCGCGTAGGCGACCAGGCGGTCGGCGTAGCGCCGGTAGGCCGCGTCCAGCGCCGCCGGGTCGCCGTCGGCCAGCGCGACGGCGAGGGTCGAGTCGTCCACATCAACCACCGTAGATAGATGTTCGGGGATGGGGCAGGTCGGCGGCGGGTTGCCGACAGCCGCCGGTGACGGCGGGCCGCCCGTGCGGCCCGCCGTCACCGCCGGAACAGGACGCGCAGATCGCGTACACCCGCGTCGACCAGTTGCCGGCGTACCCGTCGGCGTCCTCCATCGCGACCGCCACGGTCTGGTCCAGCGCCCCGGACGGGTAGAGCCCGCCGTACAGCGCCTGGCCCGCCGGGGTGCTCATGGTCGCGCCGAGCCCGTGCGTGAACTTGCCGACCGGGCAGCTCGCCCCGACGACGTCGTCGGTCGAGTCGGGCCCGACGAGCGCCGATACCAGCTGCAGGCCGGGCAGCGGGTTGGCGCACACCCCGTAGCTGTACAGGCTCCAGTTCCCGGCGAAACCGCCCTGGGCCTCGTACGCGGTGGAGGTGGTGGAGGCCAGGCCGGCCGCCGGGATGGAGCTGTTGATGATGACCCGGCCGCCGCCGTTGAGCACCCGGGCACCGGTGCTGAGCAGCTGCTTGCCCGCCGGGCAGGTCGCGGTGGCGGACTTGCTCGCCGAGGAGTCCGACAGGGTCAGGTAGCTGACGTACTCGAGCCCGGCCGGGGCCGTGCCGCAGATGGCGTACGCGTGCACCTGCCAGGCGGACCCGTACGCGCCGATCTCGGCGGCCGAGGCGGTGAAGTCGTCGGAGCTGCCCAGTGCCTGCAGCCGGGTGAAGCTCACCTGCCGGTTGCCGCCGGAGATGAACCCGCCGCCGCCCAGCACCCGGGTGCCGGTGGGGCAGCTGGCCAGCGCCGACTTCTCCGCCGTCGAGTCGACCGCGGAGACCGCCGACACCAGCGACATGTTCGGCACGGCCGAGGCCGGAGCCGCGACCAGGACCGCGGCGGCGCTGACCGCGAGCGCGGCCAGGGCGATCCGGAGTTTCATGGTGTTCCCCTTCCGAAAGGTGGGTCTGTCGGGAGTAGGAGCACCGGGCGGCGGCAGGGACAACACTTTCCGCGCCACTGTTTTCGCGGCCGGGGTGACGTGCCGCACGATCGTTCGCGGCCGGGTTTCCGGCGAACCGGCGCGGGTAGGGTGGATCATGCCTTCGGACAGGTCACGATGGGCGGCCGGGCTCGCCGTCGCCGCCGCGGTCGCCGGCACCGCCGCCGTGATGTACGCGCTCGGCGTGCTGCCCGAGCCCTGGACCCGCGGGTACATCAGCGAGGGCGGCGTGGCCTCCAGCCCCCGGGGCGGGGTGTACCGGGTGGGCATCCTGACCCTGGCCGGTTCGCTGGCGTTGCTCGGGCTGGCGCTGCGGCGGCTGGTGCCGTTCGTGTGCGGGATGCTGGTCACCGCGAGCGTCTTCGGCGCGGGTTCGGCGGCGGTGTCGTGCACGCCGGGCTGCCCGCTGCCGCCCTACGAGCCGTCGACGCCCGCGGACCTGGTGCACGCCGGGGCGAGCGTGGTCGCCGTCGGGCTGGCGGTGCTGGCGATGTCCGTCGTGGCGCTGGCCTCGCTGCAGCCGGTGCTGCGCGCCGTTGCGCGGGCGTTCGCCGCGGTGACGCTGCCCCTGGCGCTGCTGCTGGTGGTCGGCCTGCTGGCGATCGGCCGGGGCCTGTTCACCAGCGTGCTGGAGCGGGTCGCGCTGGCGCCGCTGGTGGTCTGGGTCGTCGTCACCGGGGTGCTGCTGTGCCGGCCGGTGCCGCGGCAGGTCACGGCAGGTGCGGAGTCTGCCGCCCAGGTCGTCGGCGCTCGGAGCCGGTCCGCGGCCGGATAACCGACAGAATCGGGCTCGGCTCCCCACTCGCGGTAGATCACCGCTCTGCTGCACTATGTCGATCGTGGACATTCTTGGACCCGTGCTCGGATTCCTCGGCGGCGCGTTGGCCGTCGGGCTCGGCTTCCTGCAGTGGCGGCGCACCGAGCGCAACCGGCGCACCCGGGAGCTGAGCCAGCGCAGCGCGGGTGCGATCGAGGAACTGCAGACCCGGCTGCGCCAGCTGCAGATCCTGTCCCGGGGTGGGGCCATCTCCGCCGAGGCGCTGGCCGAGCAGGCCCGGCACCTCAACATCTTCCTGATCGAGAAGCGCAGCGTGCTGGACGCCGAGATCGAGACGGCCGCCCGCGACTACCTCGCGGCGCTGAGCGACATCCACCGCGAGATCTCCGACGCGGGCGCCGCCGCCGAGGAGGACTGGGCGAACACGATGGCCCGCCCGCGCAGCGAGAGCGAGGCGTTGCGCAACGCGGTCGAGCGCATGGAAGCGGCCGAGACCGCCCTGACCGGCCGCCTGCACCGGGCCTGGGAGAACATGCCCGCCAGCTGACCGGGTGGCGCGTCAGCCGAGGTGCACGGCCGCCGGTTCGGCGAGCGAGCCCTCGAACCGGGCCGCGCGCACCACCGGGACGGCGATCGCCGCCGCGGCCGCCATCCCGGCGAGGATCACGACGGCCATCGCCGGCGCGTCCGCACCCAGCACGCCGACCATCGGCGCGGCCACCGCCCCGACGCCGAACTGCACCGCGCCCAGCAGCGCCGCCGCCGTTCCGGCCGCTTCGCCGTGGCGCGACATCGCCAGGGCGGGCGCGTTGGGCAGCGCGAGGCCGCAGGCGGCCAGGACCGTCCACAGGGCGCAGAGCAGCGCGGGCAGACCGCCGAACCCGGTCACGGTCAGCATCAGCAGGACCGCCGCCGCGCCCGCGCCGCCCGCCAGCGCGCCGAGCAGGATGCCCTGCGGGGTGTACCGGCGCAGCAGGCGCACGTTGAGCTGGGTCGCGCCGATCAGCCCCGCCGCCCCGGAGCCGAAGACGATCGCGAACTGCTGCTCGTCCAGGCCGTACTGCTGCTGGAACACGAACGACGAACCCGCGACGTACGCGAACAGCCCGGCCATGGCCAGGCCCGCCACGAGCACCAGCCCGACGAACGTCCGGTCCCGCAGCAGCGTGCCGTACATCCGCAGGGTGCCCGCCGCTCCGCCGGTGCGCCGCCGCTCGACGGGCAGGGTCTCGCGCAGGCCGAACATCGCCACCAGGGTCAGCGCGACCCCGAATCCGGCCAGCGCCACGAACACGCCCCGCCACTGCGTCCAGCGCAGCACCGCCCCGCCCAGCGTCGGCGCGAGCACCGGGGCCGCGCCCATGACGAGCATCAGGCGGGAGAACAGCCGGGCGAACGCCGCCCCGCTGAACAGGTCCCGGACGACGGCCATGGCCACGACCGAGGATGCCGCGACGCCGAGGCCCTGCAGGACGCGCAGCGCGCCCAGGCTCACGACATCGGGGGCGACGACGCACAGGGCGGAGGCGAGCACGTGCAGCAGCAGCCCGAGGATCAGCGGCCGGCGGCGGCCGTAGGCGTCGGACAGCGGGCCGATCACCAGCTGGCCCAGGCCGAGGCCGGCCAGAGTGCCGGTCAGGGTGAGCTGCACGGCGGTGGAGGTCGTGCCGAGGTTGTCGGTGATCGCGGGCAGGGCCGGCAGGTACATGTCGATGGTCAGCGGGCCGATCGCGATCAGCGAGCCGAGGACGAGCACCAGCCGCAGCCGCTGCCCGCCGCTCATCAGTTCACCGGGCGGAGCAGAGGCTGCGGCGGGAGTCGAGGTCACGCTGACATCAACTGGATACCGGCGGGTAGATTCCCCGCCCCTGAGGTGTCGCAGGTCACAACCCGGAAGGTCACATGGGTGGTGGCGGCACCGGCGGGATCGGCGACGGGGCCGGCGGCGGAGGCGTCGGCGGGGGAGCCGGTGTGGGCGGCGGCGGCATCGGTACGGGTGGCTGCACAGGATCGCGTGGGTCGGTCATCTTCTGCCTCCTGCTGTCGATGGTTCAGCCGTACCCCGGAGGTGGCCGCCGCCAAACCGCGCGGGCAGGCCGCCTGGCGCAGGTTCGGGCGCTCGGGGCGGTATGGGAAGCCCTCGCATGGGTAGGAGGTCGGCACACGAGACCGGAAGAGGGGTGGGGGCGATGTCGCTGCGTCCCGAGGAGCAGGCATGTCTCGACGGGCTGGCCGAGCGGACCAGGGCCGGCGACCCGGTGTTCGTGCTGGGCCTGAGCACGGGCGTGGTGTGCCCGCCGGTGGAGTACCGCAGGCGCAGTGCGGCGCGCCTGGGCTTCGCGCTGGCCGCCGCCGCCGTGCTGTTGGCGATCTTCCTACTGCTGGTGGGCTGGATCGGTGGCGGCTTGATCGCCCTGTTCGCCGCCGCGGGAGCGGGCACCGCCGCCCGACGATGCGCGCTGCAGCCGGGCGTTCCCCGCGCCGGTCAGCCGGGAGTACGCGACATCCCGGCGTGAGCATCGGCAGGACCCCATGTCGTCACGAACCACCGGACCATGATCACGTTCGACGTCCGGGGAGGTCGATAGCATCTGCCGCATGATCCTCGCGCTCGATCACCTTGCCGGGTATGTGGACCGTGACCTCGACGCCGATCTCGCGCGCTGGTACCCGGACGCGCCGACGGTGAGCATCCCCGCCGAGGTCCGCGCCGTCGAGCCGTTCCTGGCCAAGCTCCCGCCCGCCGCCGCGGCGGCGCTGTCCGCATTCGACCGGCGGGTCCGTTCGGGGGCCATGCCGCAGTTCCTCGACATCTACGACTGGTCGTACGGCTTCGACTTCGCCGCCAACGAGTGCGAGATCCTGGACTCCGACTACACCACCGTGGTGTCCGGCGACGACGTGTGGTCGATCGGCGCCGACGGCGGCGGCAACTACTACGTCGTGCTGACCAGCGGCCGCGTCGCGGTCTGGTTCCACGAGGAGCAGGTGATCGAGGCGGACACCCAGTTCGACAACCTCGACGTGTTCCTGTGGTCGGTGGTGCGGCACGGTGCCGTCCGTGCGGGCGTTCTGAACCGGTCCGACGTGGAGGGCGACTTCCGGTCGCTGAACCAGCCCGGCGCGCTCGAACCCGAGATCGGCCTGCTCGCCGGCCTCTGACGGCCGCGCACACGGGTTCGGAGCGCGTCGGGCCGGGGCGCGGCACACGTCCCGGCCCGACGGGCCTCGGTGGTCAGCTCACGGCCTTGCGCAGCAGCGCGCCGATGCGGGCCTCGGCGGCGGCGGTCAGCTCCGTCAGGGCGTACGCGGTCGGCCACATCGTGCCGTCGTCGAGGTTCGCGACGTCGTTGAAGCCGAGCGTGGCGTACCGCGACTTGAACTTCGCCGAGTTCTGGAAGAAGCAGAGCACCTTGCCGTCGCGGGTGTAGGCGGGCATGCCGTACCAGAGCCGCGGGGCCAGCTCCGGCGCGTTGGCCTTGACCAGGGCGTGGACGCGCTCGGCCAGGACACGGTCGGCTTCCGGCATCTCGGCGATCTTCGCGAGGACGGTGGCCTCCTCGTCGGCCTTGGCGCCGCGGCGCGTGGCGGACTTCAGTTCCGCGGCGCGGTCCTTCATCGCGCCGCGCTCCTCGTCGGTGAAGCCGTCGTACTTCTCGGCAGCCTTCGTGCTCTTGTCGGACGTCTTCGTGGCCTTCATGACGAATCTCCTTTGAATCAGGTGGTGTGCGCTGTCCGTGCCGGGCCCTTCCGGGCGGGTCGTTCGTGCTTTCAGCATCGCCCGTGGGCCGCTCCGCGGGCATCCGTGGCGACCACGGAACGCGGCACGGAACGCGGGTCCGGGTGCCCGCCGGGTGGCGAGGCCGCTAAGTTCTCGATGGCGGCCCGGCTACGGGCTCGACGGCCGAACGGAGCGACGACGTGACCGGGTTCGACACGGCCGAGGAGCTGCGGCGGCGGCTGGCCGACCGTTCCGCGGTGTGGGAGTTCCTGCGCCTGTTCACCGCTGCCTGGGGGCTGCCGGGCGAGCCGGTCGCCGCGCCGGACGAGGTGGCCGACCGACGGGGGTTCGGGCTGCCGGTCGCGCTGCGCGAAGAGTACGCGTGCAACGGGCTGCTCGATCCCCGTGGCATGGAGGCCGAGGACGGTCCGCTGGCATTCACGGCTGGGCAGCTCGTGCGGACGCACGGCGACGACTGGATGTGGGCGTGGGTGCGCGCGCAGACCCCGGCCGACCTGGAGCGGATCTTCGCGGCGTTGCCGGGCGCCCGCTGGAGCCAGTGACCGGCACTACCCGATAGGCGCACCCGCCAGGAACCGGGAGACCGGACGGACGAGCTCGTCCTGGGCGGTGACGGCGGCGTCATGGGCCGCTCCCGGGACGATGAGCGCCTGGCCGTGGGGGATCGCCTCGGCCAGCGTCCGGCAGTTCTCGGCGAAGTGCTCCGGGCTGCGGGCACCGGCGGCGAGCAGGACCTCAGCGGTGATCCCGGCGTAGTCGCCGGGCGGGCCGTCGTGTTCGCGGATGCGGCGGATCTCGGGGAGCACGGCGGGCAGCAGGTCGGCCGCGGCCCGCCTGCTCGGCGTGCGCAGCAGCAGCCGGTTGACCCGCAGCGCGAAGCCGAAGGGCAGTTTGGCGGCGAGCCCGTCGGGATGGGTCCCCTGGGCCAGCGCGGTCAGCGCTCGGGCCTGGTCACCCGAGAGCACGGCCTGTTCCAGCGGCTCCAGGAAGTCCCACGCCGGGTGGCCGGACACTGACAGGCTCGGGTCGTAGACCGCGATGCGGTACAGCGGCAGGCCCAGCCCCGCGCGCAGGGCGAGGAAGCCGCCGCTGCCATGCCCGAGGACGCTGCGGGCGCCGGTGTGCCGGAGCACCGCTGAAAGGTCGGCGAGATCGGTTCCGAGGGTCTCGGAGCCGTCCAGCGGGGCCGCGCCGGGCAGGCCGCGCCTGTCGTAGAGGTGCACGGTGAACCGGTGTTCCAGAGCCTCCGCCAGCCCGTGGTAATGCTGCTGCGCGATGCCGCCCTCGTGCAGGATCACCACGTCCGGCCCGGTGCCCGTCGTGTGCACCGTGATCGGTGCGCCGTCCGCGGACGTGATCCCGTCGACCCGCATCGAGCCCTCCTTCAGCGGTGGACGCCTTGAAGCCGTGCTCTCCACCGGTCGACATTAGATCACCAGGGCCTGTTCGCGTGGGGCCGAGCACCTGGGCCGCACGCTCAGGTGGCGACGTCCTGCAGCGCCGCGGCGAGTGCCTTGAGGTCGAGCCCGGTCAGGTGGTCGAGGAAATGTCGGCGTACCGAGGCCAGGTTGGTGGGCCAGGCTTCGGTCAGGCGGGCGAGGCCGGCGTCGGTGAGCACGGCGTTCCAGCCTCGGGCGTCCGCTTCGCTCCTGACCCGCTGAACGAAGCCCTCGCCTTCCAGCCGGCCCACGATGCGGCTCATGCCGCTGAGGGACATCTCGCTGGTGGCGGCGAGTTCGGTCATCCGCAGTCGGCGCTCGGGCGCCTCGGACAGGTACTTCAGGACGAGGAACTCGGTGAAGGGGAGCCGCTGCTCGCGGACCATGTCGGCGTCGATGGCGCGGGGCAGGGCGTACATGAGGCGGCTGAGGGACCGGACGAGGGCGTCCTCGGCCGGGCTCAGCGGCTGCGGCTCGCCGGTGGGGCGTGCTGTGACGGCAGACATATCCCCAGCTTACTTGCTTGACGAAGGAAATAGTGGCGCTATGTTTGCTTGACGAAGCAAGGACATCGTGGGATGACTGGACAAGTGTGGAGGAACGGACAGATGACCAGAATCGGGATCATCATCGGCAGCACCCGGCCGGGACGCAACGGGGCGGCCGTGGGGCAGTGGGTGTACGACGTCGCCCGGCAGCGCGCCGACGCCGAGTTCGAAATCGTCGACCTCGTCGACTACAGGCTGCCGCACCTGGACGAGGCGTACCCGCCCTCGATGGGCCAGTACACCCAGCCGCACACCCTGGCGTGGGCGAGCAGGATCGCGTCCTTCGACGGGTTCGTCATGGTGACGCCGGAGTACAACCACTCGACGTCGGGCGCGCTGAAGAACGCGATCGACTTCCTGTACGGCGAGTGGAACAACAAGGCCGTCGGCTTCGTCAGCTACGGCTCGGTGGGCGGCACCCGGGCGGTGGAGCACCTGCGCCTGATCGCGGGTGAGCTGCAGTTGGCCGACGTGCGTTCGCAGGTGGCGCTGTCGCTGTTCACCGACTTCGAGAACTTCAGCGTGTTCAAGCCCGGCCCGCACCAGCGGGACACGCTCAACACGACCCTCGACCAGGTGGTGGCGTGGAGCAGGGCCCTCGCGCCGCTGCGCGCCAAGTGACCTCGCACCGCTGGCAGACAGGAGGAGTCTCATGGGAACGCTCGACGGCAAGGTTGTACTGGTCACCGGCAGCGGCCGGGGTCTGGGGCGCGCCTCGGCGCTGGTCTTCGCGCGGGAAGGCGCGAGCCTCGTTGGCCTGGACATCATGACCGACGCCAATGACGAGACGGTAGACCTCGTCCGTCGTGGCGGCGGGGAGATGACCGGCATCGCGCCGGTCGATCTCACCGACCCGGAGCAGGTACGGCGAGCCGTCGACGACGCCGCGGCCGCCTACGGCGGACTCGACGTCGTCTACAACAACGCCGCCGTGGTCCGCTTCGGTCCGATGCCGGAGTTCACGGTCGAGGACTGGCGTACGACCATCACCGGCGAACTCGACATTCCGTTCTTCGTGTCGAAGTACGCGTGGCCGCATCTGGTCCGCCGCGGTGGTGGCGTCATCCTCAACGTCGCGTCCATGGCCGGCATGGTCGCCGGCGCGGTCCCGCCGATGGTCGCGCACAGTGCCGCCAACGCGGGCGTCATCGCCATGACGCGGCAGCTCGCGCTGGAGGGCGCGCGCCACGGCATCCGTGCCGTGGCGATCAGTCCGGGGCCGACCCTGACCCCGCTCAGCGACCGCGATCTCGGCGACGATCAGGCCGCCCGGGACGCGATAACCAGCAAGACTCTGCTCAAACGGTTCGCGCGGCCGGAGGAGGTCGTGGAACTGGCGGCGTTCCTCGCCTCCGATCGGGCGTCCTACATCACCGGCGCCAACTATCCGGTCGACGGAGGTTCGACCGCCTGGTGACACGCAGGGCTGCCGCCCCTCGACAGCCTGTTTCGAGGGGCGGCAGCCCTGGCAGGATCGTGGCTTGGTCAGCGGCGCAGCGGGCGAAGGCCGACGCGCAGCTCTTCGGTGAACGACTGCGGCTGTTCCCAGGCGGCGAAGTGCCCGCCCTTGTCGAGCTTGTTGTAGTGCAGGAGCTTCGGATAGGCCCGCTCGACCCAGCTGCGCGGCGCCGAGTAGATCTCATCCGGGTAGGCGCTCACGGCCACGGGCACGCCGACGCCCTTCGGGGCGAAGAACGCCAGCTTGTTCTCCCAGTACAGGCGCGACGCGGAGATCGCGGTGTTGGTCAGCCAGTAGAGCGTGATGTTGTCCAGCACGTCGTCGCGGGTCAAGCCCTCCTTCTTGCCCTGGAAGACGCGTGCGATCAGTTCGGTGCTGCGGGCGTCGTGGTCGAGGATCCAGGCGGCCAGCCCGACCGGCGAGTCCGCGATGCCGTACAGCGTCTGCGGGCGGTTGCCCATCTCCTGGGCGTAGGCCAGGCCCTTGGCGTAGAAGAAGGTGAGCTGGTCGAAGGCGTGCCGCTCCTCCTCGGACAGGCCGGAGGGCGGTTCGGCTCCGGCCAGGGCCGCCTTGTCGATCTCGGGTGGCACCGCGCCGGCCATGTTGGTGTGGATGCCGAGCAGCTCAGGGGCCGCCTGCACCCCCATCATGTCGACGATGAGCGCCCCCCAGTCGCCGCCCTGCGCGACGAACTCGTCGTACCCGAGCCGCTTCATCAACTCGACCCAGGCCCGTCCGATGTGGTCGGGGCCCCAGCCGGTGGTCTTCGGCGTGCCCGAGAAGCCGTAGCCGGGCATCGACGGGATCACCAGGTGGAAGGCGTCCTCGGCCTTACCGCCGTGCGCGGTGGGGTTGGTCAGCGGCTCGATGATCTTCAACTGCTCGACGATCGATCCCGGCCACCCGTGCGTGATGATCAGTGGCAGGGCGTTCTCGTGCTGGGAGCGGACGTGGATGAAGTGGATGTCCAGCCCGTCGATCTCGGTGATGAAGTTCGGGTAGGAGTTCAGGCGCGCCTCGCACTTGCGCCAGTCGTACTTCGTCGCCCAGTGCTTCGCGAGCGCCTGCATCGTCGCGAGCTGCACGCCCTGCGTCAGGTCGTCGACGGTCTCCTTTTCGGGCCAGCGCATGGCCTCGATGCGGGATCGCAGGTCGTCGAGCTGCGACTGCGGCACCTCGACGGTGAACGGGCGGATCGCTGTCTTCTTGCTTTTGGCAGGCACGCGTGCCCCCTTTGCCGTGGCGGATTCTGTGCGCGAATGGAATCGGCTGGTCGAATTCATCCGATTTAGGAGCTTTTTTCACTTAGCTGCCTTATGGTATTACGGTTCGCCACGCCGTGCCGGCACTACCGCACGTTCAGCCGGAATCGCTGCAGCGGCTGCACCACCGCGGCCCGGACGACACCGGGGTGGTGCTTATCGAGGCGACGCCGTGTTCGGCCACAAACGACTGGCCGTCATCGACCTGCGTCAAGGACGTGTCCGCGGCCAACAAGCGCGAGCATCCGGCAGTGGGCCTACACCGGCGGCGGAGCGCGCCTCCGCGGCCGCGCCCGACCGGGTCTCCGGGGCGGCGGCACCTTGTCGCGGATCGTATGCTCTCCTTGAGCGTTCGCTCAAAACGGGAGGGCAGGACATTGTGATCACCATTAAAGGTGCTGGTAGAGGTTCGGTCCGGCTGGTCGTCACTACCGGAGTCACCCTCGACGCAGCGCCCAATGAGGTGTGGCCGCTGCTGACCGACTCACGGATGGATCGCGCACCGCGTTGCCCGGTGTTCGTCGTCGGCACGCCCCGCCCCGTCGCCTGTACGCTGCCCGGCGGTGTCGGCGGTGTCGGTGCCCAGCGCGAGTGCCAGGCGGAGCAGGGAGTGGTCCACCAGCGCATCACGCGCTGGGAGCCGGCCGAGACCTTGGAGTTCCGCATGGAGGAGACCGATCTGGCGTTCGCCAGGTGGGTGACCGGAATCGAGGAGCGGTTTCAGCTGGTGTGCCAGGCCGGCGACCGCACCCGGCTGACCAGGACCACCACCGTCGCCGTGCGCGGCGCATTCCCGACCCTCATCGCCCTGGCGACGTCCGTCGGGCTCAAGTCGGTACACCGGTACGTCTTCACGTCATGGCGACGGCAGTGTCGAAGCGCATCGCACGGCCCGCGGCGCATCCAGGCGGCCTGACCGCGCCCTGACGTGGCACACGTGCAGATGGTCACCGCCCGCGTCGGCGGCGTGGGTCACCAGTCTCGCCACTCGCCGGCGGCCTCGTCGACGCCACGGCGCTCCGGCAACACCTCGACGTCGAGACGGGCCTCAGCGAGCACCTCCTAGATGTACTCGCTCAGCTCCTCTCGGGTTGGTGGCCTACGCCAACTGGAACGGGTACGCGGGGCCCGGTGGGTCCTCACCGACCCGGCCGTCGACGGCCTCCCGGATGAGATCGGCGTGGCCGTTGTGCCGGGCGTACTCCTCGATCATGTCGACCAGCAGCCGGCGTAGCGTGAGCAGGCTGCCGTCCGGTGCCGTGTACACGGTGTCGACCCCGGTCGTCAGCAGCACCTCGGTCACCGCTCGCCGGGACCGGCCGACGGCCTGCTCCCACAGCTCGAACAGGTGCGCGGGCTCGTCGTCAGCGGCCGACCGCCACTCCCAGCCGGGCTCGGCGTCACGTTCCAGGTCGCGCCACGGCGCAGGCAGCTCGGCGCCGGTCAGGTCACCGGTGAAGTTCACGTCCTCCATGTAGGCGAGGTGTTTGAGCAGCCCACCGAGGGTCATCGCCGATACGCCCGCACGTTTGCGCAGCCCTGTGCTGTCGAGCCCGGAGCACTTCCAGGCGAACGTGGCACGCTGCCGTTCCAGGGAGCCCAGCAGGGTCTCCGCCTCACCCGCAATGGCCGGCGGCTCGGGATAACCCTGCGCCTCGACAGAAGTCATGCCAGACCCCTACCCGGCGGTGCGGTGATCAATCGTGTGCTGCGTTCACGGCGAGCCGGGATTGCGGCGCAGTCCGGGGTGGACGCCCTGGGGGTTGCCGGAGTTCTCGGCCATGTGCTGCAGCAAGCCGAGCAGCTGTCGCCGCTGTTCGCCGGAAAGGCCGGTGAGCAGGTCCTCTTCCTCGGCGTCGGCGATGGCACGCGCCTGTGGCAGCAGGGTGCGGGCGGCGTCGGTCAGGTGGATCGCGTGCGCCCGCCGGTCCGCCGGATGCCGCCTGCGTTCGGCGAGCCCGCGCTGCTCCAGGTCGTCGAGCAGCCCGACCATGACCTTGCGGTGGATGCCGAGCGCCTCGGCGAGCTGCTGCTGGGACCGGCCCTCGCCCTGGGCCAGGTGCATGAGCAGGCCGAAGTGGCTGGGCTGGATGTCCAGTGCGGCCAGGCGCTCGGTGAACCGCATCGCGGTGTGGAAGCCCAGCTGCGACAGCAGGAAGTTGGTCCGCTCGTTGAGCGGTCGGTCCGAAGGCGGAGGCACGGGAGTATTGTACCGCCGAGATATTGTCCGGTAGGGTAACAATTACTGAGACTCCCTATTTCAGGAAGAGGGGCAGCTGATGAAACTGACTGTCTTCGGAGCCACCGGCGGCATCGGCGGGCACATGGTGCGCCAGGCACTGGACGCCGGACACGCGGTGACCGCCGTGGTCCGCGATGCGGCGCGTTTCGAGCTGCGGCACCCGGCCCTGGAGGTGGCTGCCGTTCGCGGTCTGACCGACCCGGACCTGCTACTGCCCGCGGTGAAGGGCAGCGACGCGGTCCTCTCGGGCGTCGGCTCCCGTGGCCGCAAGGCCGGCACCACGGCCTCCGACGCCACCCGTGGAATCCTCGGCGCGATGGCGGCTACCGGGGTCCGCCGCTTCGTGGCGGTGAGCGCCGCCCCGGTCGGCCCGCCCGCCGAGGGGGAGGGTTTCTTCGGCCGCCGCATCCTGCTGCCGATCGTCAGCGCGGCCTTCAAGGAGGTGTACCGGGACCTGGCGGTGATGGAGGACCTGATCCGGAACAGCGGCACCGAGTGGACGGTGTTCTGGCCGCCCAAGCTGGTCGACAAGGCGGTGACCGGCCGATACCGCAGGGTCGTGGGCGGCAACGTCGCCCGTGGCCACACGATCTCCCGCGCCGACGTGGCACATGCCATGCTGGCCGCGCTCGGCGACCCGGCGACGATCGGCCGCGCCGTCGGGGTCGCGTACTGAGCCGGATGACGCCGTGCTCGGCGGTTCCTTGGGCGAGCACGGCGGCGGTGTCTGGACACCCCGCGTTAACAAGCACGTAGTCGATGCCCGACGGTCGTATATGGATGATCGTCATACAGTCGATCCGCTGCCAGCGGGCCTGACGCGATAAGTAAGATCACCGCGGTGATCAACAGCAGATGGTTACGGGCCATCCTCATAGGACCGTCGGTCGCGTTGTCGGCCGTCTTTCCGACGGCGGCCTACGCCGATGACAACGAACCCGTCGAGACCGCCCCGCCGCCGCGGGTGGAGCTGGTCCTCGACGTCAGTGGATCGATGCGCGCCGCCGACATCGACGGCCGCACCCGGATCTCCGTCGCCCAGCAGGCGTTCAACGAGGTCGTCGACGCGCTTCCGGACGGAACAGAGCTCGGCATCCGCGTGCTCGGCGCGACCTACAAGGGCAAGGACAAGGCCGAGGGCTGCAAGGACACCCAGCAGATCGTGCCGGTGGCCCCGGTGGACCGGGCCGCCGCCAAGAACGCCATCGCCAAGCTGCGGCCCACCGGGTTCACCCCGGTCGGGCTGGCGCTGCGCGGCGCGGCCGAGGACCTGGGCACCGGCGAGACCGCCCGCCGGATCATCCTGATCACCGACGGTGAGGACACCTGCGCTCCGCCGGACCCCTGCGACGTTGCCCGCGAACTGGCCGCCAAGGGCACCCACCTGGTGGTGGACACCCTCGGCCTGGCGCCGGACGACAAGGTGCGCCGGCAGCTGGTCTGCATCGCCGCGGCCACCGGCGGGACGTACGCCTCCGCGGAGACGCCGGCGCAGCTGACGGACCGGATCAAGCAGCTCGTCGACCGGGCCAAGGACACCACCGTCGTGAAGCCTCCCGCGGTCGTGGCGGGCGGCAAGGAATGCGCCGGAGCGCCGCTGCTGGCACCCGGCGTCTACACCGACCGGGAGAAGATCTCCGAGCACCGCTGGTACCGGGTGCCGGTCCGCGTGGACCAGGAACTGCGCGCCTCGGTGAGCATCGCCCTGGACCGCCCGGTCAACCGGGACTACGGCGTACTGCTGCGTGCCACCGCGGCCGACGGCCGGGAGCTCGTGCGCGGCACCGACGCGGGCAGTGGACGCACCGACGTGCTGTCGACCGGCCTGCGCTGGTCGGCCCTGGAACCTGACGTCGAGTCGGACCAGCCGGCAGACGGTCCGACCACTCCGACCGAAGTCTGCCTGGTGATCAGCAATTCGTTCGCCAGCTCGACGTCGAACGACGCGCCGGGCATGCCTTTCGAGCTGACCATCGACGTGGTCGCCACCTCGCCCGCGCCGGACGCGCCGGGGCTGGGCAGCGGCTGGCTCCTGCTGCTGGTGCTGACCGTCGCCGGCCTGATCACCGGCGTGCTCGCCGGCTGGGGGACCCGCTGGTGGATCGCGACCTGGAGGACGAACTGATGCTGACCCGTGTGCGTACGCACCACCGCCTCGCGGCCGCCGTGTTCGCCGCGGCCTGCGTCGCCCTGATGCCGGCCGCCGCCATCGCCGCACCGACCCCCTCACCGGGATCGGCCACCGTCAACCGGGCCGGAACCTCGTTCCTCACCGCCACGGCGGTCAACGTCGGCCAGCCGATTCAGGTGGCAGCCACCACCGGCGACTACCTCTACTGGTCGTTCAGCGCCACGGCCGGGCAGACCACCGAGATCGCGCTGACCGTCGCACTCCCGCCCGCCGCGAAGCGGACCGGCGCGTCCACGTGGACGGTGGACGTCTTCGACGGGCTGCGCCGCCGCCAGGCGTGCACGGCCGGCGTGCAGACCCCGATCGCCGCCGCGACCGCCACCGAGGTCAGCCTCGGCTGCACCCTGCGCAGGGTGCGTTCCTGGGCCGAGCCGTGGTCCGGCGATCCGCTGCCCGGCACGTACTACGTCCGGCTGTCGGTCACCGATCTGCCCGAGCCGGATCTCGGCCTGCCGATCCAGGTCGACATGCTGCTCGGCGCCCACGGCGACGCCGTCGCCGACGACGGCGAGCTCAAAGCGCCGCTCGTTCCGCAGGTCAAACCCGGCCAGGTGATCACCGCAGCCGGATCGGTCGATCCCTCGGCCAGCCCCAGCCCGGACCCCGACGAGGCGACCGGGACGTTCGACTGGCTGCCGGACCTCTCGGCTCGCTGGATCTGGACCACGGTCGGCGGTGTCCTGGCCGCCGTCGCCGGTGTCTTCGGGTTCTCGCTGACCTGGCGTCGCCGCCGTAGCTGAAGGAAGCGCCCCTTCCTCCCCGGCATGCGGAGGAAGGGGCGCTGTCACGCTTGTCGGCCGCCGAGCGGGGCATCGTGGCACGGATGGGCGTGGCACCATGCGGCATGGCCGATGTCAGTCCCAGAAAGATCGCGGAGCTCGTTCTCGCGCCTGTGCTGTGTACGGCGCTGCTGCTGCTCGGGGTGATCACACTCGTTCTCGGGTGGGGCCTGACCGGCGACAGGACCATGGACCACGCGGACGTGGACTACGTCTACCTGCTGGGCACCGTGATCCTGTGCGGGCTGGCGGCCGCGGCGGCATACCGGATCGCGGGCCTGCTGCGGGCCCGCGGCTGGTGGCCGGTCCTCGCGGTGCTGGTCCCAGCCGTGGTGTTCACGGTCCTGCAGCTCGACAAGGCGTTCGGCAGGCGGGACTCCGCCCTGGTATGGCTGGCAGGCCTGCTGCTCGTGCTCGGGATCGTCGCGGTGCTCGCGGAGCGCGGTCTGCTCCGGCAGGCCTGGATCGTCGGAGTGCTCGGGGTGATCATCGTGGCCGACGTCGCGGTGCTGGCGCAGTTGCTGCATTCGAGCTCGGTCGACGGCGATCAGGTGCAACGACTCGACCGGGCGTACGCGCCGCTGTGGTTCGTGTTCGCGCTCATCGACTACGACTTCGGCCTCGACCCGCTCTCCTGGCACATCGGCGACTCGCTCGACATGCGCGAGGTGGGTTACCCGATGTACTCGATGATCGCGCTCGGCTACGTCGTGCGCTCGATGCGGCGCGACCCCGCAGCGGCGGACGCGGCAGAAGATCTTTGAAGTTTCTGCCGTACAGTCTGTCGATTCCGCGCGGGGCCGTTCGACGTACCGGCGTACCGACCCCGAACACCGCAGGAAGGCAGCCCGTCATGGCCCAGTACGCAGTTCTGATCTACGCCGGCGACTCCGCCCACAGCGCGCACGCGACCAGCGAGGACACCGCCCCGCACGACCGGCACGCCGAGGAGCTGGAGCGCTCCGGGGCGCTGGTGGCCGCCTACGCGTTGACGACCAGGGAGCTGGCGACGTCCGTGCGCGGCGACGTCGTCACCGACGGGCCGTTCGTCGACGTCAAGGAGATCGTGGCCGGTTTCTACATCCTCGAAGCGCCCGACCTCGACGCGGCGCTCGCGATCGCCAGGCTCAACCCGGCCTGCCACGCCGGCGGCGGGGTCGAGGTCCGGCCGATCGCCGGCGGCGGCTTCGTGCAGCGCCCGGCCTGATGGGCGAGCCGTCGGCCGTCGCGGCGGCGATCGCCGAGGCGCACCGTCGCGAGTGGGCCCTGGTGCTTGCCGCGACGGTGCGCGTGGCCGGGGACCTGGACCTGGCCGAGGAGTGCGTCCAGGAGGCGTACGCCGCGGCCATGCGCGGGTGGCCCCGCGACGGCGTTCCGGGCAACCCCGCGGCGTGGCTGACCACGGCGGCCAAGCGGCGCGCGGTGGACGCGATCCGGCGCGAGCAGGCGTTCCGGTCGAAACTCCCACTGCTGCTGGAGCCTGAGGAGATCGCCGTGGACCGGCTGCTCGACGAGGACCCCGACGGCGGTGTGCCCGACGACCGGCTGCGGCTGATCTTCACCTGCTGCCATCCGGCGTTGTCGCAGGAGGCCCAGCTGGCGCTGACCCTGCGCCTGGTGTGCGGCGTGCCGACCCCGGACGTGGCCAGGGCGTTCCTGGTATCCGAGCCGACCATGGCGGCCCGCATCACCCGGGCCAAGAAGAAGATCTCCGGCGCCCGCATCCCCTACCGGGTGCCGCGGGCGGCCGAGCTGCCCGACCGCTTGCGGCCGGTCCTCGGCGTGATCCATCTGCTGTTCACGACGGGACACACCGCGCCGTCGGGTGCGGACCTGGTGAACGCCGACCTCGTGGACCGCGCTCTGCACCTGGCTCGGATGCTGCACGAGCTGATGCCCGACGAGTCGGAGGTCCGCGGCCTGCTCGCCCTGCTGCTGGTCACCGACGCACGCCGGGCCACCCGGGTGGACGCCGCCGGACGGCTGCTGCGCCTGCGGGACCAGGACCGCACCCGCTGGGATCGGTCGGCCATGGCGGAGGCACACGACCTCATCGTGGCCGGACTGCGCGGCCGCCGGCCCGGACGGTATGTACTGCAGGCGGCCATCGCCTCGCTGTACGCCGAGGCCCCTTCGTACGAGCAGACCGACTGGCCGCAGATCGTCGAGCTGTACGACAGGCTGTTGGAGGTGTGGCCCTCGCCCGTGGTGGCGCTGAACCGGACGGTGCCGCTGGCGATGGCCGCCGGGCCGCAGGTAGCGCTCGC
Source organism: Catellatospora aurea (assembly GCF_042663325.1). Classification (NCBI taxonomy): domain Bacteria; kingdom Bacillati; phylum Actinomycetota; class Actinomycetes; order Micromonosporales; family Micromonosporaceae; genus Catellatospora; species Catellatospora aurea. Next base: position 68,624 of record NZ_JBHTAC010000015.1, read on the forward strand.
CGAGGTCGAACGGCTGGAACGGGAAGGCGGTCTCGCGGGCTACCAGTACCTGCCCGCGGTCAAGGCCGACCTGCTCCTGCGGTCCGGGCGCGAGGTGGAGGCCCGCGCGGCGTACGGCCGGGCGCTGGCCGTCACGGCGAACGAAGCCGAGCGGGCGTTCCTGTCCGAGCGCCTGGCCGACCTGGACACGGCTTCCGGGCGGTCGTGAGCCCGCCTAAAAGCCAGGGCTCAGCGGCGGAAGGACTGCTCGGCCAGGTGCGGGCGGGCGGCGGTGGTGCGGGCCGTGGCCGGCTGCTCGCCGCACAGCTGCGTGACCAGCATGGTGATGGTCGCGTCCGAGATCGGGTCAGGCTGACCGGGCGCGACGTAATGGGTCATGTTCTGCGCGACGGTGACCTGGCGGCGGCCGTCGGCGCTGTGCCAGGAGATGGTGGAGTGGCCGAGCACGAGGCCGTCATGGCCCCAGGCCAGCCCGCACGGCAGCAGGTTCGAGTACAGGCCGAGGCCGTAGCCGCCGTACTCCGGCGCGCCGGGCACCCACGGCACGGTGGTCTGCATCTCGGCGAGCTGCGCGGGCTTCAGCAGCTTGCCGGTCAGCAGCGCCCGGTAGAACCGGTTGAGGTCGTCGGTGGTGGAGACCAGGTCACCGGCCGCCCAGCCCCAGGACATGTTGTAGTCGGCGAAGTCGACGAGCACCCCCTCGTACCAGGGGATGTAGGCGGCGGCGTGCGGGCCGTGGATGCGGGTGCCGGTGCCGGGCAGGTAGGTGTGGCGCAGGCCGAGCGGCCGGATGATCCGCTTGGTGATCTCGTACGCCGGCGACCGGCCCGTGATCTTCTCCAGGATCATCCCGGCGAGCACGTAGTTGGTGTTGGAGTAGGACCAGGCCGCGCCGGGCGGGTTCGTGGCGGGCTGGTTCAGCCCGAACGCGGCCAGTTCGGCGGGGGTGAAGGTGCGGTGGCGGTTCTCCTCCAGCGAGGTGTCGGTGGCGAAGATGACGTGGTCGTAGTCGGCGATGCCGCTGGTGTGGTTGAGCAGCATCCGGACGGTGACCCCGTCGACGGCGTACGCCGGCAGGTAGCGGCCGAGCGGCGCGTCGAGCCGCAGCCGGCCCTCCCCGGCCAGCTGGAGCAGGACGGTCGCGGTGAAAGTCTTGGTGATGCTGCCGACGCGGTGGCGCATGCCGGGCCGGGTGGGCGCGCCGGTGGTGACGTCGGCGACCCCGGCGGCCGCGGACTGCCGGTGGCGGCCGTCGACGGCCTGGGCGAACACGCCGGGCATGCCGGCGGCGGTGATCGCCTCCAGCTGCGGGCGCAGCGTTCCCCCGGTCGCGGCGGCGGGTGCGGCACCGGCCAACAGGATGAATGCGACGGCGGTGCCGAGAGCGGCACGGACGGGTGTTCTGGTCATGAACCCTCCCCTTTGGACAAATCTCATGCTGCCCGATCGGCGCACCGGTGCCGTCAATCCGGCGAAGGACGCTGTCGTCGGCCGCGCGGAGGATGTCGCGGTCGTCCTGGCGGCGGATATCCATGTCATGGAGGTATTCGGAGCCCGCTCGCACTGGCCGGGCTTGCCACGACCGAGCACACTGTCCGGATGGGCAATGTGATCACCGATGGTGAGATCGTCGTGTCCGGCCTGGCCAAGCACTACAAGCAGGTCAAGGCCGTGGACGGGCTGTCGTTCACCATCAAGCCGGGACGGGTGACCGGCTTCCTCGGGCCGAACGGGGCCGGCAAGACCACTACGTTACGAATGATCCTGAATCTGGTGTCGCCGACGGCGGGCACGGCGACGATCGGCGGCGTGCGTTACGCCGACCTCGCCGAGCCGTTGCAGGCGGTCGGCGCGGTGCTGGAGGCGTCGAGCGCGCACAAGGGCCGCACCGGTCGCAACCACCTGCGGGTCATCGCCGCCGCCGCCGGCCTGCCGGCCTCCCGCGCCGACGAGGCGCTGGCGCTGGTCGGGCTGACCCCGGCGGCCAAGCGCAAATTCAAGGGCTATTCGCTGGGTATGCGGCAGCGGCTGGGCATCGCCGCGGCCATGCTCGGCGACCCGCGCGTGCTGATCCTCGACGAGCCCGCCAACGGCCTCGACCCCGAGGGCATCCGCTGGATGCGCGACCTGCTGCAGAAGCTCGCCGGGGAAGGCCGCACCATCCTGGTCTCCAGCCACCTGCTGTCGGAGATGGAGCTGCTCGCCGACGACGTCGTCATCATCGCCGCGGGCCGGCTGGTGGCGCAGGGCCCGGTCGCCGACGTGATCGGCGGGGCGGGCAACGCGGGCTCGGTGCGCGTGCGCACCCCGCACCCGGACAAGCTGCTCGCCGCGCTTCCCGGCGTCGGCAGCAACAGCGAGGACGGGGCGCTGGTGCTGACCGGTGTCACCGCCGAGCAGGTCGGCGACGCCGCGCTGAGCGCCGGGGTGGCCGTCCACGAACTGGTCACCGAGCGCCCCGACCTGGAGCGCGTCTTCCTCGACCTGACCGCGGGCAAGGAGGCGATCCGGTGAGGCTCATCCGCAGCGAGTTCCTGAAGATCCGTACGACCAACGTGTGGTGGCTGTTCGCGCTCGGCGCGTTCGGCCTGCTCCTGCTGGCGTTCGCGATCAACGCGCTGAACATGCACTTCGTGCTCGACCAGCCGGCGGAGATGGCCGAGGGCATGGACCCCGAGGGCGCTGCGGCGATGTCGGCGCTGGCCGAACCCGTCGCGCTGACCTCGTACATGGTCACCTCGGGGCAGTACTTCGGCCTGATGTTCGTGATGCTGCTGGGCATCATCACGGTCACCAACGAGTACCACCACCAGACCGCGACCACGACGTTCCTGGCCACCCCGCACCGCACCTCGGTGATCCTGGCCAAGGCGGCGGCCGGCGGCGTGTTCGGCGTCGTGCTGTGGCTGGTGACCACGGCGATCACCGTGCCGGCCACCGCGATCTTCCTCAACTCGGAGAACATCACCCCCGCCCTGGGGGACTGGGACGTGATCCGGGCGATCCTGCTCAACGGCCTGGCGTACGCGCTGTGGGCGCTGATCGGCATCGGCATCGGCGTGCTCATCCGCAGCCAGATCGGCGCGACCATCACCGCGATGGTCATGTACACGGTGGGCACGATCGCCGTGTCGATCATCGTGAACGTGCTGACGAACCTGCTGGAGTGGGACTGGCTGGCCAACGTGCAGTGGGCCATGCCCTCGCTCGCTTCGACCCTGATGACCAGCGGAGCGGACCTGCCGGGGCAGCCGCGCTACTGGGTCGGCGCGCTGGTCCTGGTCGCCTGGGCCCTGGTCACCGGCCTGATCGGCACCCTGCTCACCCGCACCCGCGACGTGTCCTGACCGGACGAACCCCAGGGCCTGCTTCCACCACGGAAGCAGGCCCTTCGCCGTTCCCGCCCCGTTCCCGCCCCGCCCCGCCGCGTTGATCATGAACTTGAGGGCGTGTTCGGCGGCGTGTCGTTACCCTGCCGCCGTGATCACGCCCCGAAGCGTGGGTGGGTTGATATGCAATTAGTTTCATAGCATAATAACGGCGTGGCCCTGGAACACGCGATCCTCGTCTCGCTGCTGGAGCAGCCCGGGTCCGGCTACGAGCTGGCCAGACGGTTCGACCGCTCGATCGGCCGGTTCTGGACCGCCACCCACCAGCAGATCTACAAGGTGCTGCGGCGGATGGAGGCCGACGGCTGGGTCACCGCCGAGGAGATCGGCCAGGACGGCCGCCCCGACAAGCGGTGCTACTCCGTGGCCGCGCCCGGCCGGGAGGCGCTGACCGCCTGGCTGCGGGAACCGGTCCAGCCGGAGACCGTCCGCCACGAGCTGGCCGTCAAGATCCGCGGCGCGGCGTTCGACGACGCCGCCGGCCGGGCGGCCCTGATCAGCGAGGTCGAGCGGTATCGCGCCGACCACGAGACCACCCTGCGCCGCTACCTGGCCGGCGAGCAGCGCGACTTCCCCGACACCGGTGACCTCGACGCGGGGCAGCGGCTGCAGCACGTCGTGCTGCGCGGCGGCATCGAGTACGAACGCATGGTCCTGGCCTGGCTAGACGACGTCCTGCACACCCTCCACGACCTCTGACCGGATAGGGAAGAACCGCCATGACGCACCCGTTGCTGCTGAACCCGCGCACCTACGACCCGGCGCACCTGGACGACGAGTCCCGCCGGCTGCTGCGCGCCACCGTCGACTTCTTCGAGAACCGCGGCAAGAAGACGCTCGTCGACAGCTACAACGACCGCACCTGGTACGCCGACTTCCTGGACTTCGTCGCCAAGGAAGGCCTGTTCGCGACGTTCCTGACCCCAACCGCCGACGGCACCGGCACCCGCTGGGACACCGCGCGCAACGCCGCGCTCAGCGAGATCCTCGCCTTCTACGGCCTCGGCTACTGGTACACCTGGCAGGTCACCGTCCTGGGTCTCGGGCCGGTGTGGCAGAGCGCCAACCCGGCGGCCCGCGCCCGCGCCGCGCAACTGCTCGCCGACGGCCACGTCATGGCGTTCGGCCTGTCCGAGCGCGCCCACGGCGCGGACATCTACTCCACCGACATGGTCCTGACCCCGGACGGCGCGGACGGGTTCCGGGCCACCGGCGGCAAGTACTACATCGGCAACGGCAACGTCGCGGGCCTGGTCTCCGTGTTCGGCCGCCGCGCCGACGTCGAGGGCCCCGACGGTTACGTCTTCTTCGCCGCAGACAGCCGCCACCCCGCGTACCACCTGGTCAAGAACGTGGTGAACGGGCAGATGTACGTCAGCGAGTTCCGGCTGGAGGACTACCCGGTGCGCGCCGAGGACGTGCTGCACACCGGCAAGGCCGCGTTCGACGCCGCGCTCAACACGGTCAACGTCGGCAAGTTCAACCTGTGCACCGCCTCCATCGGCATCTGCGAGCACGCGATGTACGAAGCCGTCACCCACGCGCACCGGCGCGTCCTGTACGGCAGGAAGGTCACCGACTTCCCGCACGTGCGCCGCGAGCTGACCGACGCGTACGCCCGGCTGGTCGCGATGAAGCTGTTCAGCGACCGGGCCGTCGACTACTTCCGGTCCGCGGGCCCGGACGACCGGCGGTATCTGCTGTTCAACCCGATGACGAAGATGAAGGTCACCACCGAGGGCGAGCGGGTGGTCGACCTGCTGTGGGACGTGATCGCCGCGAAGGGCTTCGAGGCGGACACCTACTTCGACAAGGCCGCCAAGGACATCCGCGGCCTGCCGAAGCTCGAAGGCACCGTGCACGTCAACCTGGCCCTGATCCTGAAGTTCATGCCGAACTACCTGTTCCGGCCGGCCGACTTCGCGCCGGTGCCGACCCGCCACGACGCCGCCGACGACGAGTTCCTGTTCCGGCAGGGGCCGGCCCGAGGGCTGGGGGAGATCCGGTTCCAGGACTGGCGCGGCCCGTACGACAAGCACGCCGACCTCGCCAACGTGGCGGTGTTCCGGGAGCAGGCCGACGGGCTGTGCGCGCTGCTGCAGGCGCACGCCCCGGACGCCGACCAGCAGCGCGACCTGGACTTCCTGCTCACCATCGGGCAGCTGTTCGCGCTGGTCGTCTACGGCCAGCTGATCCTCGAGCAGGCCGAGTCGACCGGCCTGGACCGCGACCTGCTCGACGAGATCTTCGCGGTGCTGGTCGGCGACTTCTCCGCGTACGCGACCGAGCTGCACGGCAAGGCGGCCACCACCGACGCCCAGGCCGCCTGGGCACTGGCGCACCTGCGCCGCCCGGCCCGGGACGCCGCCCGCACCGCCGCCGTGTGGTCCCAGGTCGAGGCCCTCTGCGGCGCGTACGAGATGCAGCCGTAGGCCGGCCACCCGCCCGTGCCAGCGCACCTTTCATTCGGTATTAGCCGAGATTGGACCCATTAGCGGGATATATTGCGGCTGTGGGCAGATTGCTGCCCGGAGTGGGTTTTCCGTGAGCGGGGGCAGGCGTGAACGCACGGGTAGCGAAGGCGGGCTGGGGCAGGGCGGCAGTGCTGTGGGCTGCCGCGTTCGGAGTTCTGGTGCTGCCTGCCTGCACCACACCCGTCACGTCCGCGACCGTGCCGCAGGCCGCCGCGCCGTCGGCCACCGGCGCCCTGCTTCCGCGCAACGTCGTCATTCCGCTGAGCGCGGTGCAAGGGTTCTTCCCGGAGATCAGCCAAGAGCTGGCCACCGGCTGGAACTCCACCGCCTCCGGCAGCCCGACCGCCACCCGGAGCGTGGCGTACACGAACAGCGACGGCACCAAGAAGGTGACGATCTCGGCCGACGAGTACGCCACCGCGGCGGACGCGGCCGCCGGTTATCAGAAGGCCGTCGAGCTGAGCAACGCGGTTCCCGACGTCAAGGCCGTGCCCGCGCCGAACCTGGGGGAGCAGGCCTTCGCCGGAAGCGTGACCAAGGACGGCCAGACCCACGTCGGCGTCGGCGTGCTTGACGGCACCATGGTTCTCGGCGCGACGACCGCCGGCTACGACGCGAACCCGGAGAACATCGCCAAGCTCATGGCCGTGGTGGCAGCGGAGGTCGCCGCCGTCAAGAACCGCTGAACACGCCGAGGCTCGCGCCGAGCGCCACGACTCCGGCGAACCCGGCGACGACCACGGACAGCATGGCGATGGTGAGCGGTCGGCGGCTGCGCCGCGGCGCACCCGCCGAAGGCAGCACCGGCACCTCGGTCAGGAACTGCTCCAGGCGGTCGAGATCGCGGGACACGGCACGTCGGCTGCGGTCGGTGCCGAGCCCGGGAACCAGTGCCCTGACCTCGATCGGCCGGTGCCCGCGTACCCGCAGCCGCACTGCCAGGTTGTCGAGCTGGTCGAAGCCTTCGGCCAGGTGCCTGGGGACCTCGTACCGCACGAGCGGGTTGGTGATGGTGACCGTGTCCGGGGTGACGGTGAATCCGGCGGCCGGTCCGGCCAGGTAGGCCGTGACGAGACCAGCCGCGGACAGGACTGCGCAGAGAGCCAGGCCGAATGCGGGCTGCGGCAGCCCGGCCCGGTCCACGATGACGGCGGCGGGCAAAAGCGGCGCGAACATGCCCCCGACGAGGTACGCGAGCGGGTCGGAGCGCCGGAAGGTCCGGTTCACCCGGCTGTCCGGCAGTCCCGGTGTCGTCATCGCAGCATTCCTCCGCCCGTTCGCGCACGCCCTCGGCCGGCGCACCGCAGGTCGGGCCGGGCGTGATGGGTCATCATGCCAGCCGGTTCGCGCTCACCCAGCCGGGCGGCGAGGTGTGGGAGCCGGCGCCGCCGTGCTACACGCGCCGGGTGTCGGTGAAGCGCGGCCCGGCGTGCTCGGCGAGCGCGGACGCGATCGCGGACGGTGACTCGCGCACCTGCGCCAGCACGAGGACCTCGAAGCAGCGGCGGCCGTCAGGTGTGGTCCCGGTGAACCTGCCGATCCCCGGATAGGTGGTGGTCTGGTAGTCCGGGTCGGGAACGACGAGGACGCGCAGGTCGTCGAGGATGACCGACTCGACGCCGGACCACGGGACAGTGGCGGTGATGTCGGGGGTCCGGATGGTCAGACCGGCGCTGTCGATGACGAAGCGGAACCGGAGCGCGCCCAGGGTCTTCATGATGACGATGGGAGCCGCGATCGCCGCGAAAATGACCATGATCAGCTCGCGGCCGACTATCGCCGGGGGCAGTCCGGCGATCATGTCGCGGCGCATCGTCAGCAGTGCCCAGGTCAGCGCGACCGGAGCCGCCAGTGCGATCAGTACCTGGACCAGCCACGTCCGGGTGCGATGGAGCGTCATCGGCACGAGGGTTCAGCCGTCGATCCGAGGCGGCGGTCCGGCCTTGGCCTCGGTGCGGTCCGGGCCGTTCGCGAGGCGGTATGCAGCCTCTTCCGCGGCACGGGCCTGATAGGACGCGTGGACCGCCGCCGAATAAGCAGCCTGCTGCTCCGCGCGGGCCCGGACCCGGGCGGCCAGCTGCTCCGGACCGCCGAGCGCCCGCCACACCTCGTGCTCCCGCCAGAACCAGCCGAGGGCGGCGACCCCGCACAGCACGACGAACAGCGCGAACGAGACCCCTGCGAGCCAGGTCGAGACCGTCGGCTCGATGCGGTTGACCAGCATGACCAGGCCGAGCACCCCGCCGCAGAGCGTGGCCAGGACCAGTACGACGAACCCGGCGGAGCGGGTGGGGTGGCGGGGCGTCACGAACAGGAGATCCTGCCATGCGAACGCCGCGTTCGCAGACCCCTGGCGACCGGCGCGGAGAAGGGGCTTGCGCGTTAACTCTACCTAGGTAGATATTAGAGGCTTGGCACGCGTACGACATCCCTCCCCGCAGACCGCGGCAGTGCTCGTCGCCCTCGCCAAGTCCGGTGAGGACTGGAGCCACGGCTACGACCTGTGCCGCACCCTCGGCCTGAAGGCGGGCACGGTGTACCCGATCCTCATCCGCCTCGCCGAACGCGGACACGTGGAGACCTCCTGGGAGACCGACCCGCCGCGCGGGCGGCCGGCCAGGCACCTCTACCGGCTCAGCACCGCGGGCGCCGAACTCGCCCGCACCGTCGCCGCGGCTGCCCGCGCCGCCGCGGCCGCACCCGCCCCGGGCCCGGCCGCGCTCGCGCCCAGGACCGCCTGACCCTCGACCGCTCGATCCCCGGCCCGCCCCTGCCGTTCGGAGGCCCGCGATGCTCGACTTCCTCCTCACCCTGGTGGTGCTCGCACCGGCACCCCTGCTCGCGATCGTGGTGCTCGCCGGCCGGCTGCGCGATGCCGTACGCCATGGCGGTATGGGCATGCTCGCCTCCCGCGCCCGCGCGGGATGGCGCGACGGCACCAGGCGTCCGGTGTGGCCGCTGCTGATCGGTGTCGCCGCCGGCACCGCGGCGCTGACCTTCGGCCTGCAGCGCCTGTATCTCGCCACGGTCGACAAAGGACCGGGCTGGGTGTCGACATAGCGCTGCTCGCCATGGTGCTCGGGCTGCTCGCGGCGGTCGCCTGCGCGGGGCTCGCCGCCCTGGCCGCGGCCACCGTGGCCCGGGCCCGCAGATTCGGGGCCGGAACGGTCGCGGGGCTGCTCACGCTCGTCGCGGTCGCCGTCGGCACCGCGGCCGCACACCTGCCGTTGAACGCCGCCTACCAGGCCGAACCCGACAGCTTCCCGGTCGTGGCCAACCTGGGCGCGGGCGATCTGCTGATGCCGTTCGCGGTGTTCCTCGTCGTGCTGAGCTGGGCCCTGCCCTGGCCGGTCCTCGGCGCGGCGCGCGGCGCCCGCACCGAGACCACGGAACGTTTGCCGGCCCGGGACGTGTGGCAGCTCCTGCTGGACCTGGCCACCGCGGACCTGCCCGAGAACCGGTCCGCCGGGGGCGCGGCGCTGCGCGCCGAACTGGCCCCCATCGACCCGCCCGCCGAGCGGCGCAGGTTCGCGCTGGGCGGGATGTGGGCCGCGCTGCGGTCCGGTCGGCCGCGGGCCGCGTGGGCATCGGCCGCCGCGGTCGCGGTGGTCGTCGCTGCCGGGTCGTTCGCGGCCTCACGCTGGTCACTGGCCCACAGCAGGGGCGGGATCCTCGACTTCTGGATCGTCGGCCCGAGCGTGCTGCTGCTCGCCGTCGCGCTCGTCACGGCCTGGCGCAACCGCTCCTTCGGCGCGGGACTGCGCGCCGCGGCACTGTCCGGGCTCGCCGCCCTGGTGGCGATCGTCACCGTCGGCGTCCCGGAGGCGCTGGTCTGGGCGCAGCGGCAGGCCGGCTACCTGAGCACCGGCGACGCGGTGCCGCCGACGTGGCAGTCGGCGGTCCTCGACGTGGTGCGGCCCGACTTCATCCTTATCATGATCGTCTTCTGGGCGATCGGCGCGGCCGGTGGCGCGGTCCTGGGCACGGCACTGAGGCGCGACCCTGCCGGAGTCACCGACGGGTCGTGAGCTTCCACGCCTACGGGTCGACGTGGGTCCGGCCTGCTGCGGGAGTGGGTGCTGCGACACAGCACCCACTCGGTGACCGTCCCGCTCAGGCGCCGCGCAGCATCGCGCGCAGCACGAACGACGGGCTCATGAGCGAGCGCGGGTGGGCCAGCATCATGGTGACCAGGCTCAGCTTGTGGTTGACGGCATCGTCGGAGATCGACGCGCGGGCGATCCGCCCGCTGATCCGGCTGATCAGCGCGTAGCCGGGCGGGTAGGGGCCGTCGACGTGCTCAAGCCCCAGGTCGGACAGCGTGGAGGTCTGCCAGGCCGCGTCGACGACGACCCGCACCAGGTCGAAGTATCGCCGGGCGGGGCGGCTCAGGTCCGGATCGGTCCGCAGGTACGCCGACAGGCACGACGCGTGCAGCGCGGCCGAGGTCATACCCTGGCCGTAGATCGGGTTGAACGACGCCACCGCGTCACCGGCCGCGACGACACCCGCCGGCAGGTCCCGGGCCTCGTGGAAGTCCCGGCGCCGGCTGTCGGCCTGGTGGTAGGTGATGACCGGTCCGATCATCTCGCAGCCCGTGGCGACCTGGCCGAACATCGGCGGGAAGTCCCGCACGCAGCGCTCGGTGAACTCGTCGGGATCGCGGCTGGGCCGGTCGTCGGCGTACCCGGCGATCAGGACCAGCCACCGGTCGCCCTCGACCGGGTTCACCCCGCCGATGCGCGGCACGCCACCACTGCCGTCGTTGAAGGCGATGCTGCCCCACGTGTCGCCCATCGCCGGGTCTCGGCGGAACGTCGCCGTGGCGTAGTTGAGTTTGATGCCCATACGCTGCATCGGCGGACGGGCGAAGCCGTGCCCCTCCAGCCAGTCGCTGAGCCGGCTGGACCGGCCCATGCCGTCGACGACCAGCTCGGCCCGTACCTCGGTGGAGCCTTCGTCGCCCTCGTAGCGCGCGCCGACCACCCGGCCGTCCTCGACGATCAGTCCCTCGGCCCGTCCGGACACGAACCTGATGTTGGGCACCGCGAGCGTCCGTCGCCGGACCAGCCCTTCCAGGAAAGGCCTGGTGCCGACCAGGCCCGGCTGCTCCAGCCGGACCGGTTTGGCGGTGCGCAGCGAGCCGTTCATGACGAACTCGAACGCTCCGTACGGCGGCACGACCGCGCCCGCCTCGATCGCCTCCTGGATGAACCCGGGAAACCACCGCTCGAACTGGATCTGCCCCGCGGGCAGCAGCCCGTGCACCTGGCTGCCCTGCGGCACACCGGGTCGCGGATCGTCACCGGTGTCCTGCGGGTCGCGCTCGATGATCAGTACTTCGTCGGCGTGGTCGCTGAGCACCCGGGCGGCCATCAGGCCGGCGATGCTGCCGCCCAGCACCACGGCCCGTGACATCAGGCGGCGCATGCCGGTGGGCGCGACGTCGGTGCAGATCTCGGCAAAGGTGCGCGTTGTGGACATGTCAGCAGGTCCCCCCGAAGCGATGGCTCCACATTGGCCATTCGTCGGAGGCAAACATAACGCGGGATCCATGTCGTCGGCAAAGATCGCGAGATCGGCCGCGTCGGTCGACGCAAGCTGGTGCGCATCGGCCCGTTGCGTTGTGACGGTCATCGGGATCTCCTGGGCAAGATCTGTTTTTGTGGACGCTGACTGTCCCTATAGGGGCGTCTGGCGTCCACAAAAACAGATCTTCACCCAGCCTCGCGCGCCGAAGCGACCGCGACCCATGAGCGATGCGTGGCCTCCCATCGGTAGGAGTTCGGCGACGCCCATCCGCTGACTGCCGGGTACCGGCCGGATCAGGGGCGGAAGCTGGCGCGGTATTCCGTCGGGGTGCGGCCGGTCAGGTCCAGGAAGGCGGCGTTGAACGCCGACAACGAGGTGTAGCCGACCGTGTGCGCGATCCGGGTCACCGGGGCGTCGCCTGCGGCGAGTTCCTCGATCGCGCGCAGCACGCGCATCCGGCGCAGGACCGCTCGCCAGGTCAGGCCGGTCTCCTCGGCGAAGCGCCGGGCCAGCGAGCGCGGCGCGAGGCCGACCTCGGCGGCGACGTCTTCGAAGCTGACCTCTCCGCTGAGCTGCCGCTCGGTGGCGGCCAGGGCCCGGCGCAGCTCCGGTGACCGTCCCGCCGGGACGACGACCGGGCTCGGCTGCTCGGCGAGCCGCCAGGTCACGGCGGCGAGCGCGGCGAACATCGTCCGGGCGTACGCAGGAAGGGGCTCGTCGCTCTCGCCGAAGGCGCCGCACTCGTCGACCAGGGCGCGGGCCAGCGGGTTGAGGTCGAACACGGTCAGCGGCGCGGGCGGGGCGGCGGTGAACTCGGGGTCGAACAGCACCGAGGCCGTGGTGACCGGTTGCGGGATGCTGACCTGGATCGGCCGGCCCGCCTCGATCAGGGCGGCCCGTGCCGGGGGCAGCAGCCATGCCTGGCCCTGCGCCTCCAGCCGGAGCACGCCGGCGGAGGCGCAGAGCAGGTAGTGGCGGTCCACGCGCAGTTCCCGGACCGGCTCGGCGGGGAAGGTGCGGACGAAGCTGTACGCCTCACGGGTCATCGGCGGCCTCGCACGGACCCCATCGTAGTCAGCGGACCGTCTCCAGCAGGTCGGCCCGGAAGCGGCGGCTCACCGGCGGCGCGATCATCATCGGGCGCAGCACCTCGCCGGAGCGGGCGAAGGAGTCCGACGTCTGGTATCCGGCGAACGACTCCTCGTCGGCCCACTCGTGCACGATGGTGATCGCGGAATCGTCCGCGCGGGAGGCGTAGACCCGGAAGGCGACGTTGCCGGGCATGGCGCGGACGTGTTGGCTTTCGGCATCGAGCCGGGCCAGGGCCGAGGTCCGGTCGGCGGGGGCGGTGCGGAAGTCGACGATCGCGATGAACATGGAAGGCCTCCGGAAGGTGCGGTGGCGGCGGCTGCCGCGGCTGGGTTCGATCCTCGCCGCCGTACGGCCGTCCGGCTCGCGTCGGCCGGACACGTTCACGCTCGCATCGGACACGTCACCGGTTGGCGCATACGAACAGGCCCGGGTCCGTTTCCGGATCCCGGGCCTGTCTAGTCGTGCTCATCGTGCCGTGTGGTCGCGCGCCTGGCGGCGCTTGCGGCCGTGGCGGTGCACCCTGTTGGCCACCCGCTCCTTCGCGGCCTCGTCTATGAGCTCTCGGTGATGCAACTTCGCGAGATCGAAGTACATCTCGGGCGATCCGAACATCGCAGACTCCTCAGTCCTTGACTCTCTGTCTTGCTGACGAGGTAAATACTCCTCCGGCCGGACCTCCGCTCCATCCGCAGCGACGGCGTATCTTGCCTGCCTACGACATACCTAGTGCCATGCCTAGGTGGGTCTAGGTATGCCTACCGACCGTGACCGCCATCACCGCCGGGAGGTCGTTAAGTCCGTTTCGGAGTGATCCCTTGTTGTCGGACGGCGCGGTTAGGGTCGGGGCCGTCCTAGGCGAGGAGGCGCGTGGTGCGGGTCGAGGTGCGAAGCAGGGTTCCCGGCGGGGACCGCCTGCCCGATGTGCTGGTCGAGCTGGCGCAGGAGCAGACCACGGTGCGCGAGCTGATCCGCGCCGCCGTCGCCGAGCAGGTGCGTGCCTGGCAGGCGGACGGCTCGCGGTGCCGCGCCCTGCTCGACCGGCAGTACCTGACCGACGAGGACATCCGAGCCCAGGCGGCCACCGGCGTGGTCCGCCTGCCCGACCGGCAGCAGGCCGCACCCGACGTCGAGGCCGAGGTGGCCCGCGCCTGGTCGGCGTTCGAGCGCGGCACGTTCGCACTGTTCGTCGGCGGGCGGCAGCTGGATCTGCTGGACGAGCAGATCGTGCTGCACCTGGGTGAGCCCGTGGTGTTCGTGCGCCTCACCGCGCTGGTCGGAGGCTGACGTGCAGCATCCGATTCCCGATGTCCACCTGGAGGCGTTCGCGCAGGAGCGGGACGCGCTGTGGCAGCGCGTCGAGCAGGTTCGCACCGCCGTCAAGGACGGTGACCTGGCGCTGCTGCGCGAGCTGGGGCCGATCGTCCGGGAGCAGCTGCGCCGGGGTGACGACCGTGTCGGTGGCAAGCTGGAGGACCGCATTCCCGACATCGACCAGGCGTTCAGCGAGGCGTACGACGAGGCGTTCCCGCTCGAGCCGGGCGCGGACGTGTGCGCCGTCCTGGACGCGCCGTGGCCGACCGCGACGCGTGACGCGGCGCTGCGCGCGCTGCTGGGGTGGCCGGTCTGGGGCACACCGCCGCTGGACGAGGTGGCCGACCGGGTCATCGCGGCCGGCGACGTGGCCGCGATGCGGGTGCTGGTGCTGACTCCGCTGGGGCGGGTGACCCGGCCCGCCGTGACCCGGCTGCTCGACGCCCTGCACGCGCGCGACGCCCTGGACGCGGCGCTGGTCGAGCACGCGTTCACCGTGGACCGCTGGCTGGGCAACACCATCGTGGGACGAGACCCGTCGGGTGGCGCGCCGCCACCGCCCGCCGCCTGCGCGGACGCGGTGCGGCCGTACGTGGACGAGATGCTGTGGCGGATGACCTCGGCGGGGGTGCCGGACGAGGAACTGCCGCAGGTGGTCGTGCCGCGTGGGCTGCGGTTCGTGCTGCGGGCGCTGGACTGGACGGGGGAGGAGAAGACCGGCAAGCGGCTGGGCGCGGCCGAACTGAGCAGCGAGGAGCTGGCAGAGCTGGTGGCGCACCTGCGGCAGCGCCCGTTGGAGGTCCGGCTGCGCGCCTTCCACCTGCGCCGGGAAGCCGGTGATGCCGAAGGGCTGCTGCCGGTGCTGGGACTGGAACCGGCGTCGGCGCTGCTGCGGCTGGTGGACCGGATCGAGGCGGGCGGCGTGGTCCGGTATGACCGTGAGCTCATCCTGGTGGCGGCCGAGGCGGCCGGACCCGCCACGACCGAGCACCTGCTGGCGCAGACGCCGTGCGAGCTGGTCAGCGCGGCCCTGGGGCGCAACCGCGCGGCGGTGCTCAAACGCGTGAAGAACAACGCCCTGGCGGGCATCGCCGCGTACGGCATGCTGCCGCTCGCCGAGGGCGAGACGGTGCTCGACCGGTACACGGCGCTGCGTGAGATCGCCAAGCGCGGGCCGAAGCTCGGCCCGAACCGGCGGCACAGCCACGCCGCCGCGGTCGAGGTGGCGCTGGAGCACCTGGCACAGGTCGCCGGCCTGCCTGACGCGAGCCGCCTGGAGACCGAGTGCGAGATCGAGCTTGCCGACGCCACCCCGCCGCCGTGGTCGGTCGGCGACTACACGGTCGCGGTCGTCATGGACGGCCCCGACCCGGTCATCACCGTCACCAGCGGTGGGAAGGTTATGAAAAGCGTGCCTGCGGCGGTACGCGCCGACGCCCGCTACACGGCCAGCCGCGAACACCAGGACCTGCTGCGCGATCAGGCCCGGCGGCTGCGTACCGGCGTGATCGAACGGCTCGTCGCGACCGGCACGCCGGTGGGCCCGCAGGAGCTGGCCGGGCTGCTGAGACTGCCCGCGGGCGCGGCGATGCTGCCCGCCCTGCTGTGGCGCGACCGCACCGGCCAGGTCGGGCTGCTCGCCGACGTCGACACGACCGGCCCGGTCACCGCCGTGCACCCGTTCGACCTGTACACGTCCGGGCGGCTCGGGCACTGGCAGGCCGAGATCGTGCGCCGCCGCCTGCGCCAGCCCGTCAAACAGGCATTCCGTGAGCTGTACGTGCTCACGCCCGCCGAACGCGAAGCCGTCGACGTCTCGCGGCGCTTCGCCGGCCACACCGTGACCGGCCGGGTCGCCGGGCAACTGCTGTCGGGTCGCGGCTGGCGCACGCACGGCGACTACGCCGCGTACCAGGCCACCCGCCCGGCGGGAGACCTGACGGCGGCTCTGCGCTGCGACTTCCACGGATACTTCGGCATGGGCGACGTGGAGATCGGCGAGCTGCGGTTCCTGTCCGGACGCGACATCGTGCCGCTGGCCGACGTGCCGCCGACCGTCTTCTCCGAGGTCATGCGCGACCTCGACCTGGTCGTGTCGGTCGCGGGCACCGACCCGGCACGGCTGGACTCGCCCGCTCGCGCGCAGAGCCGGGCCGAGGTGCTGGCCGCACTCATCGACGACCTGGGCCTGCGGCGGGTCGCCGTCGAGGGCGCGGTTGCGGTCGTCCACGGCTCGCGCGCCGTCTACCGCGTGCACCTGACCAGCGGCAGCATCCACGTCGAGCCGGGCGGCTACCTGTGCGTGGTGCCGGCCGGGTTCGGTCGCAAGCCGCACCGGCGGCTGTTCCTGCCGTTCGCCGACGACGATCCGATGACGAGTGTCGTGCTCAGCAAGGTGCTGCTGCTCGCCGAGGACGAGAAGATCACCGACCCGTCGGTCCTGGCGCAGCTGGCGGTGCTCACGGCACGCGGCTGAGCCGCGGGCGTCCGTACGGTGGCATGGCGGTGAAGCCGGGTTGTCCACCTGGTGACATGTCGCCTTTGCGCAGCACCGGCTCTAGTGACCTTGGACACGTGGCCGCAGCAGAATCCGATCACCTTCGCCGTGGACAGCGGCGATGATCGTGAGGAGCTCGACACGATGTGGTCACCCCTGGGCCGCGCCACCGCCGCCGGCGGTATGGCGGCCGTACTCACCTTCACCGTGCTCGGCACGGCGCAGCAGACCGCTGCCGCCGCGCCGGGCACGCCGGACCGGACCGCGGCGACCCCGCCGGCCGGCCAGACGGTCACGCTGATCACCGGTGACGTCGTCACCGTGAGCGACGCCGGCGCGGGCCGGCACACCGCCGCGGTGCGCCCCGCCCCCGGTCGGGAACGCATCACGTTCCACACCGTGGAGGTCGACGGCGGCCTGCGGGTGCTGCCGTCCGATGTGGTGCCGTACGTGTCGTCCGGGGCCGTCGACGCGGACCTGTTCGACGTCGAGGAGCTGCTCGCGGCCGGGTACGGCGACGCGACCGCGACCGGCCTGCCGCTGATCGTGCGCTACGCCGACGGCGGCGCGAACGCCAGGCGCACGGCCGGTGTCACCGGAGTGCGCGACCTGCCGAGCATCGGCGCAGCGGCGCTGACCGCGAGCCGCGACAACCTCGCCGGATTCTGGCGGGCCACCGCGCCCGCTGCCCCGGCCGCGGCGGACACGGCGGCCGCCGTGTCCTCGGCGGGCAGCGCGCGGTCCGGCGCCGCGCAGGGCGGCCGCCTCGGCGGCGGCATCGAGCGGATCTGGCTCGACGGCCGCGTGGAGGCCGCCCTGGACCGCAGTGTCGCGCAGATCGGCGCGCCCGACGCCTGGGCCGCCGGATTCGACGGCAAGGGCGTCGACGTGGCGATCCTGGACACCGGCGTCGACGCCAACCACCCCGACCTGGCCGGACGTATCGGGCAGGCCCGCAACTTCACCGACAGCCCCGACGCCGTCGACCGGCACGGGCACGGCACGCACGTCGCCGCGACCGTCGGCGGCACTGGCGCGGCCTCGGGCGGCACCCGCAAGGGCGTCGCACCGGGCGCGAACCTGCTGGTGGGCAAGGTGCTCAACGACGGCGGCTCCGGATACGAGTCGTGGATCGTCGCGGGCATGGAATGGGCCGTAGAGCAGGGCGCCGAGGTCGTCAGCATGAGCCTGGGCGGCTCGGCCACCGACGGCCAGGACCCGATGAGCCTGGCCGTGGACCGGCTGACCGCCGCCAGCGGCACCCTGTTCGTCATCGCGGCGGGCAACGACGGCTCCGACTATGCCGTCGGCTCGCCCGGCGCGGCCGCGTCCGCGCTGACCGTCGGGGCCGTCGACCGGGACGAGAACCTGGCCGACTTCTCCAGCCGCGGCCCGCGCCTGGGCGACGAAGGCCTCAAGCCGGAGATCACCGCCCCGGGCGTCGGCATCGTCGCGGCCCGCGCTGCCGGGACGTCGATGGGCACCGTCGTCGACGCGAACTACACCACCGCGTCGGGCACCTCGATGGCCACCCCGCACGTGGCCGGCGCGGCCGCGCTGCTGGCCCAGGCCCACCCGGGCTGGAAGGCCGGGCAGCTCAAGAACGCACTGGTCAGCACCGCCCGCGCCAACGCGTCGCTGACGGTGTACCAGCAGGGCGCGGGCCGGGTCGACCTGACCCGGGCCGTCGCGCAGACCGTGTACGGCACCGCCACCGCCGACTTCGGCCTGCTCACCACCGCCCCGGCGGCGCAGGCGGCGACCCGTGTGCTGACGTTCACCAACACCGGAAGCGCGCCCGTCACCCTCGACCTGAAGGTCGACCTGCGCAATGTCGACCGGGCCGTCGCCGAGACCGACGCCCTGGCCACCGCCGGGCAGGTCACCGTGCCCGCCGGTGGCACCGCCGACGTCACCGCGACCCTCGACCAGGCCAAACTGGACAGGGGCCGGCACAGCGGCGTCATCACGGCGACCGGCCCCGGCGGGATCGCCCTGCGCACCGCTGTCGGCCTCACCCTGGCCGGCCCGCGGCACAAGGTCACCCTGCGAGCGCTCGACCCGGCCGGCAAGCCCGGCTCCGCGCCGGTCGTCATGCTGCACGGCGAGGACAGCCGCTCCGACACCCTCACCTGGCTCGTCGGCAACGACGGCACCGTCGAGGTCGAGGAGGGCACCTACCTGCTGCAGGGCCTCATCGAGCACGGTGCGCCGCTCGACGAGCAGGTCACCCTGGTCACCGATCCGGAACTGAAGGTCACCGGGGACATGACCGTGCTGCTCGACGCGCGCAAGGGCACCCCGATCCGGATCGAGACGCCCAAGCCGTCCGAGCAGCAGGCGATCCTCAGCTACTACGTGCACCGGGTGCACGGCAACGGCCGCACGATCAGCCACGGCGTCATGCATTTCAGCACCGTGCAGCAGGTCAACGTGACCCCGACGAAGCCGGTGAGCGCGGGTGAGTACGAGTTCTCGTCCCGCTGGCAGCTGGTCGCGCCGATCGTGGCGGCCCAGATCGACGGGGTGAAGGGTCCGCTCGACATCAACCTGCTGCACCTGTCGCCCGGCTACGACGGGCCGAAGCGGCTCAAGCTGGTTCGCGCCGGCACCGGCACGGCCCAGCAGCTCGCGGCGGCGCGCGTGCGCGACGCGGTGGCGCTCGTCGAGACGGCGTCCGACCGCACCGAGCAGGAGCAGATCGCGGCGGCGGCCGCGGCGGGCGCGGCGGCGATCATCATCGTCCGCCCCGCCGACTGGTCGGCGTGGACGGTGTGGGAGCCGCAGGGTGAGCGGGAGCCGATCCCGGCCATGGTCGTCGCGTACGACGACGGGCAGAAGCTGCTCGCCCGCACCGCGCGCTCCAGCGCGACGATCGAGCTGGTCCTCACCCCGGTGAGCCCGTACCTGTACGACGTCTTCCACGTCGAGCGGGGCCGCGTCCCGCAGCGCATCGTGCACAAGGTGACCGCCGCGAACTCGATGCGGATCGACACCTCGTACGCGCACAACGGCGGCGAGCCGTGGGCCCGTGAGCAGCGCTTCGGCTGGCGTCCGTGGCAGGACTACTCCTGGAACGACACCACCCGTTTCGTGGCCACGCCGTCCACCCGCGAGGAGTGGGTGTCGGCCGGCGACTCGGTGTGGCAGCACCGGGTGCACCAGGAGTACCCGTGGGGCGGTTGGGGTCCGCTGGCCGGCGGCATCGCCGACCAGCCGCGCAGCTACCGGCCCGGCAAGACCCGGGAGACCTGGTTCGGGCCGGTGGTCCGGCCCGCCGCGGCGAGCGGCCTGCTCTCCACCCGGCTCGGTGACGTGCTGTCGCTGCGGGTGCCGGAGTTCGTCGACGCCGCCGGCCACGCCGGGCTCCGCGAGGGTGACGAGGTCGCGGCCAAGCTGTGGCGCGACGGGACGCTGGTCGCGGAGCTGCCGAGTGCCATGGCCGACGTGGAGGTGCCCGCCGGGGCGGCCGGGTACCGGCTGCAGTTGACGACCGCGCGGACCACGCCGGAGTGGGCGCGGGCGACCCGTACCGACACGGTGTGGGAGTTCCGGTCCGCGACGGCCGGGCAGGCGCGGGCGCTGCCGCTGCTGCAGGTCGACTACCGGGTGCCCGCCGACCTTAACGGCTCGGTCGCCGGGCGGGCGCACACCGTCGGGATCGGACTGCGCCACCAGGCCGGTCTGCCGACGCCGCGGCACACCACGCTGGTCGTGGAGGTGTCGTTCGACGAGGGCCGGACCTGGCGGGCGGTGCGGGTGACGGGGCGCGGTGACGCGTACACCGCGTACGTCCCGGCCGGTTCGGGCAGTGTGTCGCTGCGGACCCGGGCCACCGACGGTGCGGGCAACACGGTCACCCAGACCGTCGTGCACGCGTACGACCTGCGCTAGCGCGCCGTGAAGGGGTGCCCTCCGACCGGGAGGGCGCCCCTTCACGCATTGCGCCAACGTCTATGTAAGTCTAGGCTTACCGTTCGTGGACACTTACGGAGATCCGGGCCTGGGACTTCTCGGGGACCCGACCCGGCGCGCCATCTTCGAGCTGCTCGCCCGGCAACCGTGCTCGGTGGGCGAACTGGCCGACCGCCTGCCGATCAGCCGGCCCGCGGTGTCCCAGCACCTGCGCGTGCTCAAGGACGGCGGCCTGGTCGTCAGCCGGGCCGACGGCACACGCCGGGTCTACCAGCTCAATCCCGCCGGAGTGACCGCGCTGCGTGCCTACCTGGACCGCGTCTGGCAGGACGCGCTCACGGCGTTCCAGAAGGCCGCGGACGACGACACCGCACCCGAAGAGGAGAAGCCATGACCGCACCCACGCTCCCGCCGCTGCACGGCAGGGTCACCGTCAGCCTGCCCGCCGAGCGGGCATTCGACCTGTTCACCCGGTCGTTCGGCACCTGGTGGCCGGCGCAGTACCACATCGGACAGGCCGAGCTGGCCGAGGCCGTCGTCGAACCCCGCGTCGGGGGACGCTGGTACGAGCGGGGAGTCGACGGCAGCGAATGCGACTGGGGCACGGTGCTCGCCTGGGAACCCCCGCACCGCCTCGTCCTCACCTGGCAGATCAACGGCAGGTGGGAGTACGACCCCGAGCCCGCCCATGCCAGCGAGATCGAGGTCCGGTTCACCGCGGAGGGACCCGAGCAGACGGTCGTCGAACTGGAGCACCGTCACTTCGACCGGCTCGTGGCCGGTCAGGCGATGCGCGACGGGCTCGTCGGTGGCGGCGGCTGGCGCGGCGTCCTGGACGTCTTCGCCAAGGCGGCCGAGCAGCGGTAGCTCCGCCGCGCCGACACCGATTCCCCGCTTGATACGCTGCGCCCCCTTGGCTGGAAGGCGGAATTACATGCGTTGGCTCCTGGACCGATTCCGCAGGCGCGCCGATCCGAGCGACCGGGAGACCGCCAAGGTCATGCGCGAGTTGGCGGAGGCCTTCGTCCACGGCTCCGCGGAAGAAGGCCAGGCGCTCGGTTGGGACTCGACCGAGGCGTCGCGGCTGGACGACCTCTGCGACGCCTTCCTGGCGACGGATCCGCCTGCCGCGTACCGCCACAGCATGATCATGGGTATGGGCGCGTACGTCGGCGAGCTGATGGTGCGCCACGGCGGCGGTCGCTGGGCCTACGACGCGAACGAGCGGGCGGCCGTGGTCGAGATGCCGAACGGCCTGCGCGGCTTCCCGCACAACAAGGTCGCCAAGCGGCTCGACCACGGCCGCGAACACGACCTGTTCACCTTCTACTGGTACGGCCTCACCAGGGATGTCGGACCGGGCACCACGATCCGCACGATGCCGGACAACGGCAGGTGAACCCTCAGATCCTGCACGACACGGCAAGGCGCTACCTGGCGGAAAGGTATACCGAGCTGGCGGCCCGCTACTCCCGGCTGCCGAACCACGGGCGAGCCGCCGACGGCTACCACTACACCGACGAAGCCAAGGCGATCTTCCCCCGGTACGGCGTCGTGGACGCCGTCCTGGTCGAGGTCGAACGCCTGGACGGCGACCGTCTTCCCGGCTCGTCCCGGCTCGCCGACCTGCTGGTCCGCGCGGCCGGCACAGCCGGGCCGGTGTTCACTGATCCCGCCCGCGAGATCGAGGCTCAAGCCGCGTCCGAGGAGCGCGATCGTTTCACCCGTCAGGTGAGGGTGTGGGCGGCGACGGCGGATCTGCGGGCCGAGCCTGTCGGATACCGACGCGTGCTGTCCGAGGACGAGGCGGCGCGGTGGCGCGAACGGCTGACCGCCCGCTGGGGCCTTGTGGACTTGGCGTGGCATCCGATGATCGCCGCGGACATCCCCGCCGACGTCACGATCGTGCAGGGCGAGGCGCTGTGGGAGGAGCCTGTCGTCGACGCCTTCCGGCACGCCCTCGACCGGCTCGGGGTGCGACGGGTGATCGAGCTGCGCGAGTACGGCCCCGAATACGCCGTCGAGGTGAATCTGACGGCACCGAGGTACACAGGTGCCGAGGGCGTCTGGTCGGACGAATCGTCGAGCTGGATCGCGTACGCCTCGCACGAGGGAACGGTGGCGTTCGGCGGCACGCTGGTGCCGGTGCTCGAACAGGTCTGGCCCGGCGTGAACAGCCGGCGCTGGACGCCGTAGGCGCGTGCGGCCGAAGCGGGCGTTCTCGTCATGAGGGCGCCCGCCTCGGCTTCGTGCGCTACGCCGGCGCGTTGACGGCCGCGGCGACCGTGTCCCGGGCGATGCGGCGGGGCCGGGTCGGCACTCCCAGCGTCGGGTTGGCCACGCCCCAGGCCGCGCCTTTGCAGATGACCTCCTTGTACGCGGCCGCGAGCCGTCCGGTCAGGACAGCCTGCTTGGCGACGTCGTCCGCGGTGACGTACTGGATCAGGCCCTCCTTGCGGCCCAGCGAGATGCACTGGTTGAAGTAGCGCAGGTGCGCGGTCGGCAGCTTGCCGCCGGTCAGCCGGGCCGCGATCGCGTCGGCGGCCTGCCACGCCATCGGGGTTCCCGAGGCGCACGACATGCGCAGCGGCTTGTCCCCGGCGCCGATCGCCATGGCGGCGTCGCCGACGGCGTACACGTCCGGGTGCGAGACCGAGCGCATGGTGCCGTCGACCACGATCTGACCGGTGCCGGTCACCTCCAGGGTCGTCGCCTGCGCGATCGGGTGGACCGCGAAACCTGTGGTCCACACGGTGACCGCGGCCGGGACGGTCCGGCCGTCGGCGAGGGCGACCCGGTCGGCGTCGACGCGGGTGACGGCGGCGTCCTCGTACACGGTGATGCCGAGCTTGCCGACGACCTTGCGCAGGTGCTCGCGGCCCTTGGCGGACAGCCAGTCGCCGAGGCCGCCGCGGGCGGCCAGCGCCACCCGAAGGTCGGGGCGGGTCTCAGCGATCTCGGTCGCGGCCTCCAGGCCGGTGAGGCCGCCGCCGACCACGACCACGGTCTGCCCGGCGTCGAGGCGGGCGAGGCGCTCGCGCAGCCGCAGCGCGCCGGGACGGCTCGCGATCTCGTACGCGTTCTCGGCCGTCCCGGGCACGCCCTGGGCGTTCCAGCCGCTGCCGAGGGCGTAGACGAGGGTGTCGTAGGCGAGCTCGCCGCCGTCCGCGACGGCGACGGTCCTGCGGTCGACGTCGACGCCGACGACCTTCGTGAGCCGCAGCTCGACGCCGGTGCCGGCGAACATCTCGCGCAGCGGCCGGGGCGTGAGGTCCTGGCCGGCGGCCAGCTGGTGCATGCGCACCCGTTCGACGAAGTCGGGCTCGGCGTTGACCAGGGTGATGGCGACGTCGTCACGGTGCAGCCGCTTGGCGAGGCGGCCGGCGGCGATGGCACCGGTGTATCCGGCTCCGAGGACGACGATGCGGTGCTTCATGTCCTTGCTCCTGTCTTCGCGGGGTCGCCTCTTGAACCGGGCAGCCCGCCGTTTCCTGACAGGGACGGCTGTGAAGCAGCTCACACGGGGATCAGAACGCGGTGAACAGGGGTTTCCCGTGCTCGGTGGCGGCCCAGCGCGCGGTCGCGCGGGCGAGCTTGTCGGGGTTGACCTGGTTGCGGGACGCGGCGATGCCCTCGGCGGTGACCTCCAGGCACATGATGCCGACGACCCGGCCGTCCACCACGGCCACCACGGCGGGGTCGCCGTTGGCGGTCGTCGCGAAGATCTCCGGTGCGCCGCCGATGATGGCGCGCTTGGCCTCGGCGGGCCGGAACAGGCCCCACAGGAACTTCGCGACCGCGACCGCGCCCTCGAACGCCCTGGCGCGGGCCGGGACCTTGCCGCCGCCGTCGCCGATCGCGATGGCGTCGGCGGTGAGCAGCCGCACCAGCGGCTCCGTGCGGCCGCTGGTGGCGGCGGCCAGGAACTCCTCGACGATGCGCCGGGCCGTGGCGTCGTCGATCTCGGTGCGGGCCTTGCCGTCGGCGACGTGCTTCTTCGCGCGGTGGAAGATCTGCTGGCTGGCGGCCTCGCTGAGGTCGAGGATCTCGGCGATCTCCCGGTGCGGGTAGTCGAACGCCTCGCGCAGCACGTACACGGCGCGCTCGTTGGGGGACAGGCGCTCCATCAGGGTGAGGACGGCGTAGGAGACCGATTCACGCTGCTCGGCGGTGTCGGCCGGGCCGAGCATCGGGTCGCCGGCGAGCAGTGGCTCGGGCAGCCACTGGCCGACGTACGTCTCGCGGCGCGCCCGTGCGGAGGTGAGCTGGTTGAGGCACAGGTTGGTGAGGACCTTGGTCAGCCAGGCCTCGGGGACCTCGATGCGCTCGACGTCGGTGGCCTGCCAGCGCAGGTACGTCTCCTGCACGGCGTCCTCGGCCTCCGCGGACGAGCCGAGCAGGCGGTAGGCGACGGCCTCCAGGCGCGGCCTGGCGGCTTCGAACCGGTCGACGTCCAGCGCGGTCAGCGGCATGGCCCGATACTAACCAGCCGCCGGTGATCGACTCCGCGCCGCGGGCGCGGGTCAGAGCCAGCCGTGCCGGGCCGCGTGGTAGGCCAGGCCGGGGCGGGTGTCGACGCCGGCGAGGCTCATCAGCCGGTCGAGTCGGCGTTGGACGGTGCGGCGGCTGACCCCGAGCTGGGAGGCGATGGCCTTGTCGGGCAGGCCGCCGATCATCAGGGACAGCACGTACAGGTCGGAGTCGTCGGGGCCGTCGGCGGCCGCCGCGCCGGAGGGGTGGATCGGGGTGGCCATGGCCCAGTACGCGTCGAACAGCGCGACGACGGCGGTCAGCAGCTCGCTCTGGCCGATCACGGCGGCGGTGGGTTCGCCACCGCCGGTCTCGCGGACCAGCGGGCAGATCGCGATGGCCCGGTCGGCGATGGCGATCCGGATCGGCAGGCTGGGCAGGGTGCGGGCCTGCTGCCCGAGGCGCATCGCGGCCTGCGCGTTGTCGAGCACGCCGGGCGACTGCAGGAACTCGCGGTCGTAGATCACCTGATAGCGCACGCCGCGGCGCAGGGCGTCCAGTTCCGCGGTGTTCTCGCCGCTGGGCAGCGCCACGGGGTTGGACCGGCAGAACCAGAGCATCTCCTGGCGGGCGCCGTCCTGCAGCTGGCGCAGCCGCTCCCGCAGCGCCGCGCCGCCGACGACCACCTCCACGAGATGGTCGGCCTCCAGGCGGCGCACGCCCGCGCGGTACTCGTCGTTCAGGTCGGCGACCAGCTGCCGGGCCCGCTCCAGCGCCTCGTACCGGCGCAGCAGGTGGTTGCCGAGGGCGACGTCGGGGGGCAGGGGGCGGAACACCGCCTGCTCACCGGGCTGGATCGCGGCCAGGCCCCGTGCCTGCAGCGCCTGCAGCACCCGGGCGGCCTCGGTGTGCGACAGCGTGGTGATCGCGGCGAGGTCGTCGGGCCGGGCCCGGTCGAGTTTCACCAGCAGGCGGTACGCGTGCTCCTCCAGCGCGGGCAGCATCTCCGGCTCGTCGGGCATGCGGTACCTCCGATGTGCGGATCTTGCGAGTGATCACCGGTACTGACCGCCGCGAGCGGCCCGCGGTTCCCTGCATGCGATCCGGACTTCGGGGTGTTCCGGGACCGGGCGGCCGCGCAGGCATGGAAAGCGGCGTGGGCGGGCAATACCGGGATGTGTGGTTGACGACGGGAGGCCGGCCATGACCGGGCGTAAGGAAGACATGCCCTCATCGGTGTCCGGCAAGGACATGTCGATGTTCGACCGCTTCGCGGAGGCGGCCAGCAACTTCGCGTCGAAGGCGTGGTTCTTCGCGCTGTGTGTGCTGCTGATCCTGGTCTGGGCACCGTCGATCGTGTTCATCGGCACGGTCGACACCTGGCAGTTGATCATCAACACGGCCACCACCATCGTCACGTTCCTGATGGTGGCGCTGCTGCAGAACAGCCAGACCCGAGCCAACGAGGCCGTGCAGCACAAACTGAACGCGATCGCCGACGGGCTGGCCGACCTGATGGAGGCGCAGAGCCAGGGCGGCGACCAGCTGACCCAGGACATGGTCGAGCTGCGCGACGCCGTCGGTCTGGAGCACCGGGAGGGCACCCGCTGACCCGCTCAGGAACGGTCGCGGCGGGTCCAGTCCAGCAGCCGGTCCAGCGGCCAGGTGTTGACGACCCGGTCCACCGGCACGCCGCAGCGGGCGGCACGTTCGCAGCCGAAGCGCAGCCAGTCCAGCTGGACGCTGTAGTGGGCGTCGGAGTCGATGGCGAACAGGCAGCCCGCCTCGACGGCGAGCCGCAGCAGCCGCTTGGGCGGGTCGAGCCGGTCCGGCCGGGAGTTGACCTCCACGGCGACCCCGCGGTCCGCGCACGCGGCGAACACGGCCTCGGCGTCGAACGTGCTCTCCGGCCGGGTCTCGACGGCGGCGTCGCCGCCCGCGCGCCGCAGCACCCGGCCGGTGCAGTGGCCCAGGATGTCGGTGTGCGGGTCGGCGACCGCCGCCAGCATCCGCGGCGTCATCACCTCGGTCGGGGCGCGCAGCTTGCTGTGCACGCTGGCCACGACCACGTCGAGCCTGCCCAGCAGCTCGTCGGTCTGGTCGAGCGAGCCGTCGTCGAGGATGTCCACCTCGATGCCGGACAGCAGGCGGAAGCCGTCGCCGTAGCCGGCGTTGAGCCGCTCGACCACGGCCAGCTGCTCCTCCAGCCGCTGCGCGGTCAGCCCGCGGGCCACCGTGAGGCGGGGGGAGTGGTCGGTGAGCACCAGGTACTCCCGGCCCAGGGCGCGGGCAGCGTCGGCCATCGCCTCGATCGGCTCCGCGCCGTCGGACCAGTCGGAGTGGCTGTGGCAGTCGCCGCGCAGCGCGCGGTGCAGCTCCTCGGTGGCCTCGTCGAGCGGCCGGTCGGCGGTGGCCAGCAGCCGGCGCAGGTAGACCGGTTCCTCTCCGGCCAGCGACTCCGCCACGCAGCGGGCGGTGACCTCGCCCAGGCCGGGCAGCTTGGCCAGGGTGCCCCGGTCGGCCCGGTCGGCCAGGTCGGCGGGGTCGGTGACGGCGACGGTCTGCGCGGCCCGGCGGAACGCCCGGATGCGGTAGCCCGCCTCGCCGGCGCGCTCCAGCTCCACGGCGATGGCCAGCAGGTCGGCGGCGGGATCGCGGCTCACCCCGAAGTTGTACCCCGGCGTATCGGTCATGTCACATCCGGCCGGCCCGCTGAGCGTACCCAATCAAGATCATGGATTGCTCTTCGCCCTGGTCGTGGCTAACATTGCTGATCCTCGCTGCCCCGGCGGGGCAGGCCGCACCGGCGCGGCCCCGCGCACCCCGAATGAGGTAGACGTGACCGCAGGCCTGGCCCCCGTGATCGCCGCCACCACCCACTGGCTGACCCGGGCCTACCCGTCCGACGGCGGGCCGGCGCAGGCTGCCCGCGTGCTGGCGCAGGCCCGGCAGGCGGCCACGGTCGCGGCGTGGCTGCGCTACCCCACGGAGCTGGACGCAGGGCTGCTGGCGATGCTCGGGCCGGGCGGCTCCGGCGGGCTGGACCGCGTCATGCGCGCCGACGAGCACGAGGAGCCCTCCGCCGCCGACCGGATCTGGCGGGGCTGGGTCGACGAGGTCGTCGCGAGCTGGGCGGCGTGCCTGCTGTCGGACCCGCGGCTGGCCGCCGACGCGGTCGCCGCGACCGCCGACTGCGAGCACGCCCAGGTCGTCGACCGTGACTTCGGCCGCCTCACCGCGCCCGACGCCGTCGACGGCCGCGCCGTCGCCCTGCTGCGTCACCCGGACCTGGTCGCCGCCGTGGCGAACATGCACCGCGCGCACCTGATCGAGCGCCTGCGCCTGGACCCGGTCGAGGTCGGCTGAGCCCTGGCGCGGGGCATGGGCCGATCATTTCCTGGGTACCAGCCCGGACATGGCGACGAGCACCGAGCAGGGCGCCCAGCGGTATGTGCCCGACCAGGCGGCGACGATCGGCGAGCTGCGCGAGGCCGCGAACGGCTGCCGGGGCTGCCACCTCTACCGCGCAGCCACGCAGACCGTCTTCGGGGCGGGCCCCGCGCATGCCGCGGTGGTGCTGATCGGCGAGCAGCCCGGCGACGTCGAGGACCGCCGCGGCGCGCCGTTCGCCGGCCCGGCCGGCAAACTGCTGGACCGGGCGGTCGAGCAGGCAGGGCTGGACCGGGCGGACGCCTACGTGACCAACGTGGTCAAGCACTTCAAGTTCAAGTCCACCGACACCGGCAAGCGGCGCATCCATCAGAACCCCAACCGGGCCGAGATGACCGCCTGCATGCCGTGGTTGGCCGCCGAGCTGTGCCTGCTGCGCCCGCGGGTGCTGGTGGCGCTCGGCGGCACGGCGCTGAAAGCGCTGCTCGGGCCATCGGCGACCGTGTCCGGATCCCGTGGTGTGCTCATGCCCTGGCCGGATGCGGCGTACCAGCCCGAACTGTTCCCGGACGACGGCGGGGCGCGGCTGCTGGCCACCATCCACCCGTCGGCGGTGCTGCGCGCCGTGGACCGCGACGCCCTGTATGAGGGCCTGGTGGCGGACCTGCGCCTGGCCGTGGCGGCGCTGCGCCCCTGAGCTGGGCCGGTTTGACATGTTTCACCCTTGGGTACGCGGAATGTCGGGTGGTACCGGTCGAACAACGACGATCGACCAGTCGCCCCAACCGGAGTCCTGCCCCATCCCGGGCCGGCCGGTCAGACGAGGGAGAAAGAGATGGCCACGCTGCTGTGGATTCTCGCGGTCGTGCTGGTGATCGCGGGCATCTTCGCCCTGCTGCGCAGGGAGATCCTCTGGGGGATCGTGTTGATCGTCGTCGGTCTGCTCGTGGGTCCCGGAGGCGTCAGCATCTTCACCTGAGCTGACATTCCGCCCACGGTGTCGCATGGAGGGCCTAACCTCTGCCGGCATGGGAGTCGCTGAACCGATCGAGAACGCGCCGTTCGGCGCGCGTGCCCGGCAACGGGCGGCGCACCGGGCGGCGCTCGATCACGTGCTGGCCCTCGTCGCCGCCGCACCGTGCGCGGACCGGCTGGTGCTGCGCGGCAGCATGACCATGCTGGCCTGGGTGGGGGAGCGGGCGCGCGAACCGGGCGACCTGGACTGGGTCGTCCGCCCCCTGGCCTGGGTGCCGGTGGACCCCGCCTTCCCCTTTCCGTACGTGGACAAGCTCGACCGGGTGCGCACGTGGCCGGAGGCCGCGCACGGCGCGGCCGGGGACGAGATGTGGGACCCCGACGACTTCGACACCGGCGGGATCCGTGCGGTGCTGCCATCCGAGGGGCTGCGCTGGATGCCGCCGCTGGACCGGATGGAACTGGACCGTCCGCACGAGGACGTCCTGGAACTGGTGCACCGGCAGCCGCAGGCCGAAGGCGGCGTGCGGTTCGACGCCGACCGGGCCGAGATCGACCACGACTGGGCGTACGCGTACGACGGCGAGGAGGACGGGGCGGCCGGCACCCGTCTGCTGCTGCCCTGGCGGGTCGACGAGGCGGTGCACGGGCTGCTGCAGCTCGACTTCTCCTACGACGAGCGCCTGCTGGAGCCGCCGGTGCTCACCGCGATCCCCCGGTCCGGGGGCGGCCCGCCGACCGCGGTGTGGACGGCGGGCCCGGAGCTGTCGCTGGCCTGGAAGCTGCACTGGCTGCACCATGACCAGGCGGCTGACGGCACGGCCGCGGGCAAGGACCTGTACGACGCGGTGCTGCTCGCCGAACGCGACGGCACCCGCCTGACCGGCCGCCTGCGGCGCGAGCTGTCGCGACGGGTGTCCGATCCGGACGCCTACCACCCGGACCGGGTGCGGTCCTGGCGCGTCGACTGGCCAGGCGACCTCGGCGGACCGTCGGCCGGCCCGTGGCTCGAACGGCTGATCGCCGCCCTGCCACCGGTCCTCGGTCCGTGACGGTGCGGCCGAGGGCCCGGTTTCGCCGCGCGTGCCGGCGGCTCAGTCGACCGCGTAGGCGCGCAGCTGTGCCATGACCTCCGGGGCGGGCCAGTCGCCGACCTGGTAGCGGGTCGGCGCGAGCAGCGGCTCGGGGGTCAGCTCGACGAGCCGGGCCACGTCGCGCCAGGGCACCCGGCCCCAGCTCTCGCCGTCGCGGACGAAGGAGACGAAGTCCGCCTCGGGCAGCAGGGTGGTGATGCCGTCGGTCCAGGTGGTGACGGTGATCGCCGGCTCGTCGGGCCGTGCCGCGGCGATGAGCGACGCCACGAACACGTCGATGCCGTGCTCGGCGTACTGCGTCGACAGCCAGCGGGTCTGCGCGCCGTACTCGGTGTGGGCGAGCACGACCTGGGCGCGCTGGGCGGGCACGTGGTCCGGGTGGCCCGGCGGCGGGGCGTACGGCGCGACGCGGCCGCGCTCGTCGGCGACGTAGCCGACCGGCGACACCCCGCGCGTCGCCTCGTTGAACTCGCTCTCCACCAGGGAGAACAGGCCGGGCATGCCGCCTTCGCCGACCGGGCACAGCAGGACCGTGTTGACGTCGGGCACGAACGCGACCACCTGCGCGTCCATCGCGTGGCTGATCCCGGCCAGCCAGCCAGGGGCCAGCAGCAGCGAGGTGAAGTAGGCGTCGCCGGTGTCGACCATGCGGATCAGCGCGCCGGCGTCGGGCCAGTCGCGGCTCAGCGAACGTTCGGCCAGGCGCTGCAGGTTCTCGCGGGCGGCGGTGAAGACCTCGTCGGCGGTGACCTCCCACTCGTCGAGCCGGGCCGGGGTCACGTACGCCATGGACTCGGGGCGGTCGACGACCACCAGTTCCCGCAGGTGCGGCAGGGCGGCGCGGGACAGCGGCGGGACCATGCCCATCGGCCCGCCCTGCCCGAAGGTCTCCGCGCGCAGCACCGGCCGCAGCCGGTGGCGCACCTCCTGCCAGGTCTCGTCGTCGTGCGGGGTCATGATGATGCGCACGAGCTGCGTGATCCGGTCCCGGCGGGCGGCCGCCCCGGCGCCCTCGCTCTCCGCGAAGACGTTCGACAGGTAGATCCACACCGGGGTGGTGGCGCCGTCACGCCAGGCGGCGATCGCGAACTTGCCCGCGTCGTACGCGACCCGCCGGACCCCGGGGGCCTGCCGGGCGATCCGGAGCGCCTCGGCCGCGAACCTGTCCCGGGGCGATCCGAAGAACCTTCCCAGCAATCCCATGGCGGCCAACGTAGTGGATGCCCGTCGGCCGCGTGGGCCCGGTCAGGCCGGTTCGGCGGGCCTGCGGGCGATCCGGTCGATGCGCGGGTCGGGCACGACCCACATGACCACGACGGCGACGAAGCAGCCCAGCGCGAGCCATACCCCGGCCGGACCGGGGATGAGCAGCGCGCTGAGGATGCCGGCGACGTCGAGCACCAGCGACGCCTTGCCCTTGCGGTCGCGGCCGACGGCCTGGCGCAGCGCCGAGTCCGGCCCCTGGTGCCGGATGATCACGTTCTGCAGCACGACGTACGCCAGCGCCGAGGCGAGCAGGTTCACCCCGTAGAGGACGACCGGCGTGCGGGCGAAGCCCGACTCGTCGACCCAGGCCGTCGTGAACGGGAACAGCGACAGGCAGAACAGCAGCGCCAGGTTCGCCCACAGCACCCCGCCGTTGACC
Source organism: Catellatospora aurea (assembly GCF_042663325.1). Classification (NCBI taxonomy): domain Bacteria; kingdom Bacillati; phylum Actinomycetota; class Actinomycetes; order Micromonosporales; family Micromonosporaceae; genus Catellatospora; species Catellatospora aurea. The sequence goes on from NZ_JBHTAC010000015.1 coordinate 100,408, forward strand.
CGCTCCACGAGGTGGAACATGTGGTGGTGGCTGTTCCAGTAGATGCCGATGTAGACGAAGCTGAGCAGATAGGTCAGCAACCCGGTGCCCGTCATGCCGAGCAGGTCCGACAGCTCGTGGCCTTCCGGCACCCGCAGTTCCAGCACCATGATCGTGATGACGATGGCGAGCACGCCGTCACTGAACGCCTCTACCCGACTGGTCTTCACCGCACTACCGCCCCTTCTTCGTCGCGCTGCCCTTGGGAGGGGGCGGGGTCCGAGGAGACAACCAGGACCCCACCCCCGGCTCTGGTCAGACCGCCTCGACGGCCTCGATGATCGACGCGGCCACGGCGTCGGGCTGCGAGACGCTGATCGCGTGGGACGCGCCCGGCACCTCGCGGACGCTCTTTGCGCCGGCCCGGTTCGCCTGGAACCGCTGCAGCTGCGCCGGGATGCACAGGTCGGCGTCGCCGATGACGAACCACGACGGGATCGACGCCCACGCCGGAGCGGCCGCGGTCAGCCCTGTGGTCAGGGCGAGTTCGGTGACCGGGCGCTGGGTCGCGTGCATCACGGCGGCCCGCTCGGCCGGCACGTCGGCGGCGAACTGCTGGTGGAACACGTCGCGCCGGATGGCGAGCTCGTTGCCGCCGGTCGACACCGGGTAGCCGGTCAGCGCCTGGCCCAGGGTGCTGCCGGGGAAGCGGCCCGACAGCTCGATCGCGGACTCGCCGTGGTCGGGCGCGAACGCGCAGACGTAGACCAGGCCGGCGACCTTGTCGCTGCCGGCCGCGGCCTCGGTGATGACCATGCCGCCGTACGAGTGGCCGACGAGCACCACGGGTCCGCTGATCGCGGCGATCACGTCGCGTACGTAGGCGGCGTCGCCCTGCAGGCTGCGCAGCGGGTTGCCGACCGCCACGACGTCGATCGACCTTTCCTGCAGCCGCTGCACGACCCCGGACCAGCTCGCGGATTCGGCGAAGGCACCGTGTACGAGGACGACGGTCGGCTTCTGGTCGGTCATGGTGTTCTCCGTTTCGTAAGGTTTGCCCTGCTCAACCAGCTAAGACAGGGCAGCCTCACGACATGTGACCGTCCGTGACGGCCGTCACACGCTCCGTGCTGCGGCTAGGCCGCCTTCCACGATCGCGACCGCGAGCCGAAGTGCCGCCTCGCGGGTCACTGCCTCGACCGGTCCGGTGACCAGGGCGAACAACGCTCCGCCGTACATCACGAGCATCGGTGGGATCGCGGCCGGCGGGATGTCCAGGCCGAGGTCGACGTGGTGGCCGCTGGTGAACGAGGCCATCGCCGCCATCAGTTCGTCGAGCGCCGCTGCCAAGGAGGGCCGCCGCAGGCTCTCCAGGCGCAGTTCGAAGATCGCCAGGTACCGAGCCCGGTGCGGGCCTGCCGCCAGCAGCAGCGAACCGGCGATGAGGTCGACCGCCCGCTGCACGCCGTCGCCTGAGGCCGGGCCGGGCTCGGCTCTCGCGGCGTCGGCCATGTCGGCCTGGTGGCGCTCGACGACGCGTCCGGCGGTCGCCACGAGCAGGGCCTCGCGGCTGCGGAAGTAGTTCGACGCCGTCCCGGCGGGCAGACCCGCGCGCCGGTCGACGGCCCGATGGGTGACGCCGTGGACACCCGACTCCACGAGCAGGTCGATCGCCGCGTCGGTCAGCTGCGCCCGGCGCTGTTCGTTGGGTGGCGGCACCCGTGCAGTGTATGGCACCATCCGTTGTACAACGTACGTAGTGAATGGGAGTGTCGCGGTGAAGGTGTTGATCGCGGGAGGCGGCGTCGGCGGGCTGGCCCTCGCCCGGGGACTCGCCGGGTCCGGGCACGAGGTCCGCGTGTTCGAACAAGCCCCTGAGCTGCGCACCGGCGGAGCAGCCGTCACGATCTTCAGCAACGGGGCGGCCGCGCTCGCCGGGCTCGGCGCGCCGCTGGCCGGGTTCGGCGGGCGGCTCGACCGGCTGCGGTTCGACATCGCCGACGGCCGGACCGTGGTCACCGCCGACCTGACGGTGCCGGCCCGCCGGATCGGCTTCCCGGTGACGTCGGTGCCCCGCGACCGCCTGGTCAGGCATCTCGCGCAGGGTGTGCCGGTGGAGTTCTCGCGCGAGATCGTCGACGTTGAGGTCCACCCTGGCGGCGTGGTGGCGATCGACGCCACCGGCGGCCGCCACGAGGCCGACGTCGTGGCGGGCGCGGACGGGCACCGCTCCGCCGTACGCCGCGCGGTCCTCGACCCGGCACCGGCCGCCGAGAACGAGTGGACCACCTGGCAGGGCCTGACCCCGGTGCTGCCCGAGCTGGTGGACGGCACCACCGGCGTCTGTGTCGTCGGTGATGCCGGCCTCGTCGGGCTGCTGCCGTCCGGCGACGGGCTGCTCATGTGGTGGTTCGACGTGCACCGGCCGCTGGGCGACTCGCCCGCCGCCGAGCTGGCCGCGCGCTTCGCCGGATACGGCCCGCTCGTGCAGGGGCTGCTGCGGCAGATCCGGGACCAGGACCTGGAGTCGTTCCGGCACGTCACCCATCGCATCCCCGACCAGTGGGGACGCGGCGGGGCGACGCTGCTCGGCGACGCCGCGCACGCCTTCCCGCCCACCCAGGCGCAGGGCGCCAACCAGGCCCTCGAAGACGCCTGGCTGCTCAGCCGCGCGCTGCGGGGCGACACCGCCGACCTGCCCGGCGCGCTGCGGCGCTACGAGGCGCTGCGCGCCCGCCGGGTGCGCAAGGTCTCCCGGCGCGCCGCGAGCGAGCAGACCAACAAGCCACTGCCCCCGCTGGTACGCACGCTGACCAGGCTGATGCCGCCGACCCTCATCGGCAGGGCGTACGCCGCGCAGCTGCGCGGCATCAGCAGCGTCCTCAACGACGAGACCGCCTGACGGCTTAAGGGGCGGGTTCAGGGTTAGTGCCGATGCGGGTGGTCCGGCAGCGCGCTTAGCGTGGCGGACATCGGCCGACGTCGTCCGTCCAATGTCACCTCAGGGGTGGGGCAGCCATGCGCGCGATCGAGCACACCGCCTACGGAACCCCCGACGTGCTGCGCCTGACCGAGGTCGAGCCGCCCGTGCCCGGCGAGCGCGACGTCCTGATCAGGATCGTCGCGACGACCGTCACCGCGGCCGAGGCCGCGATGCGGCGCGGCGAGCCCCGCTGGGGCCGGGTCGTCCTCGGGTTCACCCGGCCGCGCCGCCGGATGCGCCGCCTCGGCATGGAACTGGCCGGCGAGGTGACCGCGGTCGGCGCGGGCGTGACCCGTTTCCGGCCCGGCGACCGGGTCTACGGCTTCACCGGCTTCGGGCTCGGCGCGTACGCCGAGTACAAGTGTTTGCCGGAGGACGGGTCGCTCGCGCTCATGCCCGCGAACGTGACCTTCGAGCAGGCCGCCGCCGCGGTCGACGGGGCCACCACCGCGCTGTTCTTCCTGCGCGACCAGGCCAAGGTGCGACCGGGCCGGCGGGTGCTGATCGTCGGCGCGTCCGGCAGCGTCGGCACGTACGCGGTCCAGCTCGCCAAGCACCTCGGCGCGCACGTCACCGCCGTCTGCGGCACCCGCAACACGGGCCTGGTCGCCGAGCTCGGCGCGGACCACGTCATCGACTACACGAAGGACGACTTCACCGCGAACGGCGAGCGCTACGACGTCGTCTTCGACACGATCGCGGGCAGCTCGTTCCGCGCCTGCCGGGCTTCGCTCACGCCCCGGGGCTGCTACGTGCCGACGACCGGGCTGCGCAACGTCCCGCTGGTCTGGCTGACCGCGCTGACCAGGGGCCGGCGTGTCGTCGGCGGCATGTCGGTGAACAAGGCCGAGCTGCTGGTCTACCTGCGCGACCTCATCGAGCGGGGCCGGCTGCGCATCGTCGTCGACCGGACCTACCCGCTGGAGCGGGTCGCCGAGGCGCACCGCTACGTCGACACCGGCCACAAGACCGGCAACGTCGTCATCACCGTCGGTTGATCAGTATTACGGAGTACAGTAATCGTATGAACCGAGAACAGGTCGACCGCACCTCGATCAGCCTGCCCGTGGACCTGGCCGAGTACGCGCGTGCCAAGGGCAACGGCAACACCTCGGCGTACCTGGCGAGCCTGATCGAGAAGGACCGGCGCCTCGACCGGATCAAGGCGATGCTCGCCGAGCACGGATACACCGGCGACCGGGCGATCACCGACGCCGGCGTGGCGGCGATGCGCGACCGGCTGCACCGGGTGCGCCGCGAGCGGGCCGGCCGCCGTCCGCAGGCCGCGTGAACATCACCGTCGTGCTGGACGCCTCCGCGCTGCGCGCCTACGCCCGGCTGGAGAGCGTGTCCGTCGGGGAGTTGCTGCAGACCGTCGCCGAGGACGGCGATCTGGCCGGGATACCGGTTCTCGCGCTCGTCGACCTGTGGCCCGACCTCGGCAAGGAGGAGCAGAACCTGCTCACGGACCTGATCGGACGCGCGGACAGCCCGGTGCAGGTGCTGCCGATGCACACGGACCTCGTGCCCGCCGTCGCCGCCGCGGCCCGCACCCTCGGCCACGGCCCGGCCCAGGCGGTCGCGGCCGTCCAGGACCTCGGCGCGACCCTCGCCACGTTCCACCCCGACCGCTACGCAGACGTCCTCGACCCGTACGACGTGCTCGAACTTTCGTAGCCTCCGCTCAGCCGGCGGCGAGGGCGGCGATCGCCTCGATGGAGATGAGCAGATTACGCGGCAGGCGGACGTTGGCCGGCGCTGAGCGGGCCGGTGGCGGGTCCGGCATGAACCGTTCGTAGACGGCGTTGATGGCGGCGAAGTCTGCCACGTTCACGTAGAAGATGGTCGTCTTGACGACGGTCGCCAGCGATGCTCCGGCGGCCGTCAGGATCGCGTCGAGGTTGCGCAGCGCCAGCTCGGTCTGCTCCTCGATGCCATCGGGCGCGACACCGGTGGCAGGGTCGATACCCGCGGTGCCCGAGCAGAACACGAACCCGTTGGCGACGATCGCCTGACTGTAGGGCCCGATCGCCGGCGGCGCGTCGCCGGTCGAGACTGCGTGCCGGATCATCGTCGAACCTCCATGGACGTGGGCGAAGGGTCTTCATCGTCGGCCGAAACATGGACGCCCATCGTCACACCGGCGTCTATCGGACAGTTCGTGGCGGCTCGCGCACCTACGGTCCACCCGCCCCCTGGTGGCGCGGCCGCGTGCGCTGCCACGTGCTCGAACTGCCTCGCAACGGGAGCAGTCCCGACAGCCGAGTGGAAACTGTCGGGCGGCGACGGTAATTTCACCGCGCCGCCGAAGCCGACCTTGGCCGGTGGAAACACCGTTCAAGGAGGTGCAGGCAGGGTGAATGCTGCCCGGAAACCGTGGGAGGAGCGCAGCGCCGCGCGCGTGGTCGCGCCCGCGCGGTCGCGCAAACTCGCCAAGGTGCCGTTCGTGGAGCTGGCCGACGGCCGGCTGCAGGGAGTGGTGTCCAGCGGCTCGGACATCGAGCGGGTGTACGTGTCCTCGCTGACCGCCGCGAACCACTCGTTCCACTGCAGCACCAACAACAACCGCCCGTGCGGCGGCATCCGCCGCGGCGGCTGCAACCACCTGCGTGCCCTGGCCGACGAGGCCGTGCTGCAGTACGGCGTCGAACGCGTCGCCCGGTACGTGCGCGCCGACGTCGCCGAGGACGCCACCACGGGCGCGGCGGTGCTGGCCGCGGTCGACCCGTGGCACGAGCCGTCGGCGGGCGCGCCGGTGTTCAGCCGCTTCCTGCGGCACCTGGCCTACCTGGAGCTGGCCGCCACCACCGAGCCGCTGCCCGAGCTGCACTGGTTCCCGGCCGGCGGGGCGGTGCGCTGATGCGGTTCGACCTGCTGGCGGCTCCGGTCGACGGGGTGTCCGAGGCGTACGAGGTGGTGGCCGGGTTCGACGGCGCGCTGGTGGGCGGGCTGCTGCGGCCGGGCGTGGAGCAGATCGCGGCGCTGCGCGCGCTCGCCGAGGCGGTGGCGGGCACGCCGCTGGCCGGACGCGTCGCCGAGGCGGTGGAGAAGACCATCGCCGGTTCGATCTCCGACGAGCACCTGGTGGCACTGGTGGCGGCGCGCTCGGCGCTGCTCGGCGCGTCCCACGACGCGCTGCTGGCACGGCTGGACGAGGCGGCCGGGCGCGGCCGCGAACCGTGGCCCGCCACCGCGCCGGGCACCCTGGCCGGAGCCGACAACCTGCTGGCCGCGGCCCGGTCCTGGCTGTCCGATCTGGCCATCGCGGGCTGGCGCGGCATCGACCACGACCTCGTGGCGCACGCCGACCAGGCGGTGCAGGCGCTGCTCGCCGAACCGCGGCTGCGGCGGCTCGGCGCGCTGCTCGACGGGTTCGCCGGGGAGCTGCGGGCCAACGCGCCGGGCGCGACGATGCCGCGGGTGCCGGTGCGCCGCTGGGCCGACCTGTGGGCCCGCGCGGTGCTGCTGGCCCAGCCGGGCGCGCTCGCCGCGACCGAGCCGGGCACAGTGTCGGGGCGGCTGCTGCCGCTCGGGATCGAACTGCACGAGCACCCGACCGCGGTGCAGGCACAGGTGCACGCGGTGCTGGAGACCGCGGACGGGCCGCGCCTGGTCCGCGCGAGCGTCTCCACCCCGAAGGTGGACACACTCGTCGGGTCGGGCGTGTGGCAGCTGCTGCGCGGCCACAGCGCGCTGCTGGCGGCGGTCACCGAGCAGCGCGCCATGGACCTGACGGACATGCCGGTCACCGCGGGGGGCGACCTGATCTGGTCCGACGAGAACGCGAAGGCGGGAGCGCCCGCCGAGCCGTTCGCCGCCGCGCGGGTGCAGCTCGCGGCGGCGTGCGCCGCGCCGGTCCCGCCGCTGGAGCGGCACCCGGTGCGGATCGCCGAGCCGGTGCTGCTAGAGGGGTACACGGTAGAGTCGCACGACGACGGCGTCACGCTCACCCTGCCCGGCCTGACCGTCGAGGTGGACATCGAGCGGATGCACGGCGCCGGGCCGCTGACGCCCGCGCTGGTCGCCGCGTCGACCGCGTGCATCGGGCTGCTGCGCTGGGACGGGCACTGGACGATCCAGCCCTTGGCGGTCGAGGCGCAGGTCAAACGTAAGCCAGTCGCCGTGCACGCGGGCGCGTGGGCGGGCGGGGCCGCCGACGCCGTCGGAGCCAAGGCCGAGGCGGCCGCCGCCGACGCGGTCAAGGTGTTGCGTGAGCGGGCCGGAAGGTTGCTGCGCAAATGACCGTGGACGCGGACTTCAACCGCCGCCAGGTCATCTACTGGCGGCTCATCGCCCGGCTGTTCAGCCGTGAAGAGCAGGGCACCCTGGAAGCGGCCAGCCTGGCCGTGACCGAGGACATCGGCCTGCCCGCCGCGCTGCTCGACCCGTCGGTGTCGATCGACAACATCGTGCAGCGCTTCCCCGACCTGGCCGCCGAGTTCGACGGCTTGATGACGCCCGAGAACCTTCCCACGGAAGGGGACCGGGACACGGCCGCCGAGGTGCGCCGGGCCGCGCTCGCGGCGAAGCTGCTGCTCAACGTGTTCGACACCGGGTCGGGTGCGGTGTCGGCGACGCAGCTGGCGCGCTGGCAGTCCGATGCCGGCTGGCTGGAGAAGGCGCTGGGCGAGGAGCCGGGCAGCCTGCGCCGGCAGGGCGGCGGCGGGGCGATGGGCGGCGGCGGCGGGCAGGGCATGGGCGGCACGCTCGGCGAGCTGGAAGGCGACCTGGTGAGCCGGATGAAGCTGCGCGAGGTGCTGGCCGATCCGAAGCTCGCCGCGCAGCTCACCCCGAGCATGTCGCTGATCGAGCAGCTGCTGCGCGACAAGTCGAACCTGTCCGGGGTCGCGCTGGCCAACGCGAAGGCGCTGATCCGGCGGTTCGTCGAGGAGGTCGCGGCGGTGCTGCGCACCCAGGTGGAGCGCACCGCGGTCGGCAAGATCGACCGGAGCGTGCCGCCGAAGCGGGTGTTCCGCAACCTCGACCTGGACCGCACCATCTGGAAGAACCTGACCAACTGGAGCCCGGACGACCAGAAGCTGTACGTCGACCGGCTCTTCTACCGGCACACCGCCGCCAAGACCACGCCGTCCCGGCTGATCGTGGTGGTGGACCAGTCCGGTTCGATGGTCGACTCGATGGTGAACTGCACCATCCTCGCCTCGATCTTCGCCGGGCTGCCGAAGGTGGACGTGCACCTGATCGCGTACGACACCAGGGCCATCGATCTGACGCCGTGGGTGCACGACCCGTTCGAGGTGCTGCTGCGCACCAACCTCGGTGGCGGCAACGACGGGCCGATCGCGATGGCGATGGCCCGCCCGAAGATCGCCGAACCGGCCAACACCGCGATGGTGTGGATCTCGGACTTCTACGAGTTCGACCGCTCCCAGCCGCTGTACGACAGCATCGTCGCCGTGCAGCGCTCCGGGGTGCGGTTCATCCCGGTCGGCTCGGTGACCAGCTCCGGGCAGAACATCGTCAACCCGTGGTTCCGCCAGCGCTTCAAGGACCTCGGCACGCCGGTCGTGTCCGGCCACATCCGCAAGCTCGTCTTCGAACTCAAGAACTTCCTGGCTTAGGAGATCCGACCCATGACCGAGATGCTGCGCGCCCCCGCCGAGACCAAGTACGCCGAGGAGCTGGACTGGCTGGAGTCGATCGACGACGGCCCGAAGCCGTTCTCGTGGCGGCTGAGCCCGAAGATGGTGCGGCTGTTCATCCTGGGCAGCGAGCGCGCCGACGGCCTCGACCGGGAGGTCGCCCAGAAGTGGTTCGGCGACCGCAGTTTCGTCGAACGCGCCATCGTCACCCTCGCCTCCGACCGGGGCCTGCTGCTCATCGGCGACCCGGGCACCGGCAAGAGCTGGCTGGCCGAGCTGCTCGCCGCGGCGATCAGCCGCAACTCGACCCTGGTCGTGCAGGGCACCGCGGGCACCACCGAGGACCACATCAAGTACTCCTGGAACGTGTCGGCGGTCATCGCCAACGGCCAGTCCCGGGCCTCGATGATCCCGTCGCCGATCATGACGGCGATGGAGCAGGGCGTCATCGGCCGCTTCGAGGAGCTGACCCGCTCCACCAGCGACGTGCAGGACGCCCTGATCTCGATCCTGTCCGAGAAGTACGTGTCCATTCCCGAGCTGGACGACGACAACATCGTGTTCGCCAAGCCCGGCTTCTCGATCATCGCGACCGCGAACAGCCGCGACCGGGGCGTCAACGACCTGTCGTCGGCGCTCAAGCGCCGGTTCAACTTCGTGCGCATCCCGGTGGTGACCAACAAGAAGAGCGAAGCCGAGATCGTACGGTTCCGCACCGTCGAGCTGCTGCGCCGGCACCAGATCGAGCTGGACGTGCCGCCGACGCTGCTCGACATCCTGCTGCAGAGCTTCGCCGACCTGCGCGCCGCGGCCGCGTCGGCGGGCAGCGACGACGAGAAGCTCGAATCGGCGCTGTCCACCGCCGAGCAGATCGGCGTGCTCGAAGACGCGATCCTGCACAGCAACTTCTTCGGCGACCGGTCCCTGCGCGCGCAGACCCTGGCCGGATCGCTGGTCGGGTCGCTGGCCCGGCGGGCCCCGGAGGACCTGGCGATCCTGAACAAGTACTGGCACGGCGTCGTCGAGCCGCGCAGCAAGGCCGAGGGCGGGTCGTGGACCGAGTTCCTCGACGGCGGCCGCGAAGCGATCAAGACGCTGTCGTGACGACACCCACCTTCGGGGCGCTGCGCTCGCAGCTGCTCGACGCGGCGGCGGCGCTCGCCGACGGGCCGGACGCGCTCGCCGGGATCCTGTCCGGCATCGTGGACGACGTCGACCGGGCGCTCGCCGAGCCGCTGGAGATCTTCCCGGTGTGCCACCACTCGCCCGCCTCCGCGATGGCGATGGCCAGGCGGCTGCGCGAGAAGCGGCCCAAGGTCATCTACCTGGAGCTGTGCGAGGACATGACACCGCTGCTCACCGAGCTGCGCAACTGCAAGCTGCCGGTGGCGGTGCAGGCGTTCGCGTCCGAACTCGACGGCTTCCCGCAGGACTGGGCGCCGCTGTCGGTGGTCGCGCCGATCACCGAGGCGTCGGCCGAATACCAGGCCATCGCGTACGCCCTGGACACGCCCGGGGTCGAGCTGGTGCTCGTGGACCGGTCCACCGACCACGTCTTCCAGTGGCAGCCGCGCAAGGACAAGGCCGCCGAGCCCGCACCCGAAGCCGGGGCGGAGCCGGCCGAGGACGCCGACCTGCACGGTGACGCCGTCGGTGTCGAGATCGGCGACCTGCGGCCGCGTTTCGCCGAGCTGGAGGAGCACCTGCTGCACCACGGCAAGGTGCGGCACTGGTCGGAGTGGTGGGACCAGTACGTCGAGCAGCCCCTCGGCGACGCCGACTACGACACGTACCGGCAGGTCATGGTCCTGATCGGCAGCCTGTTCCGGCGGCTCGCGCCCGGCGCGCGCGACCGCGTCACCTCCGACGAGGAACGCGAGCGCTACATGTGGACCCGGATGCGGCAGCACCTGGCCACGTCCGGCGTCGACGCCGCCGACACGCTCTACGTCTGTGGGGCGTTCCACGCGGCCAGCCACGTCGACGAGTTCGGCCTGCACGGCGCGGACACCTACGAGATCAGCCCCCGGACCGCCACCAAGTGGCACTACGGATTGATCCCGTCGAGCCACTCGTCGATCGAGGCCCAGTTCGGGCTGGCCTCGGGCTCGGTCTCGATCGCCGCGGCGGTGTTCGCGAAGTCGCTGGCCCGCACCGGGGTGGAGCCGTACCGGCTGGAGGGCCAGCAGGGCGGCCGGGCCGCGAAGAAGAAGGCCAAGCCGGCCCCGGTGGTGTCGGCGCAGTCGCAGCAGGTCGCGGACCGGCTGTCCGGGTTCCTCGCCCGGCCCCCGGTGCTCGACACGCTCGACGAGGACGAGCTGCTCGGCTGGTCCGTCGAGATCGTGCGGCTGGCCCGGCGCAACGGCTACCTGTCCAGCACCGCCGACGCCATCGCCGTGTTCGAGACGTCGATCCTGCTCGCCGGAATGCGCGGCCGCGCCCGGCCCACGCCGTACGACTTCCAGGACGCGGCCGTCACCTGCATCGAGAAGGAGTCCGTGCCCGGCCGCCGCGACGTGCGGCGGCTCTGCGAGATCATGCTCGGCGGCGACCGGATCGGCCAGGTCGGCTACGACTCCCTGCCGCCGCTGGCCCGCGACGTGCACGACCGGCTCGCGCCGCTCGGCCTGAAACTGGAGCAGCGCGGCGTGCAGCGGGCCCTGCTCGACATCGCCGGTGATCCCGTGCTGGGCAAGTGCTCCGACCTGCTGTGGATCCTGCGGCACCTGCTGCCGCAGGGCGCGGCCCGCCCGATCATGGGCGAGCGGCGGCTCGGCCACCGGGCCATCCAGGAGTCCTGGGACCTGGCGCTGGGCACCCACTCGCGCGAGCTGATCGAACTCGGCTACGAGGGCATCACCGTCGAGCAGGTCCTCGAACAGCGCCTGCGCCGCTCGGTCTGGGGCCCGCAGGCCACGGCGGCGGTCGCGCTCGGCGCGGTCGAGGACGCCACGCTGTACCTGCGCAGCCGCCGCTTCGCCGACGAACTCGGCGCGCGGGCCGTCGAGCTGCTCGCCGCCGAACGCACCGTCGACGACGCCCCGGACGTGCTGCGCCGGGCCCGCCGCCTGCTGGCCCACTACCGGGCCACCGAGCCGGTGCTGCCCGCCTGGCTGGAGGCGTTCGTCAAGGCCGGGTACGCGCACTACTGCACCCTGCTGCCGAACGCGTTCGTCGAGGAGGAGACCGGCACGAAGCAGGTCGCCGCGATGCTGGGCTTCCTGTTCAGCATGGAGAGCCTGGCGCTGTCGCTGGGCTGCGACCGGGCCCAGCTGGAACTGGCCGTGGCCCAGTCGCACCCGACGACGCCGGGCAAGACGGCGCTGCTGTGGGCGGCCCAGCACCAGCTCGGCCTGCTGTCCCGGGCCGAGCTGCGCGAACGCTGCGTCGCGCTGCTGGACAACCCGCTGGTGCTGCCCGCGTACCCGCAGTATCTGAGCGGGTTCGTGCAGGCCCTGGAACCGGTGCCGGCGCTGGCCGGGTTCGTGGTCGAGGCGATCTCGCAGGCGTTCGGGCGGCTGCCCGACGCGGTGCTGCTGCCCTGGCTGCCGACGCTGATCACGACCCTGCGCAAGGAGGGCGGCGACCACGTCGGCCTGCTGGTCCGCGAGGCGGGCCGGGTGTTCCCGGGCGACCTGCCGACCCTCGACTCGTGGACCCCACCCTGGTCGGCGGCGGCCGTAGACCCGGCGTCCCCGGTCGTCGGGTCGCGCGGTCCGGCCGGGCCGGTCGCGGTGTTGCTCGCCGCGTACCCGGAGCCGACCGACGCGCTCGCCGCCCTGCTCGGCTGTGACGGCACATGGGCGGCCCCGGAGCAGGCGCCCGGCACCGGCCCGGTCGGCGACCTAATGGCCCGGTACCCGCTGTCGGCCGCCGAGCTGGCCGTCGCTATCGGCGTCGGTTGACCGAGGTCCGCGGGCCGTGGCGGGGACCGTCTCCGCCACGGCCCTCGGCCGGGTGCCGCAAGATCAGGGGACGCAGGCTGACCTGGGCGAATGTCTGGCACCGCGACCCTGCTCGGGTGACGGACGTCGGCTATCGTCTGCCCCCGACGGGCGGGGGTGGCGGGTGTTGGACCTGGTGGCAGGGCTGATCGGCGGGCTGATCGGCTTGGGTTGGGGCGAGCGGCGAGAGCTTCGGCGTGCCGAGGCGCGGCGGGCGGCGCTCGCCGCGGGCCGGCCCGTGCGCGTGCCGTGCGGGATCAGGGACACCGGTGCCGGGCAGACCCAGTGGCGGCACGGTGACCTGCTCATCACGGCCGACGGCCGGTGGTGGACCCCGCCGGGCATGAACACCCGGCGCATCGCGCTCGGTCCCGCAGGGCTGACGGTGCACGGCAACCGTCCGGTCTCCGTACGGGAGGGCTGGGACGTCAACCCGTCATGCCGGATCCTGGCCGTGCGGGTCGGCGAGCGCTCGCTGGAGCTGGCGATCCCCGAGGCGGATCTCGCCGCGCTCGGCGACGTGCTGCCGACGACCTGACCCTCGTGCTCAGTCCTGTTCGACGACGGCGCTGGTGCCGGAGCCGGGCCGCGACTCCCACTCCCACGTCTCGGCCAGCCGGAGCCTGCCGTCGGCGAGCTGCGTCAGCACGGACACACAATGCCCGGTCGAGGTCTGCCCGTCCGTGTTGAGCTGCGTGTACCGGAAGTCCAGCCGGTCGCCGTCGCGGGTGCCGACGAGGAAGCCGCGCCGGATCGCACCGCCGGAGTACTCGGCCCAGACCATGCCGTCCTGCTCGTGGTAGCCGAACACCGTCTCGGTGCCGACCTCGCCACCCGCGACATCGGTCTCGGCGACGAAGCGCCGCCCGTCCAGTGATGTGATCATGAGTTCCCATGGTGGCACCCCCTACCGACACCGCAACCGCCGCCCCTGCCCTCGCTGCGAACGAGCGCCACGAGTGGACTTGGATGATTTGTTGTCGTTCCAGCGACAACAAATCATCTCGATCCGGAGCGCGGCGCGGTGAGAGCCAACGCGTCGATCCCATCCGGACCGAACGCCGCGCCGACGTCGACGGCTTCACCGGGCGCGCCGACCATCATGCGGTGACCGCGGCGCGCGTGCCCGACCACGCCATGGGGCCACCGATGCTGAGCCGCGGCCGTGCTCAGGGCGGGTAGGGCGACACGGCGTGAAATGATCCACCCATGCTGACCCGCCGCGACCTGAACCGTGCCCTGCTCGCGCGGCAGCTGCTGCTGGAGCGCTCGCCGCTCACCGCGCTGGAGGCGGTCGAGCACCTCGTCGGCCTGCCCGCTCAGTCACCGAACCCGCCCTACCTCGGGCTCTGGACGCGGCTGCGGGATTTCCGCGTCGACGACCTGTCCGACCTGCTGACCTCCCGGGCAGCCGTGCGGCTGGGCCTGATGCAGGCCACGCCGCACCTGGTCAGCGCCCGTGACGCCCGTGCGTTTCGGCCGCTGCTGCAGGGCGTGCAGGAACGGCATCTGAGCGCAGCGACCCGGGAGCGCCTACGCGGTGCCGACCTCGCCGAGATCGCCGCCGAAGCGCGAGAGCTGGTCGAGCAGCGACCGTACACCGTCAAGGAGCTGGGCGCGGCGCTCGCCGCGCGCCGGCCCGACGCCGATCCGGCCGCGCTCGGGGCGGCGGCGCGAGCCGTGCTGCCCCTGGTGCCGGTGCCGCCGCACGGGCTGTGGGGCGCGGTCGGGCAGCCCGCGTACACGACCGCCGAGCACTGGCTCGGCGCGGGTGACGGGTCACCGGCCACCGTGGACGACCTCGTGCTGCGTTATCTGGCCGCGTTCGGCCCGGCGACCGTGCGCGACATCCAGGCCTGGTCGGGGCTCGGCGGGCTCGGTGAGGTCGTCGACCGCCTCGGTGACCGGCTGGTGGCGTACCGGGACGAGGAGGGCGCCGAGCTGCTCGACCTGCCCGACGCCCCGCTGCCGCACCCGGACACCCCCGCGCCCGCCCGTTACCTCGCGGACTTCGACGCGATGCTGCACGCCTTCGACGACACCTTCCGGATCATGGACGACCGGGACCGGCGGGACGTGTTCGCGGTGCCCGGGGTCGTGCCCGGCACGGTGCTGGTCGACGGGTTCGTCCAGGCGATCTGGGCGATCACCAGGAAGAAGGGCGCTGCCACGCTCGTCGTGCGGCCGCTGTTCCAGATCCCGACGAAGGACGTGCAGGAGCTGACCGAGGAGGGCGAACGCCTGCTCGCCTTCGCCGCGGCCGACGCCACCCGCCACGAGGTGCGGTTCAACTCGCGGTGGTGAGCGGCCGCCGCGCGGCGACCCGGACCGGTCATCCGACCGCGTTCGCCGGTGCCGCGCTGTCCGGTTTCCGGCAGCGTTCCGCCGTCCGCATGCCGGAGCTGGGATTCGTTGCGGGCCAGGCAGGACGGCATACCGGCGGGTTCGCCGGTGTGGTAGGAACGTGCTCATGGATCTCAATGCACTGCTCTCCGAAGAGGGACGTGTGGATCCGCCGGCCCTCTACGCGCGCCTGCACCGCGAAGGCGTCGCCGTGCCCGTGGACGGCGGCGCGCAGGGCTTCGCCGTGGCGGTGCACGGCTTCGACGCGGTCGCCCAGGTGCTCAAGGACCCGCGGTTCCGGCAACTCGACGCGGCCTACCTGGACCTGCACACCCCGCAGTGGCGGCGGCATCCGGCGCTGCGGGTGCTGCGCGACTCGATGTTCTTCACCGACGGCCCCGCCCACGACGGCGTACGGCAGATCATCGGCCGGGCGTTCACGGCGCGCCGGGTCGGCGCGCTGGAGCACGCGGTCACGGACCTGACCGAGCGCCTGCTCGACCGGCTGGCGCAGCTGGCCGCGGACGGCCCGGTCGAGTTCATGGGCGAGTTCGCCTACCTGCTGCCGAGCAGCGTGATGGCCGAGCTGCTGGGCGTGCCGCAGGAGGACCTGGCCTGGTTCCGGCCGCGGGTGCTGGCGATCGGGGCGATCCTCGAACTCGACGGCGCGAACTGGCGCAACATGGTCCGCGCCGACACGGCGGCCAGGGAGCTGTCGGCGTACTTCACGGACCTGGTCGGCAAGCGCCGCAGCGAGCCCCGCGACGACCTGGTCAGCCTGCTGGCCGCCACGGACCTCGGCGACGACGCGCTCGTCGCGAACCTGATCACGACGTTCAACGCCGGGTTCGTGACGACGACCCACCTGCTCGGCAACGGCCTGACCATGCTGCTGGAGCGCCCGCACCTGCGCGCGGAGCTGAACCCGCACAACGTCGGCTCGTACGTCGACGAGATGCTGCGTTTCGAGCCGCCGGTGCAGATCCTGGTGCGGTACGCGCCGGAGGACGCCGAGATCGAGGGCGTGCCCTGCCCGGCCGGTCAGGCGGTGCTCGTCATGATCGGGGCGGCGAACCGGGACCCGGCGCGGTTCACCGACCCGGACGCGTTCGACCCGGCCCGGCCCGATCCCGGGTCGCTGAGCTTCGGCTTCGGCCCGCACTACTGCCTCGGCGCGGCGCTGAGCCGCCTGGAGGGCCAGGTCGCGTTCCCGGCGCTGTTCGACCGGTTCCCGAAGCTGGCCCTGGCGCAGCAGCCGGGCACCGTGGCCAAGCCGCTGATCCTGCGCGGGCACGACACGCTCACCGTCGCGTGCCATGGCGGCTGAGGACAACTACGTCCGCCGCGGGCTGGAGCTGTTCGCCGGGCACGGCGACGCCGAGGCGATCGTGCACGGCGACCGGCGCATCACGTACGCGCAGCTGCGCGCCGCCGTGCTCGGCATGGCGGCGGCGTTGCGCGGGCACGGCGTGCGGCCCGGTTCGGCGATCGCGGTGCTCGCGGGCAACCAGCCCGAGGCCGTGTACGCGCAGCTCGCGCTGCACCTGCTCGGTTGCCGTTCGGTGTGGGTCGCGCCGAACGCCCCGCCCTCGCAGAGCGCGCGATATCTCGCGCTGGCCGACGTGGACGGTTTCGTCTACGACGCCCGCACCCACGCCGAGCCCGGCGCGGGCCTGGCCGCCCAGGCCCCGCACCTGCCGGCGCTGTGTATCGGCGCGGGCGGGGCCGGCCCTGACGTCGCCGGGACGCTGTCGGACGCGCTGACGCCGGCCGGTGACGCCGAGCCGCAGTCGCTGTTCCAGACCGGCGGCACGACCGGCCTGCCGAAGCTGGTGCACCACCGGCACGACTTCTTCGCCCATGTGCTCGCCGCGGCGCAGCGGCAGCTCGACGCGGGCGGGCCGCGGCTGCGGCAGCTCGCGGTGGCCGGGTTCTGGCACTCCAGCCAGCAGGCCGCGGGGCTGATCACGCTGTTCAGCGGTGGGCTGCTGGTGCAGCACGACGGCTTCGACGCCGGGCGCTTCCTCGCCACCGTGCAGCGGGAGCGGATCACCGTGGCGACGCTGCCGCCGCCGATGCTGTACCAGGTGCTCGACCACCCGGACCTGGCCGCGACCGACACCGGCAGCCTGACCATGCTGTCGTGCGCGGGCAGCGCGATCGCCCCGTCCCGGCTGGCCCAGGCGATGGACCGGTTCGGCCCGGTCGTGCTGGTCGCGTACGGGATGAGCGAGGCGACGCTGCTGGCCGCGTACCCGGCGGCGCAGCACGATCCGGCGTTCCCCGAGCGGCTGGCCTCGTGCGGCAGGCCACTGCCGCCGTCCCGGGTGGAGATCCGCGACGACGTGGGCCGGCCGGTCGCCGCGGGCGAGGTGGGGCAGGTGTGGGCGTCGGCGCGGCTGATGACGTCCGGCTACTGGGGGCAGCCCGAGCTGACCGCCCAGACGCTGGTCGACGGCTGGCTGTGCACCGGCGACGTCGGCTACCTGGACGCGCACGGGTACCTGTACCTCGTCGACCGGGCCAAGGACATGATCGTCACCGGGCTGACGTCGTCCAACGTGTACTCCCGCACGGTCGAGGACGTGCTCGACGCCCATCCGGCGGTCGGCGCGGCCGCGGTGATCGGGGTCCCGGACGAGCGGCTGGGCGAGGCGGTGCACGCCGTGGTCCAGCTCCATCCGGACGTCTCGGCCGACATCGACGAATTGCGGCAATGGTGTGTGGAGCGCCTCAATTCACTGTGGGCGCCGCAGACGGTGGACTTCGTGGATCGCCTTCCACTGACCGCGCTCGGCAAGATCGACAAGCGGTTGTTGCGCGAGAAATACCTGGAAAAGGCGGGTGCGGCGGTGCGATAGAGCGGGCTGTGGCATATCTGTGACAGCAACTATCTGTTCGAGTATTTCCATGTGAGAATGGCTTCCGCGAAGGCCCCGCCCTCGCCGTCGAACACCCACTCGGACATGTCCTGTCATCGGAGGCTGCGCGGAATATGTACCGCACCATGCTCAAGTCCAAAGTCCACCGGGCCACGGTCACCCAGGCGGAGCTGCACTACGTCGGCTCGCTCACCCTCGACCCCGACCTGATGGACGCCGCCGACCTGCTGCCCGGTGAACTGATCCACGTCCTCGACGTCACCAACGGGGCCAGGCTCGAGACCTACGTCATCGAGGGCGAGCGGGGCAGCGGCGTGGTCTGCGTCAACGGCGCGGCCGCGCACCTGATCCACCCCGGTGACCTGGTCATCATCGCGGCGTACGCGATGATGAGCGACGACGAGGCGCGCGACAGCAAGCCGAAGGTCGTCTTCGTCGACGAGGCCAACCGCATCGCCGCCGTGCACAGCGATCCCGCCGTCTGAGCCATGACGAACCGGCACCACATCGCCATCGTCGGCAGCGGCTCGCTGGCGACCTCGATCTGCGAGTCGCTGGCCGTGCTCGCGCCGCCGCACGGCGCGCTGAACGCGGCCCCGATCGAGGTTACGGTGCTCGCCCGCAACCCCGACGCGGTGTCGGCCATCGCCCGCCACTGCCGGGCCCGCGCCGCCGTGGCGGGCACCGCGATCAGCTTCACCGGGGAGCGGCTCGGCGACGAGGCCGCCACCCTGGCCCGGCTCCAGCCGACGTACCTGGTGTGCTGCGCGTCCGCGCAGTCGCCGTACGAGAAGGTGGAGCGGCCCTCGCCGTGGACGCGGCTGGTCGGGCGGGCTGGGTTCGGGGTGACACTGCCATTGCAGGCCACCGTCGTGGTGCGGCTGGCCCGCGCGATCACCACGGCGAGCCCGCACACCGCGCTGATCAACGCCTGCTTCCCCGACGCGGTCAATCCGCTGCTGGCCGCCATGGGCCTGCCGGTGCTCTGCGGCGTCGGCAACGTCGCCACCCTGGCTGCCTGCCTGCAGGCCGCGCTGGGCCTGCCCGACCAGCGGCGGCTGGCCGTGCTCGGCCACCACGCGCACCTCGACGCCCCCGACGACCCGGGCGACGACGTGCTTGCCTGGCGCGACGGCCGGCCGGTGCCCGGGGTGACGGCCCTGCTCGCGCCCGACCGGGCGTTGCCGCGGCCGCAGCTCAACGCGATCGCCGGGCACGCGGGCGCGCGCCTGCTCGTCGACCTGCTGTCCGGCGCGGAGGTGCACACCAGCCTGCCGGGGCCGCTCGGCCTGCCCGGCGGTTACCCGGTGCGGCTGACCGGCGGCGGGCTCGCGCTCAACCTGCCGGGCCTGAGCCCGGCGGAGGCGATCGAGTGGAACGTGCGCGCCGGTCGCCGCGACGGCATCGAACTCGGCGGCGGCCGGGTCCGGCACCTGCCCGCCGCGGTGGTCGCGCTGGAGCCCCACCTGCCCGAGCTGGCGCACGGCTGGGACGCCACCGACTACGACGCGGTGCAGGACCTGTTCCGCGTGCTGCGCCGCCGGCTGCGGGCCACGAGCCCCAGCCCGGCCCTCATCTGAACCGAACCCCACGCCGACCCAAAAGGAGCAAGGGTGCTCACGACAGCGACCGCCCCGGTGACCCGCAACCTCATCGTCGACTACTACCAGGTCATCGCCGCCGCCGTAGCCCGGCTGGGCGCGGGCCCCGGTGGCCCGGCCGGCACGGCGGGCTTCGCGCCCGGGTTCGACCTGCCGGACCTGTCCGACGACGTGCGGCAGTTCTTCGCCGCCGCCAACGCCACCTGGCGCGAGCTGGGCGCGCACGGCGGCCACGGCGTGCAGTTCATGGACCTGACCGGCAACCCCGGCACGCACACCACCAAGACGTTCCCGTCCATGCTCATCGTCGCCCGCGCTGTGGAGCACATACGGCGCACCGGCGAGTCGATCTGCGTCTTCACCCCGACGTCGGCCAACAAGGGCATCGCGCTGCGCGACGCGGTCAGCCGCGCCATCGCCGCGAAGCTGGTCACCCCCGAGCAGCTGCGCGTCGTCGTGCTGGCCCCGGCCTCGACCCGGCACAAGTTCCGCCGCGACGCGCTGTCGGCAGACCCCGCGCTGCGGGCCGCCAACCCGCTGCTGCGTTTCGGCGGCGCGGAGCCCGAGGGGGTCAAGGCGCTCGGCCGGGCCTTCGTCGACGCGTACGCGCAGGAGGCGTACGACAAGCACGGCACCACGCTGTGGTTCTCCCTGGCCCTGCCGAACTACCTCGTCGCCGACGCCGCCCGCGCCGCGTTCGAACTGGACGCCGCCCCGGCGATCGCCGCCGCGCCGCGCTGGCACGCCCATGCCGTGTCCAGCGCGTTCGGCCTGCTCGGCTACAACCTCGGCCGGGACGTGCTGGAGGACTCCGGCCGCGCCGACGGCTCGCCCCGGCCCGGCTTCCTGCTGGTGCAGCACCTGGGCACCCCGGACATGGTGCTCAACCTGCGCACCGGCTCGTTCTCCCGGGACGGGCTGCCCGCCTACCGGATGGACGCCGCGACCGGCCTCTGGTCGCAGGACGCGGACCCGCACTTCCCGGCCGTGGCCGACAACCTCGCCGAGGTGCTCGACCCGACCTTCTACACGCACCAGCCGGTCACCTCGCCCGCCATGAACGACCTCATCAAGCGGTACGGCGGCGACGGCATCACGGTGTCGCGGCACGAGTGCGTCGCCCGCTACCCGCAGCTGCGCGACTGGCTGCGCAACACCCCCTGCGAGCTGCCCGCCGACCCGGCCGACCTGCGCGAATGGTCGATCGTCATGGCGCTGACCGGCGTGCTCAACGCGATCGACCGGGGACTCGTGCCCGCCGGCCGGGAGATCGTGGTGCACGGCTCGGGCAGCTACCGCGACGACGACTACGCGGTGTCCGAGCCGGACGCCGAGGTGTCCACGGTGGAGGAGATCGCGGCGGCGGTCCTGGGCGGCCGCTGATGGCGATCGTCCTGCCCCCGGCGGCGGTGGACGAGCTGGCCAGAGCCTGCGGTGTCACCGCCGACCGGGCCGCCCACGCTGCCGTCGCGCTGCTGGCCCGCCGCTACACCGGCCGCGCGGCGCAGTCGGTGCGCTGCCCCGACGGCGTCGCCCACTTCGACCTGACCGCCGACGGCTCGGTCCACGACCTGGTCACCCGGTGGGCGGCCCCGGACCGCGGCTTGCCGGACCAGGCGTCGTCGGCCGATACCGGCGGGCAGCTCACCGACCTGGCGGTGCTGCCCGGCGCGGACGGCGCGCTGGTCGTGCGCGGCTGCCCGGACGAGCTGGCCGCGGCGTTCGCCGCAGACTTGGCGACGCTGCTGTCGGTCATGGCTGCCGAACCCGGCCGGTCCACTGCGGACCTGCTGCCGGACTCGGCATACGAGCGCGGCCGTCCCGGTGACCTGGCCGTGCTGCACGGTGGGCCGCGCCGGGAGCCGACCGGGTGGGAGCCCGGCGCGGACACGATCAGCACCGCGTTCGCCGCGCAGGTGGCCAGGCATCCCGACCGGTTCGCGGTGCTCGCCGACGACGGGGAGCTGACCTACCGGCAACTCGGGTCGGCGGTGGCGGCCACCGCGGCGGCGGTGCGGGCCGCGATCGGTGACACCCCCGGCGGACGGGCGGCGCTGCTGTGCCGGCACGGCGCGACCACGGTGGTGGGGCTGCTCGCCGCGCTGGCGGGCGGCCGAGCGTACGTGCCGCTGGAGCCGAGCTTCCCCACCGGGCGGCTGGCGCACATCCTCGCCGACAGCGACGCCGACGTGCTGCTGGTCGACGCCACGCACGCCGACCTGGCCCGGCGTATCGCCGCCGAGGCGGGCCGACCGGATCTCACGATGGTCCACATCGGCGCGCACACACCGTCCGGGAACCTCGACGAGCTGGTGGCGGCCCTCGCCGGGCCGGCCATGCCGGACGATCCGGCCTACCTGCTCTACACCTCCGGCTCGACCGGCGCGCCCAAGGCCGTGGTGCAGAGCCATCGCAACGTGCTGTTCGGGGTGGCCAACCACATCCGCAACTTCGCGATCACCCCGGCGGACCGGACCAGTGTGCTGACCTCGTTCGGGTACGACATGGCGGTCACCGACCTGTTCGGCGCGATCCTGTCCGGAGCCGCCGCGGTGCCGTCCGACATCCGCGCGCACGGCCTCGGCCACCTCGCGCGGACCATCGACCGGCACGGCGTGACCGTCTACCACTCCACCCCGACCGTGTACCGCTACCTGCTGGCCGGGCTCGGCGAGGGCGGGCGGCTGCCGAGCGTGCGCGCGGTGCTGCTCGGCGGCGAGGAGGTCACCCGGCACGACGTGGAGCTGTGCCGCCGCCACTTCGCCCCCGGTGCGGTGTTCGTCAACGGGTACGGCACCACGGAGATCAGCTTCGCGGCGCAGCACCACCTCGGCCCGGACACCCAGCTCGATCACGCGGTGGTGCCGATCGGGCACCCGCTCGACGGCATCGACGTGGTGCTCGTGGACGCCGCCGGGCGGCCGGCCTGCCTGACCGGCGAGGTCGTGGTCCGCTGCCCGCACGTGGCGCTCGGCTACCACGGGCGGCCGGAGCTGACCGCGAGCCGGTTCCGGGAGTATCGCGGCACCCGCGCGTACTGGACCGGCGACGTCGCGCGGCGGCTGCCGGACGGGCGGCTGATCTTCCTCGGCCGCGCCGACCGGCTCGTCAAGATCCGCGGTTACCGGGTCGAGCTGGGCGAGGTCGAGTCGCGGCTCGCGGCCCTGCCCGGCGTCGGACAGGCCGCCGTCGTCGCCCGCGACGGCAGGCACGGCAAGGAGATCATCGCGTACGCCGTTCCCGCCGCCGCCGCGTCCGTGGATCCGAACGCGTTGCGGGCGGCGCTGGCCGACCTGCTGCCCGACTACATGGTGCCGCGTGCCGTCGTCATCCTGGACGCGCTGCCGATGGGCGACACCGGCAAGCTCGACGTCCGCGCACTGCCGGAGCCTGGTCCGGCCCTGCCCACACAACGGACCGGCGGCACCGCCGTCGCGCCCGACGAGCTGGAAAAGGTGATCGCGGCGGCCTGGTGCGACGCCCTCGGCGTGGCCGAGGTGGACCGGCACACCGCGTTCTTCGACCTGGGCGGGCACTCGCTGCTGCTGGCGCTGGTCCAGGAGCGGCTGCGGGAAGTGCTCGGCGAGCGGATCTCGATGCTCCGGCTCCTGGAGTTCCCGACCGTCGCCGGCCTCGCCGCCCACCTGCGCGCCGCACGCCCCGAGGCCGGGCCGGCGGCCGCCCGACCTGGGGGCCACCCGGCAGCGGCGGGCCAGGCTGCCGACGCTGTGGGTGCTCAGGCCAGGCCGGCCGCCGTGGACGCCTGGTCCGATCTCGACGCACAGCCGGTGGCCGACCCCGGGCACATCGCCGAGCGCATGCGCCGCCGCCGCGCCGCCCGGCAGGGTTCGGTTGAACGGGTGGACACGCCGTCATGAGCGACGACGACCTGATCGCCGTCGTGGGCATGGCCTGCCGGGTGCCAGGTGCGCCGGATGTGCCGACCTTGTGGCGCAACCTGCTGGACGGGGTGGACGCGGTTCGCCGGTCCACCCCGGCCGAATTCGACGCCGCGGGCCTGCCCACCGACGGCACGTACGTGCCCGCGTTCGGGCGGCTGGACGCGCTGGAGGACTTCGACGCGGGGCTGTTCGGCTACTCCGACACCGAGGCCGCGCTGCTGGACCCGCAGCATCGGATCTTCCTGGAGACGGCCTGGCACGCGCTGGAGGACGCCGGGCTCGACCCCGCACGTCGGCAGGCGCAGATCGGCGTGTTCGCGGGCTGCGGCGTGAACCGCTACCTGCGCCACCACCTGCTCGGCAACCCGGCCGTGAAACCGGCCGGGCCGCTGCCCGACGACTGGGACGACGCGCTCGCCGGCGGCACGAGCGACTATCTGCCGACCCGGGTCGCGTACGCGCTGGGCCTGACCGGGCCGGCCGTGGCCGTGCAGACGGCCTGCTCGTCGTCGCTGGTCGCGGTGTGCCAGGCGGCGCAGAGCCTGCTCGACTTCCGGTGCGACGTCGCGATCGCGGGCGGGTCGGCGGTCGTGTCGACCGGGCAGCTCGGCTACCGCCACCGGCCCGGCGGCACGTGGGCCGCCGACGGGGTGTGCCGGCCGTACGACGCGGACGCCACCGGCCAGGTCTTCGGCAACGGCGGCGGCGCGGTGGTGCTCAAACGCCTCGCCGACGCGCTCGCCGACGGCGACCACGTGCACGGCGTGCTGGCCGGCTGGGCGGTCAACAACGACGGCGCGGCCCGCGCCGGCTTCAGCGTGCCGGGCGTGGCCGGTCAGGCCGCTGTGGTCGCCGAGGCGCTGGCCGCCGCCGACTGGGACGCGGGCGGCGTCGGCTTCGTGGAGGGCCACGGCAGCGGCACCCCGGTCGGCGACGCGATCGAGATCGAGGCGCTGACCCGCGCGTTCCGGGCGTCCGGCGCGCGGCCGGGGCAGTGCGTGCTCGGCTCGATGAAGCCCAACACCGGCAACCTCGACGCCGCCGCCGGAGTGCTCGGCCTGATCAAGACGGTGCTCGCCGTACGCGACGGGAAGATCCCGCCGACCCTGCACTTCCGGCGCCCGCATCCCGATGTGGACCTGGCGGCCACGCCGTTCACCGTCAGTGCCGAAGTGCGCGACTGGCCGGGCCCGCGGCGTGCCGGGGTCAGCTCGTTCGGGCTGGGCGGCACCAACGCCCACGTGCTTGTCGGCCAGGCCCCGGACAGCTCCGGCCCGCCGCGGCCCTGGCAGCCGGGCCGAGCGTTCCAGCGGCGGCGGCACTGGATCGAACCCGTGGCGGCCGGGCATGCGTGAGACCGACAAGCTCGGATGGCGGAACACCGGCACCACCGAGCCGGACGGGCTCGTGCCGCTCGGTGACACCGGATGGCACGCGTGGCGCTCGGCCGTGCTGCGCGCGCCCGGGTTCCCCGCGACCGGCCTCGACCTGCTCGCCGCGCCCGAGTGCGCCAAGGAGGCCGACGCGTATCTCGCCACCGGAGCCGACCGCGTCCCGTTCGACGAGGCGTTCACGGCCGCGACCCGGCGGATGACCGCCCGCCTGCACGGCATCGCCGCCGATCCGCTGTTCCGCGAGGCGGTGACCTGGCAGAGCCTGAACGCCGTCGAGGCCCTCGACGGGCTGCTGCGCGCGGGCCCGGAGGCGAACCGCAACGCGCGCCACCGCCCGCGCGAGATCCTGGTGACCCGCTACTGGCAGCGCTACTGCGCCAAGAACGACACCATCGGCTTCTTCGGGCCCGTCTGCTGGGCGTCGCTGACCGCCGACGACTACACCGCCCGTGTCGAAGCCGGTCCCGATCTCGTCCGGGCCCGCGTCGTCGACCTGGAACGCCGGGTCCTGTCCGCGTACGCCGACCGGCTCGCCGCCGACCCGAGGTTCCGGCCCTGGCTGCCCGTGACCCGGCAGCCCCAGCTCGCGCTGCGCGGCGACGACCTGCTGCAGGCGGGCCTGCCCGCGCGGCGGCTGTCCCCGGCGCACGCGGTCCTGCTGGACGCGTGCGACGGCGTGCGCAGCGCCCACGAAGTGGCCGCGCTGGCGCTGGCCGAGCCGCGTACTGGCCTGCGCACCACCTCGGACGCGCTCCTCGCGCTGACCCAGCTCGCCGAACAGGACCTGCTGCGCTGGGGTGTCGAACTGCCGCTGACCGTGCTCGCCGAGTCCGAACTGGAGCGCCGCCTGTCCGCCGTCGCCGAACCGGCGCTGCGGGAGGAGGCGCTCGCCGGGCTGGCCCGACTGCTCGCCGCCCGCGACGTGCTCGCTGCCGCGGCCGGCGACGCCGACGCGGTCCGGGCCGCCCTGCTGCGGTTGCAGGACGAGTTCACCGCGGTGACCGGGGGAGACGTGCTGCACCGCCCCGGCGCCACCTACGCCGGGCGTGGCCTGGCCTACGAGGAGACCCTGCGCGACCTGGACGTCGCCTTCGGCGAGCCGCTGCTGACCGTCCTCGCCGACACCCTCGTGCCGCTGCTGGAGGCCGCCCGCTGGCTGACGGCCGCGATGGCCGGAGCGTTCACCGAAGCGCTGCGCGAGCTGTACGACGACGCCGCCGCCGACGGACCCGTGGTGCTGGGCGACCTGTTCGACGCCGCCCTCGGGGTCCTGTTCGGGCAGGGGCCGGTCGCCGACGTGCTCGCCGACTTCACCACCCGCTGGTCGCGGCTGCTCGGCCTGACCGGCCCGGCCGACGGCCCGATCACCCTCGACCCTGCCGAGGTCCGCGCCGGGGTCGCCCGGCTGTTCGGCGCGACCGAGCCCGGCTGGACCGCGGCCCGCCTGCACAGCCCCGACCTGCACCTGTGCGCGCCGAGCGCGCAGGCCCTGGCCGACGGCGAGTTCACGGCGGTGCTCGGCGAGCTGCACGTCTCCTGGCTCACCTGCGACAGCGGCACCCTCACCCGCTTCCACCCCGACCCGGGCGCGCTGCGCGCCGCGCTGCACCGCGACCTGGGCGACCGGACCCTGCTGCTCTACCCGGTGGACTTCCCCGAGTTCACCGCCCGGATCGCGTTCACCCTCGACGGGCCGGGCGACGTGCGGCTGGCGTACACCCCCGCGCCAGTGCCGGATCCGGCGCAGGTGCTGCCGCTGGCCGCGGTGACGGTGTCGCTCGTGGACGGTGAGCTGACCGGGCACGCCCCGGACGGCCGGTCCTGGCCGCTGCTGGAACTGTTCGGCCCGTTCCTGTCGTCGCGGGCGGTCAACGCGTTCAAGGTGGTCGCCGACGGGGCGCACACCCCGCGGGTGAGCATCGGCCGGCTGGTCGTGCACCGGCAGACCTGGCGCACCACCGTCGCCGACTGCGCCCGCGCCGCCGACCTGCCCGACGAGGCCGCCCGCTACCTAGCCGTACGCCGCTGGCGCGACGAGCTCGGGCTGCCCGAGCAGGTGTTCGTCCGGGTCGGCACCGAGGTCAAACCGGTCTACGTCGACTTCACCAGCCCGGCGTACGTCGCCGCGTTCGTGGCGATGGTCCGGGCCTCGGCGCGCACCGGCGGCCCCGGGGTGCCGCTGACGGTGTCCGAGATGCTGCCGGGCCCCGAGCAGGCGTGGGTGCCGGACGGGGCCGGTCGGCGCTACTTCAGCGAGCTGCGGATGGCGATCCGCGACCCCGCGACCGCACCGACGAGGAGCTGACCATGTCGATGACATCGGGTGAGACCCTGCCGTTCCCCGACCGCGCCTATGCCGACCTCGTCGCCGACCAGGCCGCGGCGGCTCCCGACGCGATCGCGGTCCGGCAGTGGGACACCGTGCTCACCTACCGGCAGCTGTGCACGGCCGCCGACGAGCTGGCCGCCGCGCTGCGCGCGAACGGCCCGCAGCCGCTGGTCGGCGTCTGCGCCGACCGGCAGCCGATGCTGGTCGCCGGGCTGCTCGGGGTGCTGGCCTCGGGCGCGGCCTACGTGCCGCTGGACCCCGCCCTGCCACCCGCACGGCTGCGCGACATCGCCCGCGAGGCAGGCCTGCGAACCGTCGTCTGCGATACGGTCGGCGCACGGGCGCTCGACGGCACCGACCTCCACCTGCTACCGCTCCCGCAGACGCCTGGTCCGGATGCGCCGACGGGAGCCTCGGTCCAGGCGGCTCCGGCAGGTGGCGACGACCTCGCCTACGTGATGTTCACGTCGGGGTCGACGGGTCGGCCGAAGGGCGTGATGATCCCGCACCGGGCGCTGACCGAGTTCGTGACCAGCCTCGCCGTGATCGCCGGGCTCACCCGCGACAGCGTCTCGCTGGGTTTCGCGTCGATCGGATTCGACGCTTCCGTCATCGACATCCTGGCCCCGCTCGCGGCTGGTGGCACGGTCGCGCTCGTCGGGACCGCCGACCGGGCCGACCCGACCCGCTTGCAGGGGTTCTGTGCCGGGCACCGGGTCACGGTCGCCTTCGTGCCCCCGGCGCTGCTGCCCGTGCTGGACCCGTCCGGCCTGCCCGAGCTGCGGGTGGTGCTGACCGGCAGCGAGGCGCCGGGGCCGGAGCAGGTGGCACGTTGGACGTCCGGGGGTCGCCGGTTCCTCAACCTGTTCGGTCCCACCGAGACGACGGTGCTGGTCACCTGGTTCGAGGCGAGCGGTGACCGGGACCGGCCGCTGCCGATCGGCCGCCCGGCCGCCAACCACCGGGTGCACGTCGTCGACGAGCACCTGCGCCCGGTCGCCGACGGCGTACCCGGCGAGCTGCTGGCCGGGGGAGCCGGGCTGGCCCTGGGTTACCTGGGCGCGCCGGAGCTGACAGAGGAGCGGTTCGTGCCCGACCCGTTCTCCGAGGTGCCGGGCGAGCGGCTGTACCGCACCGGTGACCTGGTGGTCCGCCAACCCGACGGGCTGCTGCACTTCCTCGGGCGCGTCGACCGGCAGGTGAAGATCCGGGGTCAGCGCGTCGAGATCGGCGAGGTCGAGGCGGTGCTGCGCAGCCACCCCGAGGTCGGGCACGCCGCGGTCGCGGCGGTCGACAGCCCGGGTGGCAAGCAGCTGGTCGCGTTCACGACCGGTGCCGCGACCGCACAGGCGCTGCACGAGCACGTCGCGGCCCGGCTCGGGCCCGCGATGGTCCCCACCAGGATCAGCGTGGTGCCGCACCTGCCGTTGCTGTCCAGCGGCAAGGTCGACCTGGACCGGCTCGTCGCGGAGACCGGCTCCGTGGGCGGGACGCCGTTCGCCGCGCCGGCCACACCGGCGGAGGCCGAGGTCGCCGCCGTCTGGGCCCAGCTGCTGGGGCTGGCCCGGGTCGGCCGCGACGACGACTTCTTCGACACCGGCGGGCATTCCATCACCGCGATGCGCCTGGTCGCCGCCCTGCGCCCGCGCCTGCGCCGCGACGTGGCGATCGAGGACGTGCTGCAGGGCCGCACCCTGCGGGCGATCGCGGCCCGCGCGTCGGCCGCGGCCGTGCTCGGCGACGAGCCGCCGGTACGCGGCCGCCCGCCCGCGCTGTCGCCCGCCCAGCAGCGACTGTGGTTCCTGGAGCGCTACTCGCCCGAAGCCGCCGCCGCCTACAACATCGTGCTCGCCGAACGGCTGCGCGGACCCCTCGACGAGCAGGCGCTGCGCGCCGCGCTGACCGCCGTCGCCGAGCGCCACGAGGTGCTGCGCTGGCGCATCCCGGACGCGGACGGGGTGCCGTACGCGGTGCTCGATCCGGTGGGACCGGTGCCGCTGCCGGTCACGGACCTGAGCGCGCTGTCCCCGGCCGAACGGGAAGGCGAGCTCGCCGCGCAGCTGGCCGCGGAGGCGGGTGGGCGGTTCCGGCTGGCCACCGACGCGCTGTGGCGGCACCGGCTGTTCCGGCTCGGCGAGGACGAGCACGTGTGGGCGGTCACCGCCCACCACGCCGTGTTCGACGGCTGGTCACAGGCCATGCTCTACGACGACCTCGCCGCCGCGTACGCCGGCGCGGCCCTGCCGCCGCTGCCCGCCACCTACGGTGACTACGTGGCCTGGCGGGCCGAGCGGCGCGAGCAGCGCGCCGACACCGACCTCGGCTGGTGGACGTCCCACCTGGACGGTGCGCCGACCGTGCTCGAGGTGCCCGGCGACCGGCCCCGGCCCGCCGAGCAGACCTACCCCGCCGGCTACTGCGGCGCCTGGCTCGACATTGACACCACCGCCGACCTGCACCGTTTCGCCCGCGAGCACGGCGCGACCCCGTCGGCGGTGCTGCTGGCCGCGTTCGGGCTGGTCCTGGCGAGCTGGGCCGGGCAGGACGAACTCGTGATCGGCACCCCGGCGGTGGACCGCCGCCACCCCGACTTCGAACCGATGGTCGGCTTCTTCGTCGACATCACCCCGCTGCGGCTGCGCGCCGACGCCGCGGTCGGTTTCGCCGAGCACGTGCGCGCGGCCCGCGACGAGCTGATCGCCGCGCTGGCGCACCCCGAAGCGCCCCTGGAACGCCTGGTGCAGGCGTTCGGGCTGGGCGGTCAGACGGTCCGCAGCCCGCTGGTCCAGGTGCTGTTCAACGTGTTCAACTTCGCCGCCCCACGGCTGGACCTGAAGGGCCTGGTCAGCGAGCCGGTGCCGGTGCCCGCGCCGGGCTCGGCGTTCGACCTGACGCTGTACGGCGTGGAACGCGACGGCCGGATGCGGCTGGAGATCGTCCACAACAGCGACCTCTACGACGTGTCCCGGATGGACCTGCTGCTGGACTCGCTCCGGCAGGTGATCACCCGTGGTGTCGCGGCGGGCGACCTCACCGGCGGCGAGCTGGCCCCGTCGCGCGGTGTCACCGCCGTCGCCTCCCCTCGGGCCACGGCACGACCGCAGCGACCGGAGAACACCGCAGGCGCACCGCCCATCACGCCGACCGAGCACGCCGTCGCCGCCGTGTGGTGCGAGGTCCTGGGCCGCGAAGCCGTCGGGGTGACCGACAACTTCTTCGACTCCGGCGGCGGCTCGCTGGCCGCGGTCACCGTGCAGCAGCGGCTCAACCGGATGCTCGGCCGGGACCTGCGCGTCGTCGACCTGTTCCGCCACCCGACCGTACGGGCGCTGGCGTCCTTCCTCGACGGTGTCGCGACCGCGGGCGACCCCGACGACGCGGTGGAACTGGCGTTGCGCCGGGGCGCGGCCCGGCGTGCGCGGACCCGGCACCGCGCCGCGACCGAAGGAGATCACCGGTGACCGACGACCTGACCGACGACCAGACCGATGGAGCTGAGCCCATCGCGGTGATCGGCATGGCCTGCCGGGTGCCGGGCGCGCCCGACCTGGCCCGCTTCTGGGACAACCTGGTCGCCGGGAGGTCCGCGCGTACCGAGCTGAGCCGCGAGCGCCTGCTGCGCGCCGGGGTCCCGGCCGAACAGCTCGACGACCCCGACTTCGTGCCGGTCGGCTACCTGCTCGACGACGTCGAGGACTTCGACGCGGGCCTGTTCGGCCTGACCCCGCGCGAGGCGGCGCTCGCCGACCCGCAGCACCGGCTGTTCCTGGAGCTGTGCCACAGCGCCCTGGAACACGCGGGCTGGGACCCGGCCCGCTTCCCCGGCGACATCGGCGTCTACGGCGGACGGGGCATGGAGACCTACCGCTGGCAGCACATCCACGCCAACCGGGCGATCATGGCGGTTACCGACCACACCACGATCGGCAACGGCAACCACGCCGACACGTTCACCACCCTCGCCTCGTACCACCTGAACCTGCGCGGGCCCAGCGTCGGCGTCTACACGGCCTGCTCCACCTCGCTGGTCGCCGTGCACATGGCCGCCGAGGCACTGCGCGCGGGCGAGTGCGACATGGCGCTGGCGGGCGGCGTCAGCATCGAGCTGCCCGGCGACCGGGGCTACCTGCACCGCGAGGGCGCGGCCGACTCCGCCGACGGGCACTGCCGCCCGTTCGACGCGGCCGGCTCCGGGGTCGTGGCCGGCAGCGGCGGGGGAGTCGTGCTGCTCAAACGGCTCGCCGACGCGGTCGACGACGGCGACCAGGTGTACGCCGTGGTGCTCGGCAACGCGGTCAACAACGACGGCGCGGCCAAGGTCGGCTTCACCGCGTCCGGGGTCGCCGGGCAGGCCGCCGCCGTCGCCAACGCCCTGGCCACCGCGGGCGTCGACCCGCGCACCGTCACCTACGTCGAGGCGTCGGCGACCGGCAGCGCCCTCGGCGACGCCATCGAGGTCGAAGCCCTGACCTCCGTGTACGGCCGCGGCCGCGCCGACCGGCAGTGGTGCGCCCTGGGCTCGGTCAAGTCGAACATCGGCCACCTCAGCCAGGGCGCGGGCGTCGTCGGTCTCATCAAGACCGCGCTCGCCCTGCACCACGGCCGGATCCCGGCCAGCCTCGGCTACACCGCGGCCAACCCGGCCCTGCACCTGCACGAGAGCCCGTTCTACGTCAACGCGGCCCTGGCCACCTGGGAGACGGGCCCGACACCGCGCCGAGCCGCGGTCAGTTCCTTCGGCATCGGCGGCACCAACGCCCACGTCGTGCTCCAGCAGGGCCCTGTCCGCGCACCGCGGCCCGCCGCAACCGGGCAGGCCGCGTCCGCGCCGTCCGGAGCGCCACCGGCCCCGGAGCGGTCGTCACCGCACGCGGCGGCCGGCAGCAGCGCCGCCCCTGCCACTCCGGCCGTCCTTGAACCGGGCAGGCCGCAGGCGCTCATCGTCTCGGCGCGGTCGGCGGCGGCCCGTGACGCCGCCGTGGCGCGGCTTGCCGACCACCTGGCCGCAGCCGGTGACCCGGACCTGGCCGACGTCGCGTTCACCCTCCGGGCGGGCCGGGCCGAGCATCCCTACCGCGCCGCCGTCGTCGCCACCGACGGGCCCGACGCGGTAGTCGCGCTCCGCGACCCGCAGCGCCGCCTGTCCGGCATCGCCGTGGCCAACCCGCGTGTGGTCCTGCTGTTCGGTGACCAGGCACCCGGACCGGTCGGCCTCGGCCTGTACGACGCCGAACCGAAGTTCGCCGCCGCCGTCGACGGGTGCGCCACGGCGGCCGGGCGCGACGCCCGGGAGCTGCTGGCAGACCCACTGCTCGCCGCGTTCACCGCCGGCTACGCCACCGCGCGGCTGTGGCAGTCGTGGGGCCTGCGACCGGCCACGATGCTCGGCCACGGCGTCGGCGAGTACGTCGCCGCGACACTGGCCGGGGTCTTCGACCTGGCCGACGCGCTGCGCCTGGTCGCCCTGCACGGGCGGCTCGCACGCGAAGCCGCCGGGACCGCGTTCACCGTTTCGGCCGCCCCGGACAGGCTCGCCGCGCTGCTGCCGCCGCAGGCGTCGATCGTCGCCGTCGACGGCCCCGCTACCTGCGTCGTCACCGGCCCGGCCGAACTGCTGGAGCGGCTCACCGAACCCTCCGGCCGCAAGATCGCGACCCGGCGGCTGCGCACCGTGCACGCGTTCCCGCCGGCCGTCACCGAAGCGATGCTCGCCGAGCTGACCGCCGCGGTGGCGGCCGCCCGCCCGGCCGCCCCGAGCAGCCCCTACCTGTCCTGCCGCACCGGGCTACCGATCACCGCCGACCAGACCCGCGACCCGGCGTACTGGGCCGGCCTGCTGCACGAACCCGTCCGGTTCGGACCCGGTGTCGCGACGGCGCTGGCCGGTGGCGCGACCGTGTTCCTGGAGTGCGGGCCGGGTCGCCGGCTTGCCGGTCTCGCCCAGATGCAGGCGCCCAAGGACGGCCCCGCCCCGCTGCACAGCCTGCCCGCCGACCCCGCCGACGACCTGCTCACCTGCTACGCCGCGGCGGCCGCCCTGTGGGTGCACGGGGTGCCGCTGACGTTCGACGGCGCCGGCCGGCGGGTGCCGCTGCCCGGCTACCCCTACGAGCGGACCCGCCACTGGATCGACCCCGATCCGCCGGTGACCGTCCAGGTCCTCCCTGCGGCGGCGCCGTCCACGGCCGGGAACGGCGCGACCACGGGCGGCACGGCCCATACCGGAACACCGCCGACCGGCAGCGCCACGGGTGCAGGAAGCGCGGCGGAGCCGGAGGTGGCGGCCGCTCTCGCGCCGATCTGGACCTCGCTGCTGGGCATCGAGCGGATCAAGCCCGACGACGACTTCTTCGCCATCGGCGGCACGTCGCTGACCGCGGTGCAGCTCGTCGCCCAGGTGCGGGCGTCGTTCGGGGTGCGGCTGTCGATGCGGCTGATCTTCGACGCGCCGACGCTGGACGCCATGGCCCGGACCATCGAGCAGCGCCGGGCCGCCGCCAAAGCCAAGGCGTGACCGTCAGGCCCGCTTGACCAGCTCCGACAGGCGGATGTCGGGCTCGTCGACCACGGTGCGCAGCACGCGCTCGTACCCGTCGGCGAGCCCGGCCACCACCGGTTCGGTCAGCAGCCCCGTGTCGTAGACGAACGTCGTCGACAGGCCCTGCGGGCCGGGCCGGGCGTACACCATCAGGTCGTGCAGCACCTTCGGGATGCCCAGGCCGAAGTCCTCCACGGCCAGTCCCGGCAGGGCGAGCCGGCTCGCGACCTCGACCTCCTCGTGCAGGAACATCGCCTGGAATCCCTGCGCCCGGCCGGGATGAGACGGCTCGTCGAGCGCCGCGACCACCTGCCCCCACGGCAGGTCCTGGTGGTCCAGCGCGTCGATCACCGTCTCCCGGGTGCGCGCCAGCAGCTCCCGGAATGTCGGGTCGCCGGACAGATCGCCGCGCAGCGCCAGCGCGTTGTTGAACAGCCCCACCAGCCGGGCCAGCTCCGGCCGGGTGCGTCCCACCCCGGCCACCGGGATGCCGATCGCGAAGTCGTCCCGGCCGCTCGCCCGGTACAGCAGCACGTGCAGCGCCGCGAGCAGCACCATGAACCGCGTGCACCGCGCTGCCCGGCCCAGCTCCTCGACCCGCCGGCCCAGCTCCGGGTCCACGGTCCGGGCGAGCTGCGCCGCGGGCGCGCCCTTGACCGCGGGCCGCGGCAGCGCGTCGATCAGCTCCAGCGGCGCCAGCCCCGCCAGCTGCTCGCGCCAGTACTCCCGGTCCTCGTCCTCCTTCTCCGTGTCCGCGACGGACTGCGACCAGGCGAAGTCACCGTACTGGACGGGCAGCTCGGGCAGGTCCGGCTCGGTTCCCGCGACCAGCGCCGGGTAGAGCAGGCCGAGTTCGCGGTCGATGACGCCGAGCGAGGCCCCGTCGGCGAGGATGTGGTGGATCGTCATCCGCCACACGTGGTCGTCGTCGGCCAGCCGCAGCAGCGACGTGTGCACCAGCGGGCCGGTCCGCAGGTCCAGGGCCAGGGTGCGGCGCTCGTTCAGCAGCTCGCGGGCCCGCTGCTCGCGCTGGTCGCCCGGGAGGTCGCGCAGGTCGAGCACCTCCATCGTGATGCCGTTCGCGGGGCCGACGACCTGTACCGGTCCGTCCGGCCGGTCGGCGAACAGGGTGCGCAGGATCTCGTGCCGGTTCACGACCGTGTCGACGGCACGCGCCCAGGCGTCGGCGTCCAGCGGGCCGCGGAACCGGTGCACCAGGTCCACCAGCGGCGACATGCCGCTGGGGTGGGTCGTGCACAGCAGCCACCAGCGGGCCTGCAACGGGGTCAGCGGCAGCTCCACCAGATGTGACGGCCGGACGTTGACGGGCGATTCCGCTGTCACATCAAGCATGGTGAACATCCTGGAGTCGGGTGCGGACGGTGTCCAGCCGTTCGTCGTGTTCCTAACCGCTTTCCAGGGCCCGGTTCAGTTCGGACAGGTGCCGGTCCAGGAGTGCGGCCTGGGCGCGTACCGCTCGGGTCCGGTTCTCGGTGAGGGCACGATCGTGGTCGATCGCGGCCCGCACCGCAGACAGCACCGGCTCGGCCTCCAGCCGCGCGAGCGCGGCTGCCGCGGTCTTGGGTGGCAGGGGCCGCTCGGACACCAGCCTGCGCAGCCCGTGCCGGGCCCGCACCGTCCACCGGCCGTCGGCGTAGCGGAGGCTGACCCGGGGCCCGGTGGCAGCGCCGGCCAGCCCGTACAGCGCGGGCAGCGGCTTGCCGTCGCCGGGCTTGGGCGGGGGAGGTGCGGTGTCGTCGAGTTCGCGCCACAGCCGGTGCCCGATCACCGGGGTCAGCGTCACCGCGAAGTACAGGCCGGTCGCGACGAGGATCGCGTTGCTCAGCCCCAGAAACTGCACCAGGTATCCGGCGAGCAGGCCGCCCAGCGGCGCGCCGCCGAACGCCACCGCCGTGATGATGCCGCCCATCCGCGACAGCATCTCCTTCGGCGTGCGCTGGTAGATCATCGCGCTGACCGTCGGGTTGAGCGACGACATGAAGATCCCGCCGACCAGCGTCACCACGACGATCACGAGCAGGTCGTCGGTCAGCGCCAGCACGATGAAGCGCGGCACCCCGCCGATCAGATACCCGGCCACCAGCATCGGGTAGCGCGGCATGATCGGCGCGACCCAGGCGACGAGCACGTTCCCGGCGATGAGCCCCAGCGCGTACGCGGTGGCGACCGCGCCCAGCGCCGCCGGGTCGTCCATCGTCTGGTACACCCACAGCGGCACGAACACCACGGCGCTGGCCTGGTTGAACAGGTTGGTGAAGAACAGCATCCCGGTCACGGCGCGCATCAGCCGGTTGCGCCGGAACCAGGTGAACCCCTCCCGCAGCGCGGTGAAGTAGGGCACGGCCGTCTTCGCGTCGGCGGCCGCCGTCACCGCGGCCCGCACCGGCACCATCAGCACCACCGCGACCGCGTACGTCGCCGCGTCGATCCAGATCCCGCCGATCGGCCCGAACACCACCACGGCGATCCCCGCCAGCGACGACCCGGCCAGCGTGGACGTGCGCAGCACGCCCTCGCGCACCGCCGCGACCCGGGCGTAGTCGCTGCCCGCCGCGCCCATCAGCGGCACCACCATGGTCGCCTTGGCCCGGTCGCCCTGCGCGCGCAGCACCCCGAGCACCGCGACCAGCGCCAGCAGCAGCCCGAACCCGTGCGCGCCGACCACGGCGACCGCCGCCATCACCGCGACACTGCCCACGTCCGACCACAGCGACGTACGCCGGGCCCCGACCCGGTCCTGCAACGGCGCGGCGAGCACCCCGCTGACCACGTACGTCAGCGTCTCGGCACCGGCGACCAGGCCGACCTTCACCGGGTCGCCGGTGGTGACCAGCACCAGCCACGGCACCGCGAAGAAGGTCATCCGGGTGCCGATGTTGGAGATGGCCTCCGCGGCGATGAGCCTGACCAGGTCGGCGCGGTGGCTTCGGGGCAGCGTGTCCAATCCGGATCAGGCCGCCCGCACCGGCTCGGTCACAGTCCCCTCCACGGCTGCTCCGCCACCGGTCGTCGTCCGGCGGGAAGCACAGCATAGAGCCACGTCGTTGGGGCCCACCGATGCGTCACACTGTCCTGTTTCCGCACCGCGCGGGCGGTTTCCACACGCGCGAACCCCGGTGAGCGGACGACTGTACGCCCGATAATGGGGGTGTTCAGCTGCGGTTACATCCCGAAAGACACCCGGTCGGCAGGCCGGGCGTCGATGATCGGAGGGGAGCGGCGGGCGGATGAGCACGATGTTGGCGGTGCGGGCGCACGCCCGAGGCGGCCCGGAACAGCTCGTCTACGAGCGGGCGCCACGGCCCGAGCCGGGGCCGGGCGAGGTGCTGGTGGCAGTGAAGGCCGCCTCCATGACCCCGCAGGAGCTCACCTGGCCGGAGACCTGGACATACACCTCGGACGGCTCAGGCCCCGAGCGCACCCCGGTCACCCCGTCGCACGAGTTCTCCGGCGTTGTCGCGGCGACCGGCGCGGGCGTCGACAGTCCGGCCGTGGGCGAGGCCGTCTACGGCCTGATCCCGTTCACCCTGAACGGCGCGGCCGCCGAGTACGTCGTCCTGCCCGCCGACGTCGTGGCCGCCAAACCCGCCACCGTCGACCACGACCACGCGGCGGCGCTGCCGCTGGCGGCCCTGAGCGCCTGGGAGGCGCTACGCGAACACGCCGACGTGCAGCCGGGGCAGCACGTGCTGGTGCTGGGCGGCGGGGGTGGCGTCGGCATGTACGTGGTGCAGCTCGCGGCCGCGCTCGGGGCCCGGGTGAGCGCCACCGCGTCGGCCGGTGATCTCGAATTCGTCGAAGGCCTGGGAGCGGAGCAGGCCATCGACTACAAGCAGCCGAACCTCGCCGACCATGTCCGGGATGTGGACGTCGTCGTCGACGTCGCCGGAGCGACCGCACAGGCCCAGGCGTGGCCTGTCCTGAAATCCGGCGGCATCCTGGTCGCCATCGCCGCCCCACCCGACCAGCAGGAGGCCCAACGCCACGGCGTACGCGCGACGTACTTCATCGTCAAGCCCGACCGGGAGGCCCTGCGGGCGATCGCGGAACTCGTCGACGCCGGCAAGGTGCGTGCGGTGCTCGACCGCGTGCTGCCCCTGGCCGAGACCCGCTCAGGCTACGAGGCCCTCGAACACGGCCGCCGCCGCGGAAAGATCGTCATCCACGTCGCCGATTAGTCGCGTTTGTCCGCGGCCAGCTCGGACAGCTGGTCGAAAGTCCGCTCCAGGACGGCCCGCCGCTGCTCCTTGAAGCCTGGCGCGGGCTCCAGCCCGCCGATGGCCCCGTCCCAGGCGGCCAGGAACCGGGTCTTCCAGCCGTCGATGACCTCGGGCTCGGGCAGCCCGGCGC
The DNA here is from genome assembly GCF_042663325.1 of Catellatospora aurea. NCBI lineage: Bacteria > Bacillati > Actinomycetota > Actinomycetes > Micromonosporales > Micromonosporaceae > Catellatospora > Catellatospora aurea. The sequence continues at coordinate 138,277 of NZ_JBHTAC010000015.1, forward strand.
CGACCCAGCCCTGCTGGGCGATGAGGTGCAGCAGCTCGAGGTTGCACGGCACCGCGACGCCCCAGTACTCGTCGGGCTCGATCTCCACCGGATCACCGGACATCGCCTCGGTGACCTCGCTGATGAGCCGGTCGGTCAGCATCGACAGGTGGTCGGCGGCGGTGTCGTCGTCGAAGTTCCCACTTCCCCAGGTCCCCATGCCTACCTCCTGCGCCGGTTGCCGCAGGCAGCCTACCGACGAGGAGGGACAGTTTCGAACCCTCCTGACCGATCCCGCGATCCCTGACCCCTACCCGCCGGTGCGAGGTCGCACCTCAGTCGTGGACCTAGATGATTTGTTGTCGCCCTGACGACCACAAATCATCTAGGTCCAGGTCAGGCTGCCTGCATGGAGGAGTGGGAGTGGGTGTTGTTCGCGCAGAGCAATGTGGTGACCTGGGCGCAGGCCAGTGGGATGTTGACGCCGGGGAAGGTGCGCCATCGGGTGCGCACCGGGCGGTGGCGGCAGGTGTGCCGGGGTGTGCTGGTGGTGGGCGAGGGACCGTTGAGCGTCGACCAGCAGCGCTGGATCGCTGTGCTCGCCGCGGGACCGGGTGCGCGGCTGGCCGGGCTGGCCGCGGCGCGAGCCGGGGGTCTGCGGGGCGGCTTTCGGGAGGAGCGGGTCGATGTGCTGGTGCCCGCCGGCGGGCACCACGCCGACCTTTTTCGCCGGCTGCCGCTGGACATGCCTGCGGTGAAGGTGCGCCGCACCGGGCACCTGCCCGAGCAGGACTGCCAGCTCGCCCGTCCGGTGCGCACCAGCATGGCCCGGTCGGTGGTGGACGCGGCGTCGTGGGCGCGGTTGCCCGATCAGGCCCAGCAGGTGATCGCGGCTGCCTGCCAGCAGCGTCTGGTGACGCCCGACGAACTGTCGGAGGTGTTGGGCAGGTTGCGACGGGCTCCGCGTCGCGAGTTGATCCTCGCGACCGTACGTGATGCCGCTGGCGGTGCGGGCAGCCTCGCTGAGATCGACTTCGTGCGGTTGTGTCGGAAGTACCGGCTGCCCGCCCCTGACCTGCAGGATCGGCGGGTCGACGCGAGCGGGCGGGTGCGCTACCGGGACGCGTACTGGCGGGCGTACCGGCTGCATGTCGAGGTCGACGGCGGGCACCACATGGACGCCGGGCAGTGGGAGGCGGACATGCGGCGGCAGAACGACATCTGGACCGGCGGCGATCGCATCCTGCGCTTCACCTCGCACCAGGTCCGCAATAGACCTGACGAGGTCGCCGCCGCGCTCCGCGCCGCGCTGACCGCGGCCGGCTGGCCCGGACCTCGGCGAGATTCCGGATCGAGATGATTTGTTGTCGCTGGAACGACAACAAATCATCTCGATCCAGCGCCGTCAGTCGAGGACGCGGTGGTCGGCGTGCAGGGAGCGGTCGAGGCGGACGGTGATGAACTCGTTGTCGTCGGGGCGGCCCGGGGTGCGGCCGGACGAGAACGGGAAGTTGTTGTCGTTCAGCACCGCCAGGGTGCGGTTGTCGAGGATCAGCACGTCCTCGATCGTCTGGAACGGGAAGCGGAACGTGTCGGCGGTGCCGCCCAGGTGCTTCGGGTCGGCGATGTTCAGCAGGTCGGCGACCAGCGTCTTGTCGACCAGGCCGTCCCGGTCGCGGTCGGCCAGATCGATCAGGTAGATCTTCTTGAACGCGGCCGCGTCGCCCTGGTTGTTGTCGCGCTCGATGACCAGGAAACGCTGCTTGTCGACCGCGATGAAGTCGCCGATCGCGTTCGACGGCGACTCCAGCCGGTATGTCCAGCGCCTGGCCGTGTACACCCCGGCGGCCCGGTCGAACTGGTTGATCCGCAGCGTGCCCGCGGTGTCACCGCTGACCGTGCCCTCCAGCAGCGGGTACAGGTACCGGCCGTCGACGGAGGCGGCCATGCCCTCGAAGCCCTTGCTGCTGCCCAGATTCGCGGTCACACCCTGCCGCGCCGCGCTCTCCGGCGCGTTGATACCCGGCAGCGGCACCGGAGCGGCCAGCATGCGCCCGGCCCGGTCGAAGTGCAGCAGGTACGGGCCGAACTCGTCGCCGATCCAGTAGCTGCCGTCGGCGGCCTTCACGATCGACTCGACGTCGAAGTCGGCCCCGGTCAGCACCCGGTCGGCCCGGGTCAGCGACCACGACACGAACCCGGCCGGGTCGGTGAGGTTGATCCCGCCGACGACGTCGACCTGCTTGGTGCCGAAGTCGGGAATGACGCGCTGGATGCGCAGCACGAAGTCGCCACTGTTGTTGATGTTGCCGTAGCCGTTGTCCGACAGCACGTCGTAGCTGCCGTCGCCGTTGCGGGCGATACCGCTGAAGCCCTGCACGGGCTGGTCGGCGAACGGCGGCGTGACCCCGTTGACCGGCGCGGTGCCAAGCTGCGAGCCGGACGGGTCGCTGGCGGGCACGAACGTCAGCGCGGGCAGCTTCGCGAAGCCGGTCAGCACGGCCGGGCCGAAGTCACCGGTCCGCTCCGCCTCGGCCGGGGCCGCGGAACCACCGGTGGGCAGGGCGATCGCCAGGGTCAGCACGGACAAGCCGGTCAGGGCCAGCCGGGGCAGACGAGTCATGAGTCCTCCTCGAACGCAGAAATCGCCCCGGACGTTAGGCATCCCGGTTGAACCCGCCGAGAACGCCCGCTCAACGGCGCATGGAGATCGCCGTGCGGACCAGGCGTCGAAGCGCCCGCGGGTTGTTCAGCGCCGCTTCCACCAGGACCGCCGGGGCGGGTCGGCCGCCGGCGCCGACCCGCACAGGGACTGCGCCGTCTCCTTGCTGATCAGCTGCGAGATCTCCCTGGTGGCGCAGTTGACCAGGATGCCGTGGCAGTCCGGGCCGTCGGCCGCCATCCGCAGCACGACCTCGCCGGAGATCCCGGCGTCGAAGCGCGGTCCGAAGACGCGCAGGAAGACCTCCGGGTCCGCGAAGGTCATGATCCGGCTGAGTCCGTCGCCGTGGGACGTGCTCGCGACCGTGAGCCCTGCCGTCGGAGACGATGTCAGCGCGACCTTCTCGCCGCATCATCATGTTGGTCATCACCCCGACCGTCGAAGTCCGGAACAGCGTGATGAACCGCTCGAAAGTGGCCGCGTCGGGAGAAATAGCGTGTGCGACCAGGGCGTCGGACAGCGGGGTCTCGGTCACGCGGCGAAACGATAATGGAGATCGGTCCCGGCCGTGGGCCGTGCATACTCTGCCGGGTGAGCACGCTTTATCTGGCCCGGGTTCGCGATCAGCAGCCGGTGGCGGATGCCGCCGGGCAGCGGGTCGTCGTCGAGTGCGTGACCGTGCACCCGGACGCCGGACTGCCGCCGCACGCCACCGAGGGCAGCGAGGCCGAGCGACGGTTCGTGCTTCGGCTGATCATCGATGGTGACGCGGCGGGCGACGACGAGGATCCGGAGCCGTCCCCGACCCGCCAGGACGCCGTCGACGAGCACGGTTTCGCCAGGTCGGCGGTGCCGGTCGTGGGCAGGTCGGCGGTGCTCGACCTCGGGTTCGACGACGGCTTCTGGCAGGAGCACCGCACGCGGTGGTGGGCCATCGCCGAGGTGGTGCCGGGCGTGCCGGTGCGGGAATGGCCGGCCGAGCCGAGTGACTCCTGCCCGTACCAGGTGGCGACGTTCGAGGCGGTGCTGCGCCCGGGTGTGCTGCGCCGCCCGCGCCCGGACGTGTACGGGAGCACCGCCTACTGGTGAGCGGTCAGAAGCGGTTGCGTACGCGCATCGTGCTGGGCCGCCCGTCGGGGTCGCAGATCAGCTCGTAGACGAGCCGGGCGGGCAGCCGCCGCAGGCCGCGCACCTTCGGCGGGTCGTAGCGGCGCAGCCGGGTACGCGGGCGAGGACCGACCTGCCCGGATGCGTGCCAGTCGTCCAGTTCCCGGGCCGCGGCGGCGAACAGGTCGAACGCGGCCGCAGGATCGGCCAGCCGCGGGTCCGCCTCGCCGAGGTGCTCACTCATCAGCTCCAGCCGGAGGTCGCGGGCGTACGACGGCTCAGCCGACTCGTCCACGACGGCGCAGGTCAGCTCGGAGTCGTACGTCCACGAGCGCAGGTTGAAGTTGTCCGACCCGACGGTCGCCCAGGTGTCGTCGACGATGCACGACTTCGCGTGCACGTAGATCGGCGTCCCGGCGGCGTTCTCCAGGCCGTACACGGCGACCCGGTCCCCGCCCGCCCTGCCCAGCACCTTCATGGCCTGCTTGCGCCCCCACGACTCGGCGCGCGACACCGCGGGTGAGGCCGCGTCCGGCGCGAGCGGCACCACGCAGATCAGCCGCAGCTCGGGGTTGTTCCGCAGCGCCTGCGCGAACGGCTGGATGACCCGGGCCGACCACAGGTACTGGTCCTCGACGTAGATGAGCCGCTCGGCACGGGCCAGCGCCTTGAGGTAGCCGCGGGCGATGCTGCGCTCGCCGCGCGGGGCGAACGGGTAGCGCCCGAGCCGCCTGCGCGGGTAGGTGCGCAAGGTCTGCACGCTGTGGGTGCCGCAGCGCGGCGGGTCGGGCAGCGGCTCGGGTAGCGCGGGGACCTCGGTGCGCAGCCGGGACAGCTTGTCGCGGGCCCAGTCCAGCAGGTTGAGGGACAGCGCGCTGGGGTCGTCCCAGCGTTCCCGGAAGACGTGCTCGACGTCGCCGACGGCCGGTCCGCGCAGTTCGAGCTGGATGTCGTGCCAGGGCGGGTTCGGGCCGTAGACCTCGGCCATCGGCGGGGCCAGCGGGTCGCCTTGGTGGTCGGTGTCGTCGTTGCGGCCCCGGCACAGGTCGATGCCGCCGACGAAGGCGACGTCGCGCTCGGGGCGGCCGGGGTGGCGTACGACGAAGAGTTTCTGGTGGTGCGAGCCGCCGAAGCGGACCCGCATGTCGAGCAGCACGTGCGCGCCCGCGGCCTGCAGTTCCTCGGCGAGCTGGCGGTTCTGCGGCGAGCTGAAGTGCAGCCAGTCCGGGTGCGAGCGCCACAGCAGCCCGTACACCTGCACGCCGCGCCGGGCGGCGTCGCCGAGGACCTTGGTGACCTGGGTGCGCGGCCCGTCGAGTTTCTCGTCGGGGTCGCCGCGCCAGTCGGTGAACATCACGACGTCCCCGGCCTGCGTGTCGTTCAGCACGCTGACCAGCTCGCTGAAGTAGGCCGCTCCGTGGACCAGCGGCCGGGCCAGGTTTCCCGGGCTCCAGGCCAGTCCGTCGGCGTGGCGGCGGTCGATGCCGGTGGCCGGGTTGCCGCGCTCGTCGGCGGCCAGGAACCAGGAGTCGGGGGTCACGCCAGCGACCGTAGCCCCGATCCACCCCGCCGCGGGAGTGGCGAATATCGCGAAGATCGCCGTTTCGGGGCAGGAAATGCGGTCTGGCAGCACTTTCCGACCCGAAACGGCGATCTTCGCCGTCGCGGCGGGCCGTCAGACCGCGCGGGCCACCGCGATGGTGCCGTCGAGGCGCGGGCCGGCCTCGTAGAACATGTACTGCACGCCGCCGTCGGTGCCGAAGCTCGCCGCGGCGCTGCGGCCGCGGTCGGGCCAGGCGTCCATGGCGTAGTGGAAGACGCCCAGGTGCACCTCGCGGTCGAAGCTGTTGCCGACCTCGGTGAGGTACATGTCGCCGCCGTTGCCGTGGTAGACGACGTACGTGGTGTTGTTGCGCTTGAGGATGTGCGGCGCGGCGATGTCGGTCTGCCCGTCGGGGCCGGGCGTGACCAGCGGCGTCGGGTCGAACGAGAAGGTCTTGCCGTCGGCCGACCAGCCCCAGAAGATCTTGCGGGTGCCGTTGGTGACGCCCATGAACACCATGACGTACTTGTTGCCCAGGCCCGGCACGGCGTGCTCGAACACGCGGGCGTACGACGTCTCGGTGCAGTTGGGGATGACGCCGGTGTGCAGCACCCGCCCGAAGTAGGTGAAGTTGACGCCGTCGGTGGACCAGGCCATCCGGGTGGTGTTGTTCTCGCCGTGGAAGTACAGGTAGAACTTGCTGTTCGCGGCGTTCCAGATGACGTGCGGGGACGACACGTGGCTCACCGAGTAGTGCGGCGACCAGACGTTGGACACGATCGGGTTGTTCGGGTACTCGGTGAACTGGCCGCTGAGCGAGTCGCCGTAGGCGAGGCAGATGCCGCCCGGGGCGTCGTGCGGGGCGTAGTACAGGTAGTACCTGCCCAGGGGCGAGCTGATCTTGTCGTACACCCCGCGGATGCACGGGAAGATCAGCTCGTTGGTGGGGTTGTAGCGCAGGTTGGCCTTGTTGAACGGGGTCCCGATGTACTGGTACGTCGGGAAGCCCGCGGGGGCGGCGTGGGCCGGGCTGCCCAGGGCCGAGGCGGTGAGCCCGCCGGCCGCGGCGGCCGCGCCCGCGACCAGCAGCTGCCGCCGGTTGAGGAGCGGTTTCATCGGTGGTGCCTCCCATCGATGGAGATAACCGAAAGTAACGGTGAGTCTCGGGTTCGCGGCGCGCGGCCGTCAAGGGGCTAATACGAATTAGTTCAGGAACTTCTGCCCGGACGATTTTCGTTGTGGGCCTTGACGAAGCGCCTCGAAGGCCGCAGGATCTCATCTCACCGAAACACCTAATGCGCATTAGCCCGAGGATTGGACACGCACCGTGACCGGAGCCCGCAGGCGGGTGACCCAGCAGGACATCGCCCGCATGACCGGCGTCAGCCAGGCGACCGTCTCGCTCGTCCTCAACGGACGGTCCGACGCCGACGTCAAGCTCTCGGCCGAGACCCGCGAGAAGGTGCTGCGGGCCATCGCCGAGACCGGCTACGTCGCCGACCCGATCGCCCGGCGGCTGGCCGCGCGGCACAACCGGATCATCGGCGTGTTCACCTACGAGCCGGTGTTCCCCAGCGCGAACAGCGACTTCTACCACCCGTTCCTGGTCGGCATCGAGCAGCAGGCCGAGGTCCTCGGCTGCGACCTGCTGCTGATGACCAGCGCGCCGGTGGTCGACGGGCGGCGGCGCATCTTCCACGGCGACAACCGGCTGCGCCTGGCCGACGGCAGCGTCCTGCTCGGTCGCACCATCGACCGCACCGACCTGGCCCGGCTGCTGGCCGAGGAGATCCCGTTCGTGTCGATCGGCCGACGCGACGACGCCGGCGGCCCGGTGCCCTACGTCGGTGCCGACTACGCGGCTGCGACGTCCGAGATCGTGCGCCGTGCCGTGGCGCTGGGGCACGACCGGCTGGCCTACCTGGGCCTGGGTGCGGGTCCGGAGTCGTGGGCCGACCGTGGTCGCGGATTCCGGGAGGCGGTGGCCCAGGCGGCGGCCTACGGCGCGCACTACGCGCCGCCAGGTGACCCCGTGGAACCGGCCGGCGACGCCGCGATCGTCGTGCGGGACACCGCAGCGGTCCTGGACGCGGCGCTGGCCGCGGGGGTCACCGCGGTGGTGGCGGAGGAGCACGCCGACGGGGTCGCGCTGTACGAGCTGGCCCGCGAACGCGGGGTTTCGCTGTCGGTGGCGACGCTCGGGGAACCCACCCGGGCCGCGCTGCCGACGGCGGTGGAGTTCACCAGCCTGCGCATACCGCGCCAGGCGATGGGCGCGCAGGCCGTCGAGGTCCTGACCGCCCTGATCGAGGGCGCGCCCGGCGAGCGGCAGCGCCTGCTGCCGTGCGAGGTCGTGTCCGGCGAGACGCTCAGCGAAAGAGGTAATTGACGATGCGGGCCGAGATTCTGGTGGTCGGGGGCGGCCTCGGCGGGGTGGCCGCGGCGCTGGGCGCGCTGCGGGCGGGCCGGCGGGTGGTGCTCACCGAGGAGTACGACTGGCTCGGCGGTCAGCTGACCAGCCAGGCCGTGCCTCCGGACGAGCACAGCTGGGTGGAGCAGTTCGGGGTCACCGCGAGCTACCGCGCTCTGCGCGAGGGCATCCGGGACTACTACCGGGCCAACTACCCGCTCATCCCGGCGGCGCGGGCGTGGCGGGAGCTGAACCCGGGCGGCGGCCACGTCAGCCGGCTGTGCCACGAGCCCCGGGTCGCCGTGGCGGTGATCGAGTCCATGCTGGCCCGGTACCGGTCGTCGGGCCGGTTGACGGTGCTGCAGCCGTACCGGCCGGTGGCCGCCGACACCGACGGCGATCGGGTAACCGCGGTGATGATCGAGCACGTGCGCACCGGCGACCGGCTGACGATCGAGGCGGCGTACACCCTGGACGCGACCGAGACCGGGGAGCTGCTGCCGCTGACCGGCACGGAGTACGTCACCGGGTTCGAGTCGCAGCACGAGACCGGCGAGCCGAGCGCCCCGGACACCGCGCAGCCGATGAACATGCAGGCCGTGTCGGTGTGCTTCGCGATCGACCACGTCGACGGGGACAACACCATCGACAAGCCGGCACAGTACGACTTCTGGCGCGCCTACCAGCCGGACTTCTGGGGCGACCGGCTGCTGTCGTTCCGCTCGCCGAACCCGCGCACCCTGGCGATCAGCGAGCGCAGCTTCACCCCGAACCCCGACGACGACCCGCTGTCGGTCGTCGCGGACCAGCGCGTCAACCCGGGCGACGGCAACCTGTGGACGTTCCGGCGCATCGCGGCCCGCAAGCTGTTCACCCCGGGGACCTACGAGAGCGACATCTGCCTGGTCAACTGGCCGATGATCGACTACTTCGAGAGCCCGGTCATCGACGTGCCCGACGCCGACGTCCATCTCGCCAACGCCAAGCAGCTGTCGCTGTCGGTCCTGTACTGGCTGCAGACCGAGGCGGGCTTCCCCGGGCTGCGGCTGCGCGGTGACGTCACCGGCGGCGCGGACGGCCTGGCCATGGCCCCCTACATCCGGGAGTCGCGGCGCATCCGGGCCGAGTACACGGTCGTCGAGCAGGACCTGTCGCTGGCCGTACGCGGCGACAAGGGCGCGGTCGAGTACCCCGACGCGGTCGGGGTCGGCATGTACCGCATCGACCTGCACCCCTCCACCGGCGGCGACAACTACATCGACGTCGGCTCGTGTCCCTTCGAGATCCCGCTCGGCGCGCTCATCCCGCGCCGGATGGAGAACCTGCTGCCCGCGGGCAAGAACATCGGCACCACGCACATCACCAACGGCTCGTACCGGCTGCACCCGGTCGAGTGGAACGTGGGCGAGGTGGCGGGGGCGCTCGCGGCGTACTGCCTGAACAACGGCCAGTCGCCGCGCGGCGTGCGCAACACCCCGGAGCACCTGTCCGGGTTCCAGGCACAGCTCATCCGGGACGGCGTGCAACTGCGCTGGCCCGACGTCTCCGGCTACTGACCGGCCACTTTGAGTTGGAGTTATCGATGAAGATACGCGCACTTCTGTCCGCCGCGACCGCCGGCGCGCTCGCCCTCGGTCTGGCCGCGTGCGGCGGCGCCGAGGAGCCGAGCACCGGCCCCGTGTCGCTGCGCATGACGGTGTGGTCCTCGAACGAGGCGCACCTGAAGCTGTTCAACGAGATCGCCGACGCCTACCGGGCGAAGAACCCGCGGGTCACCGAGGTCAAGTTCGACCCGATCCCGTTCGAGAGCTACACCACCACCCTGACCACGCAGATCGCCGGCGGCAACGGCCCGGACCTGGCCTGGCTGCTGGAGAACTCCGCGCCGGACTTCGTCGGCTCGGGCGCGCTGCTGCCGCTGGACGACACCCTGGCCAAGGCCGACGGCTACAACGCCGCCGACCTCAGCCCGTCGGCGACCAAGCTGTGGCAGGCCGGCGGCAAGCTGTTCGCGTACCCCTTCTCGACCTCGCCCTTCGGCGTGTTCGTCAACACCGACCAGCTCAAGGCCGCCGGGCAGCAGACTCCGGCCGAGCTGATCGCGGCGAACCAGTGGACCTGGGAGAAGGCGGTCGCGGTCGCGGCGGCGTCGGCGGCCAAGAGCGGCAAGGCCGGCCTGGTCGTGCGCGACTTCGACTACAAGGGCTGGGACAACCTGTCCACGGTCTGGACCGGCTGGGGCGCGCAGGCGTGGAGCGCCGACGGCAAGACCTGCGGGTTCGATCAGCAGCCGATGGTCGACGCGATGACGTTCCTGCACAAGGCGATCTTCACGGACAAGGCGCTGCCCGGCCCCGGCACCACGGCCGACTTCTTCGCCGGTGAGGCCGCCATGACGGTCACCCAGATCTCCCGGGCGTCGCTGCTCAAGGAGGCCAAGTTCGGCTGGGACCTGGTCCCGCTGCCGACCGGCCCGAACGGCGCGTACGCCGTCATCGGCCAGGCCGGGCTCGGCGCGCTCAAGAAGGGCAAGAACGCCGACGTCGCCGCCGACTTCCTCGCCTTCTTCACCAACCCGGAGAACTCCGCCAAGCTCGCCGCGTACTTCCCGCCGCCGCGCACGTCGCTGCTCACCGCTGACACCCTCGCCAAGACCAACCCGCTGCTCAAGCCCGAGCAGCTGCAGAAGGTCGTCATCGACGGCATCTCCACGGGCGTCGTCAAGCCCAGCCACACCGGCCAGGCCGAGATCGCCCAGGCGGTCCGGGCCGCGCTCGACCCGCTGTGGAAGCCCGACGCCGACGTCAAGGCGGTCCTCGGCGGCGTCTGCTCGGCCATCAACCCCCTGCTGGCCAAGTGAGCACTCGCTTCTGGACGGGTAGCCGGCGCGACACCCTCGCCGGCTACCTGTTCATCGCCCCCCAGCTCATCGGCTCGGTGCTGTTCGTGTTCGTGCCGCTGGGCCTGGTGTTCTGGTACAGCCTGCACGAGTGGAACGTCCTGGCAGACACCTTCACCTTCGTCGGCGGCGAGAACTACCAGGCTCTCGCGGACGACCCGAAGCTCGCCGACGCGCTGGTGGCCACCGGGTTCTTCTCCGCCGGGCTGGTCGTGCTCAACCTGAGCCTGGCCCTGCTGCTCGCGGTGCTACTCAACCAGCGGCTGCGCGGCACGGTGTTCTTCCGCACCGTGTTCTTCTCACCGGTCGTGGTGAGCCTGGTCGCCTGGACCATCGTGTGGAGCTTCCTGCTGCAGGACAACGGCGGCATCAACGGCCTGCTGGAGACCGTCGGCGTCGACGGGCCCAACTGGCTGCGCGGCGAGGGCACCGCCATGCTCGCGGTGATCGTGGTGCAGGTGGTCAAGAACGTCGGCCTGAACATGGTGCTGTTCCTGGCCGCGCTGCAGGGCGTGCCCGCGAACCTGTACGAGGCCGCGACCGTCGACGGCGCGACCCGCCGCCGGCAGTTCCTCAGCATCACGGTGCCGATGATCAGCCCGACCATCCTGCTCACGTCGATCATCACGGTGGTCGGCTCGCTGCAGGTGTTCGCGCAGATCGCCGTGCTCACCCAGGGCGGCCCGGGGACCTCCACCACGGTGCTCGTCTACTACCTCTACCAGCAGGCGTTCCAGTTCCACCACTTCGGATACGGGGCCACCCTGTCCGTGCTGCTGTTCGTGATCGTGCTGCTGCTGACCCTGGTCCAGTGGCGTATGCGCCGGAAGTGGGTGTTCCATGAGTCGTAGGGCCAAGACCGCCGTGTACGGCGTGCTCTGCCTGCTGGCGCTGCCGTTCCTGTTCCCGACCTGGTGGATGGTGACGTCGTCGCTCAAACCGGTCAACGAGATCTTCGCGTTCCCGCCGACCCTGTTCCCGACCGACGTCAGCTTCGACGCGTACGCCAAGGCGTTCGAGCTGCAGCCGTTCGCGCGGCAGTACTTCAACAGCATGTACATCGCGGCTCTGGTCACGATCGGCACGCTCGCGGTGTCGTCGCTGGCCGGGTACGCGTTCGCGCGGATCAGATTCAAGGGCGCGAACTTCTGGTTCGTGGTGATCCTGGTCGGCCTGCTCATCCCGAGCGAGGTCACCATCGTGCCGCTGTTCAAGATGTTCGACGCGTGGGGCATGGTCGACACGCACTGGCCGCTGATCCTGGTGCCGATCCTCGGCGCGCCCAGCGTGCTGGCGACCTTCATCATGCGGCAGTTCTTCCTGGCCCTGCCCGGCGAGCTGGAGGAGGCCGCGAAGGTCGACGGCCTCGGCCGCTTCGCGATCTTCCGGCTGATCGCGCTGCCGCTGGCCCGCCCGGCCCTGGGCGCGGTCGCCATCTTCACCTTCCTGCACAGCTGGAACCTGTACCTCGAACCGATCGTGTTCCTGTCCAGCTCCGAGATGTTCACGCTGCCGCAGGCGCTGACCCAGTTCGTCGACGCGTACGGCGGCCCGATGTGGGACATCCAGCTGTCCGCGGCGTCGCTGACCGCGCTGCCGGTGCTGGTGGTGTTCGTCATCGCGCAACGCCAGTTCATCGAGGGCCTGGCCCACACGGGCCTCAAGGGATAGCCGATGCCGATCACCGAGCCGAACCCGGGGGAGTACCGCAGCACGCTGCGGGCGCCGGACGACTTCGACGCGTTCTGGGCCCGCACGCTGGCCGAGGCGGACGCGCACCCGCTGGACGCGCGCTTCACGCCCGCGTGGCGGCGCACGATCGAGGTCCACGACGTCACCTTCGCCGGGTTCGGCGGGCACCCGGTCAAGGCCTGGCTCGCCCTGCCCGCCGGGACCACCGAACCGCTGCCCTGCGTGGTCGAGTATCCCGGCTACGGCGGCGGCCGCGGGCTGGCCCACGAGTGCCTGCTCTACGCCGCCGCCGGCTACGCCCACCTGCGCATGGACGTCCGCGGCCAGGGCAGCGGCTGGAGCCACGGCGACACTGCCGACCCGGTGGGGACCGGGCCGCAGCATCCCGGGTTCATGACCCGCGGCGTGCTCGACCCCGACACCCACTACTACCGCCGGGTCATCACCGACGCGGTCCGCGCGGTCGCGGCCGCCCGCGCGTTCCCGCTGGTGGACGCGGCACGGGTCGCGGTAACGGGGGAGAGCCAGGGCGGGGGCCTGGCCCTGGCCGCCGGGGCGCTGGTGCCGGACGTGGCGGCCGTCGCGCCGGACGTGCCGTTCCTGTGCGACCACCGGCGCGGCGCGGAACTGGCCACCGCCGGGCCGTACCGGGAGGTCACCGCGTATCTCGCCGTGCACCGCGACCACGAGGCGCAGGTGTTCCGCACCCTGTCCTACAGCGACGGCGTGCTGTTCGCCGAACGCTCAACCGCCCCGGCGCTGTTCTCCGTCGCCCACATGGACGCCAGCTGCCCGCCCTCCACCGTCTACGCCGCCTACCACCGCTACGCGGGGCCCAAGCAGATCGAGGTCTACCCCTTCAACGGCCACGAGGGCGGCGAGGCCGTCCAGGACGCCGCCCGCCTCGCGTTTCTCGACGGGGTGTTCGGCAACCGGCAGGGCTGAGCGGCGCGCGGGTCAGCCGGTCTTCGGATCGACCCAGGTGTTGTAGCAGACGTGCCAGCCGCCGCTCTCGTCGGCCATGTTGTAGTGCCACAGCGCCGTCTTGCCGTCGGCGTAACGCAGCTCGGCCCGCACGTGGTACAGCGTCGGACCCTCCGACGGGTCCACGATCGCGACCTCGGTGATGCGGTAGCTCTCGATGTCCGGCTCGTCGTGGTAGCTCGTCCACTCCGCCAGCGGGTACTTCTCGCGCTCGCTGTCGCAGGTCAGGGCGTAGGCGGCCGGGTAGTCGCCGTCGCGCAGCGCGTCCAGGTAGGCGGTGGCGGCCTGCTCCATGCCCGCCTTCGTCTTCGGGTCGGCCCACATCCGGTAGCCGACGTAGGCGGGAGTGCCGCAGCACAGCAGCAGCGCGACACCGATCAGCGCGGGGATGAAGAACCGGTTCTGGTCCTCGTTCTTCGCCATGCCGTCCTTCCCATAGCCGGTGCTCTATCGGAGGGTACGGCCGCCGCGCCAGCGGTCACCAATTGCGCGGGCGGTCCCAGCCGGGCGGCGGCTCGTCGGCGACGTCGGGGCCCCAGCCCGGTTCGGGGCGGAAGTCGCACCACGTCCCGTCGAACGGGAACACCCCGGCCTCGACCAGGCCGACGACCTCCTGCCCGGCCCGGCGCACCCGGGCCTCGTCCTCGACCCAGTAGTGCTCGGGCTGGGTCAGGCGCTCGGCGAACAGGTCCTCGTCCTTCCAGCGCCAGCTGCGGTCGGCTTCGATCCACAGGTCGAGGTCCCAGTCGGCGGTGTCCAGGCCCGCGAGCCGGTCGTCGCGCCAGGCGACGCCTGGGCGTTCCAGGTTCGCGTACCAGTTGCGGAAGCGGCCGTCGTCGGCGAAGAACCAGCGGATCGAGTAGTCCGCGCCCGCCGGGTGCCACGACAGCACACCGTGCCGGGCGACGAACGCCATCGGCCGTTTCGGCCCGGTGACCCACTCGGCGAGCGGCACCTGCGACATGGTCAGGTCGTCGAGGCGGTTGAGGTGCCAGCCGTACGTGCCGCGGGCGCACCACAGCAGCAGGCCGCGCTCGTCGTGGCGCACCGCCCGCATCGGGTACAGCCCGCCGATCTGCCGGTTCTGGAAGTGGCGGACGCAGACCGGCTCACCCGGCTCGAAGGTCACCATCCCGGCAACCTATCCGACCCGAGTGGCCGCGCGTCGGAACCGCCGCGGGTCGGCTTGATAGGCAAGCAAACACTTGCCTATAGTGGCTGACGTGGGTGATGTCTTCAAGGCGCTGGCCGACCCGACCCGTCGGCACATCCTCGACGAGCTGGCCGAGCGCGACGACCAGACGCTGTTCGAGATCTGCGTCCGGCTGACCACCAAGTATCAGGTCACCTCCTCGCGCCAGGCCGTCTCCCAGCACCTGGAGCTGCTGGAGGCCGCCGGCCTGGTGCGCACGCGCCGCGAGGGGCGCTACAAGTTCCACACCATCGACACCCGCCCGCTCGCGCAGATCGCCGAGCGGTGGATCAGGACGAAACCACAGGAGAACCCATGAGGATCAACGTCATGAGCATCATGGTCGACGACCAGGACAAAGCGCTCGCCTTCTACACCGACGTGCTCGGTTTCGTGAAGAAGACCGAGTTCCCGGCCGGGGAGTACCGCTGGCTCACCGTCGTCTCGCCCGAGGACCCCGACGGCGTCGAGCTGTCCCTGGAGCCCGACCAGCACCCGGCCGCCAAGCCGTTCAAGGAGGCCTTGGTCGACGACGGCATCCCGTACACCTCGTTCGCCGTGCCCGACGTGAACGCCGAGTACGAGCGGCTGACCAAGCTCGGCGTCGTGTTCACCCAGCCGCCGCTGGAGATGGGCGTGGTCACCACGGCCGTCTTCGACGACACCTGCGGCAACCTGATCCAGATCGCGCACATGCACTGACCGGTGTCGGATAGGCGGCGATCCGGGGACGGAGACGGTTAGCCGACTGAGGGTACGGCGCAGGGGTTCTACGCTCCCGGCATGCGCCGTACCCCTCGCCTTCTGCTGGCCGTCCTCTGTGTGCTGGCCGCCGGCACCGCCTGCGGCTCCGACAAGGGCGACCCGGCCGCCGCGCCGACCTTCGACACCGTCGTCAGCCCGAGCGTCGTTGCCGAGTCGCCGTCGGCCGCCCCGTCGCCGGCGCGCACCTCGGCCCGCCCGTCGCCCGCCGCGCCGAGCTGGCCGTCGCCGGCCGACTGCGTGTCCTACAACCCGAACAACCTGACCGTGCAGTACGCCGCCGGCATCCACCAGGTCATGGACGGCTCGAAGATCGTCGCGCGGGTGCACGGCGGACCCGGTGAGGTCATGGGTGAGCAGGCCCTCGCCCTGGCGCAGCGCTTCAAGCGGCACTGCTTCATCGGGCGCGGCAACGGCCGCGAGGACGCCAACGCGTACGTGTTCGACTACTGGCGCGACTCGTCCGGCAAGCGCACCACGATCCCCGGCGAGGACGAGGCGTGCTCGTCATACGACCGGGGCAACCTGCAGGTCAACGACATGGGCGGCGGGCAGGGCTGGCGGGTCAAGGACGACGACAACGTGCTGCACCTGTTCGACGACGAGTCCGACGCCCGCGACGGCCGCCTCGTGCTCGCCAAGTACGGCAGGATCTGCCGTATCGGCAGCCCGCCCGACGACGACCAGGACTACGTCACGTACGGGAAGTGAGGAACCGCCGCACGGCGGCGGTGAACTCGGCCGGCCGATCCTGGTGCACCATGTGCCCGGCGTCGATGACGGTCAGCTCGCCGTGCGGCAGCGCCTGCGCCAGCTCCGTGATCGTCTCCTGGCGCACGTAGCTGGCCGGGCCGCCGGAGACCAGCAGCGTCGGCACGGTGATGGCCCGCGCCTCGTCGCGCCAGCGCGGATCGGGCTCGTCGATCTGCGAACGCAGTGCCAGCACCGCGTCCCAGTCGAAGGGCAGCTCGCCCTCGGGCCGCTGTGGCGGTACCGGGGTGCGCGGGTACATCAGCCCCGCGTCCTCCACCACCAGCGCCTCGACCCGCTCCGGGAACCGGGCCGCGAACAGGTACGCCACCACGCCGCCGAGGGAGTGCCCGACCACGGCGACCCGCTTGAGCCCGAGCACGTCCAGCAATCCCGCGACGTCCGCCACGAGCAGGTCGATCGCATACGCGGACGTGCGTTCGCCGCGCCCGTGGCCGCGCTGGTCCACGGCGTACACCCGCCACCGGTCGGCCAGCTGCTCCGCGACGGTGTCCCAGTCGCCCGGCCCGCCGCCGCCGATCCCGTGCAGCAGCACCACCGCAGGCGCTTCCGGTTCTCCCCACGCCCGGTACGCCAGCCGCACCCCACCGACGTCCACCTGCTCGTAGTCGTTCATCACCCGAACCTATCCCGCCCGTCGCGGTCCCTGGCCGGGCCGGTCCCGCAAAGTCGGTTGCGGACGGGCGGACAGGCCGTAGCCTCACGCTCGTGATCACAGAGGGTGTGGCCGGAGCGAACATGCTGACAGCCCGATGGGCGGCCGCGGTCGGCGACGAGGAGCCGACGGGCTGCTGGACGGCATGTCCACGCAGCCGGACCCGGACACGTTGCTGGTCCTGGCGACGGTGCTGACGGTGCGGACCCGGTGGCAGGAGCCGTTCCTGGACGGCACGCTCGGGGTCGAGTTCGACCGGCCGTTCGGGTTCGTGGTCCGGCACCGGCCGTCCGGGTTGGTGCTGCTCGCGGGCTGGGTGACCGAGCCGGATCCGCCGCTGCCGGTGCGCGAGTTCTCCCGCGGCGAGGACGACGACTTCTAGATCAACGGGCGGGGCGCAGCCCTTCCCGGACGACCTCCAGCACGCGCTCCGGTGCGGCGTCGCCGCCGTAGCGCTGCATGGCCTGGCAGCCGACCATCAGGGTCTTGACGTCGGCGACCGTGACGTCGGCGCGGACCGCGCCCGCGGCCTGTGCGCGTACCAGCAGGTCGCGCATCGCGTCCTTGAACGCCTGCTCATGCTCGGGCATGACGGCCTCGATGTCGAAGCCCTCGCCGGCCAGCGCGTCCACCAGGCCTTTGTCGGTCGCGCCGGCGGAGGTCATCAGGTCGAAGAAGCCGAAGAACGCCTCACCCGGGTCCGCCGTCGCGGCCAGTTCGCGGGCCTGGCCGACCAGGTGTTCCACCCGATCGACCACGATCGCCTGGTACAGCGCCTCCTTGGTGGGGAAGTGCCGGTAGACGGTGCCCGCGCCGACCCCGGCCCGGCGGGCGATCTCGTCGATGGGCACGGCGAGGCCCTCGGCCGCGAACACCTCGTAGGCGGTCTGCAGCACCTTGGCGCGGTTGCGCCGGGCGTCGGCACGCAGCGGCCGCGTGTTGCCGGTCATCGTGCTTCCCGGCGGGGGAGACGTGGGTCACTGGCAAAACGGGGCGCACGTTCCGTATAGTAAGTGGGGCGCACGTTCCGATTATATGCACTCCGAGGAGACGCCATGAACGCCACAGCCACGGCGGGCCGCTGGACCGCCACGGACGTGCCCGACCAGGCAGGCCGCGTCGCCGTGATCACCGGCGCGAACACCGGCATCGGGTACGAGGCCGCCCAGGTGCTCGCCGCCCGCGGCGCGACCGTGGTGCTCGCCTGCCGCAACCCCGAACGAGCCGACGACGCGCTCGCCAGGCTCGCCGCGGCGGTCCCCGGCGCCCGCGCCGAGTTCCTGCGGCTGGACCTGACCTCGCTCGCCTCGATCCGCGAGGCCGCCGCCGAGCTGCGCGCCCGCCACCCCGAGATCGACCTGCTGGTCAACAACGCGGGTGTGATGTGGACGCCGCCCAGCACCACCGCCGACGGGTTCGAGCTGCAGTTCGGCACCAACCACCTGGGCCACTTCGCGTTCACCGGGCTGGTGCTCGACCGGCTGCTGCCCGTCGTCGGCTCCCGCGTGGTCACGATCAGCAGCATGGGCCACCGCACCGGCCGGATCGACTTCGACGACCTGCAGTCCGAGCACTCCTACGGCCGCCACCGCGCCTACGGAGCGTCGAAGCTGGCCAACCTGATGTTCACCTACGAGCTGCAGCGCAGGCTGGAGGTCGCCGGCGCGAACACCGCCGCCGTCGCCGCGCACCCGGGCGGCGCGGGCACCGAACTCGTCCGCAACTCGCCCCCGCTGATCCGCTTCCTGTACCCGCTGTTCGAACCACTGGTCACCCAGAGCGCCGAGCGCGGCGCGCTGCCGACCCTGCGCGCGGCGACCGACCCGTTCGCGCGCGGCGGGGAATACTACGGACCGGACGGTATCGGCGAGGTCAAAGGCTTCCCGAAGCGCGTCGGCTCCAGTCCCCGCTCGCACGACAAGCTCGCCCAGCGCCGCCTGTGGCAGGAGTCGCTCCAGCTCACCGGCGTCACCTTCCCCGTCTGACCGACCACCGACCACTAAGGACACCGACATGCCCGCCATCCTCGCCGCACTGGGCGCGACCCCCAGCGGAGCCCGCGCCGAGCGGGTGCGCCGGTCGCCGCACTTCCGCGACGGCTCCTTCCGCAACAGCACGCCCACCCGCACCATGGTCGGCGGCGAGAGCCGCCCCAGCGTGCGCGAGTTCCTCACCGGCGGCGAGCGCCGACGGCCCAGCGCCCCGGTGCCCCTGGTCACCGGCGAGGCCGCGACGTTCGCCGAAGGGCTGCACCTGACCTGGTACGGCCACGCCACCGTGCTCGTCGAGATCGAGGGCGCGCGGGTGCTGCTCGACCCGGTGTGGAGCGACCGTTGCTCGCCGACCCCCGGGATCGGCCCCAAACGGCTGCACCCGATGCCCGTGGCGCTGGCCGACCTGCCGCGCATCGACGCGATCGTCATCTCGCACGACCACTACGACCACCTCGACATGCCCACCGTGCAGGCGCTGACCCGCAGCCAGCAGGCCCCGTTCCTGGTGCCGCTCGGGGTCGGCGCGCACCTGGAGCGCTGGGGCGTGCCGGACCACCGGATCATCGAGCTGGACTGGGAGGAGAGCGCCGACGTCGCGGGGCTGACCCTGACCGCCACCGAGGCCCGCCACTTCTCCGGCCGCACCCTGCGCCGCAACGGCACCCTGTGGAGCTCCTGGGTGATCGCGGGCGAGCAGCGCCGCGTCTTCTACACCGGCGA
Source organism: Catellatospora aurea (assembly GCF_042663325.1). Classification (NCBI taxonomy): domain Bacteria; kingdom Bacillati; phylum Actinomycetota; class Actinomycetes; order Micromonosporales; family Micromonosporaceae; genus Catellatospora; species Catellatospora aurea. The sequence continues at coordinate 157,647 of NZ_JBHTAC010000015.1, forward strand.
CTCCGGCTACTTCGACGGCTACGCCGCGATCGGCGAGCGCCACGGCCCGTTCGACGCCACGCTGATGCAGATCGGCGCGTACGACAAGGGCTGGCCCGAGATCCACATGTTCCCCGAGGAGGCCGTCGCGGCCCACCTGGACCTGCGCGGCGACCTGCTGATCCCGGTCCACTGGGCCACCTTCAACCTGGCCCTGCACCCGTGGGCCGAGCCCGTCGACCGGCTCTGGGCCGAAGCCAAGGCCTGCGACGTCAACCTCGCTGTGCCCCGCCCCGGCGAGCGGGTCGACGTCACCGCCCCGCCCGCTCTCGACCCCTGGTGGCAGGCGCTGTCCTCCTGAAACCGAGGCGGCCCGGCCGCGTCCTGTCGGACGTTCGGCCGGGCCGCCTCGTGCGCTCCGGTCAGCGAGTCCGGCGCGTCTTGACGCCCGACGGCTCGAAGTCGTACAGGGTCTCGTTGATCCGCAGACCGTCGACGGCGCCGATCCACATGAAGTCGCGGCCCTTGCCCACCGCGGCGGTGTAGATGGTCGCCGGGTCGCCGCCGTCGGCGTCGAGCCTGGTCTTGACGTCGGCGAAGGAGCACGGGGTGGTCAGGTTGCAGCCGGTCACCGTGCCCGCGGCGCCGGTGAGGAACCAGGTGCCGTTCTGGGTCGCGTCGATGAACGGGCTCCACTGGTTCGTCGGCGTCGTCAGCGCGGCCGGCACCCATACCAGCGTGGAGTAGGTCGTCGCGTTCGAGGCCAGGTTCGGGTCGATCTCGAACCTGATGTTGGGCAGGTTCGCCGCGCCGCCGTACGAGACGTTCTCGCCGGTCTGGAACACGTGGAAACCGACCCGGGTCAGCCCGGACACCGGCTTGCCGAAGAAGTCGACCTCGTTGCCGAAGTCGACCTTCTCGACGAAAGGAGTCGTGCCGGGGACGACAGCCACCTCGATGCCGAGGCTGCCCTGGCCGTACGGCGGCCGCGCCTGGGGGCCCGTCACGCCGAACGAGCCGAATGGTCCGTTGCGCAGGTCGGCGACGGGGGAGCCGATCGTGTTGCGGGTGATCACACCCCAGTGGTCCCGGTTCCCTCCGTCGCCGTCGCCCTCCGCGGACGCCGATCCGGGGGTGACCGCGGCGATGACGGCGACCAGCGGCACCGCCAGCAGCGCCGTCAGCCAGCGGCGCTTACCGATGCGAGTCTTCACGCGCACTCCTCGTGGATGTCGGTTGTCAGAGCCTGGTCACCGTAACGTGACTGTGCGTAATGGGGTGATTGCGACATGCGACGTATCTGCCACATTTGTGCTCCTACGCCGAAGCGGGTTCATCGAGTGGTCCGGGCGGTGCCGTGGGCGTGCCTAAGGCGGCGCCCGGACCCGGTGCCTCGGGTACGTTGACGGCGACGGACCGGCGGAGGAGGGCGCGCTGACCGGGACAGAGGCGAGCACTCCGCCCGCGCCCCGGCGCGGGCTGTGGCCGCTGCTGGTGGCGCAGACGCTGTCCGCGCTCGGCGACTCGTTCTCGTACGTCGCGATCCCGCTGCTCGTCCTGCACGCCACCGGCTCGGTCGCGCAGATGGGCGTGGTCACCGCGCTCGGCGGAGCGGCGACGCTGGTCACCGGCGTGTTCGCCGGCGCCGTCGTCGACCGGTTCGACCGCAGACGCCTGCTCGTCGGGTGCGACCTGGCCAGGCTGCTGCTGTACGGCAGCATCCCGCTGGTCTGGCTCGCCGGGCCGCGGCCCTGGCTGCTCTACCTGGTGCTGCCCCTGGCCAGTGCCTTCGGCATGGTGTTCCGGGTGGCGCACGTGACCGTCGTGCCGAGCCTCGTGCCCGCCGACGAGATCACCCGCGCCAACAGCCGGCTGTTCGCGGCGTCCTCCACGGCATACCTGGTCGGCCCTGGCCGGGCTGCTGTCCGGCCGGTTCGGCCCGACCACGGCGATCGCGGTCGACGCGGCCACCTTCGCGGTGTCCGCGGCGGTGCTGGTCCTGCTCCGCCTGCGACCCGTCGGCCCGTCCACGGCCGAGGGCGAGCGGCCGCTGGACGTGCTGCTGGCCGGGGTTCGGTTCATCGCGCGGCATCCGATCCTGCGCCCGATGACGGTGCTGCTGACCGTCCTGAGCAGCCTCACGTTCGGCCTCACCGACGTGGTGATCTACCGGCTGAAGCACGACCTCGGCCAGAGCGACGGCACCGTCGGCTACGTGCTCGCGGTCGGCATCGTGGGCACGCTGCTGGGGTCGGTCGCGGTGACCCGGCTGCGGCGGCGGTACGGCTTCGCGCCGACGTGGACCGGGGCGTGGGCGCTGTGCGGCGTCGCCATGGCCGGGATCGGGCTGGCGGGGCGGGTGCCGGTGGTGGCCGCTGCCGCGACCGCGGTGCTCGGTTGCAGCGCCGTGGCGGGTATCGCGTCGATGTCACTGCGGCAGGAGGTGACGCCTGCTCCGCTGCTCGGCCGGGTCACCTCGGCGTTCTGGACCCTGCACTCGGCGCTGACCCCGCTGGGCGCGGCGGCGTTGACTGCGGCGGCTGCGGGATACGGCTCGTCGGCGACCCTGATCGCGGCGGGCGCGCTGTGCACGGCCACCGCGGCGACCGGCGCTGTGCACTCCGCTTTTCCGGGCGCAGCCGGACCGTGCGCCCGTCGCGCCGGGCACCCTGGTCGAGCAGGGCGACGTTCGCCGGCTGCCGGATGGTGTGTGAAAGGTGCGCGAACAATTCGCGGACTGCGCTGACCTGCGTTGTTAAGCTCCCACTTAACGTTCTTGTGCCGACTGTCGTATGTAAATACGTTGAAATGGACATCGGTACGCAACAGTTACTGGAACGGGGCAGCAAATGATGCGATCTCGATTCGCGAGAAGTATGCGCAACGCTATAGTGGCGGCGCTGACCGCCCTCGCCGCGGTCCTCGCCGTCGGGGCCACGCCGGCCCACGCGTCGATCAACGTGGTATGCGATGGATACTGCACGATCGTCTCCACGACTTACGTCAACGGCGGGGTCGCGCGCTCGAAGGCCGAAGGCTACTTCTACGCCGTGGACGGCGACATCAAGGGCGAGGTGAGCATCTGGGACACGAGTGCCGACGGATACCGCGCCCGCGTCTGGGTGAACATCTTCCTGGAGTGCTGGTGCGTTCACGAGGAATACATGGTTAGCAATCGGGCCTTCGACAACACGAGTGGCGCAGGGACCAAAATAGACCGCAGCTGGACGTTCAGCGCAGGTCTGCCAGATGGATACCTGTACACCGTCGAGGTCAAGGTCGGACGCTACGACGCGAACACCGGTGCCTACGGAGTGAACGAGAGCCAGACCCAGCGCTTCTACATCGATATGTGATCGATCCGGTTGACGTGTGGATGCGTGGAGGCCGCGCTGCCGCGCGGACTCCGCGCTCTTCGCAGTATGCGATCACGGGGTGGAGGTCGACATGCCACGGCGGGCCGAGCCGAGGTCATCCCATCTCGACACAGGCGCTGAGCCCTCACCACCGAGGGAGGTGAAGGACTGCGTCAGCGTGATCATCGCCAAACGGACAGCGGCCGAGACCTGAGCCGGGCGGTCTCCACACCAAGGTCATTCGACTTGCCAGGCAACTGGGTGAAAGCGCGCCCAAGATACGCACGGGTGCCCGGCAAGTCGGATGACCTTGATGGCCGCGCCGGCCGAGGGCTCGCCGGATCGGTCGCGCGCACCGTGACGTCACGGCGGCGCAGGCCAACAGGCCTGTGGCGTTAAGAAGGGCACCTTCCTCTACGCATGGCGATGGGAAGGTGCCCTTCCTTTGCTAGCGGAGGTAGATGTTGGGGGTGGGTGGGGTGGGCATGGCGTCGCCGATGAAGAAGCTGGGGTGGGGTGGCTGGTTGTAGGCCGTGTTCTGCCAGGCGATGGCTACGCGGTACATGGGGTCGTGCATCAGGGTGTGGATGCGGCGGTCGGTGGTGTTGGTGGTGGCGTAGATGCGCAGGGCGGTGTTGTCGCTGGTGCGCCAGATGACCTCCTCGCGCCAGTCGCCGAACAGGTCGCCGGACAGGGCCGGGGTCGCCTTGGTGCCGTTGTTGGAGGCGACGCCGCTGGCGGTGAGCAGGCGGGTGTCGCCGCCGGTGCCGTACTTGTCGATGCGGGTCTGGTCGAGCAGTTCCCGGACCGGGTCGCCGTCCCACCAGACCAGGAAGTTGATCGAGCTGGGCTCGCGGCCGAGGGACGCGCCGTTGGCGGTGTTGCGCAGCGTGGTGTCGGACGCCGACCAGGCCTCCGCACCGGGGCTGCCGGCCCAGATGTCACCGGCGACGCCGCGGCCGTTGTCCGCGCCGGAGGCCGTGGACCACAGGACCTGGCCGGTACGCGCGTCGGCGAGCCAGGAGCCGGGCTGGCTGGTGGACTCGCTGACCTTGAAGACCTCCAGCCCGGCGCGGCCGGGCACGAGGTCGCCGACGTGCAGGGCGTCGCCGTGGCCGCGGCCGGTGTTCCACAGCGGGGTGCCGTTGTCGTTGATGGTCATCGCGCCGAAGATGATCTCGTCGCGGCCGTCGGCGTCGACGTCGCCGATGGACAGCTGGTGGTTGCCCTGCCCGGCGTACGCGCTGCCGGCGCTGTTGGAGTCGAACGTCCAGCGCCGGGTCAGCGAGCCGTTGCGGAAGTCCCAGGCCACGATGACGGTACGGGTGTAGTAGCCCCGCGACATGATCAGCGATGGCCGAGCGCCGTCGAGGTAGGCCGTGCCGGCGAGGAAACGGTCGACCCGGTTGCCGTAGCTGTCGCCCCAGGACGAGACGGTGCCGCGAGCTGGCTCGTAGTTCACCGTGGACAGCGCCGCGCCGTTCAGGCCGTTGAACATGGTGAGGTATTCCGGACCGGACAGGATGTAGCCGCTGGAGTTGCGGTAGTCGGCGCTCGCGTTGCCGATCACGGTGCCGACGCCGTCGCGGGTCGCGTCGGCGGTCTTCATGGCGACCTCGGCGCGGCCGTCGCCGTCGTAGTCGTACACCTGGAACTGGGTGTAGTGCGCCCCGGCCCGGATGTTGCGGCCCAGGTCGATGCGCCACATACGGCTGCCGTTGAGCCGGTACGCGTCGACGTAGACGTTGCCGGTGACGCCGGACTGGGAGTTGTCCTTGGCGTTGTCGGGGTCCCACTTGAGCACGATCTCGTACTGGCCGTCGCCGTCGAGGTCGCCGACGGACGCGTCGTTGGCGGAGTAGCCGCTCGCGGGCGCGGAGATCGGCACGTCGAGGTAGTTGCCGCCGGTGAAGCGCAGCGACGACTCCGAGGCGGCCTGCTCGGCGCCGTTCACGACGGCGCGCACCGTGTACGAGGCGTCGGCGGCCGCCCCGCTGTCCAGGTAGTTGGTCGAGTTCGTGATCGGCGAGGAGTTCACCTTCGTGCCGCCGCGGTACACGTTGAAGCCCGTGCTGTAGGACTCGGTGCCCAGCAGCCGCCAGGAGACCAGGTTGGCGCTGCCCGAGCGGACGCTGACCAGGCCCCGGTTCAGATCCTCCATCTGCTTGGCCCCCGACGGCGGCGGGCCGGACGGCGACGGGCTCGGCGAGGCGGGCGCGGACGGTGACGCCGAGGGCGACGCGGGCGGTGACGCCGATGGCGCGGCCGAGGTCGGCGCGGGTGCGCCGGTGCAGGTGGTGCCGTTGAGCGCGAAGCTCACCGGGGCCGGATTGGACGTGTTGTTCCAGGAGGCGTTGAAGCCGAACGCGGTGCTCGCGTTGGTGGCGATGGGGCCGTTGTAGCCGGCGTCGGTGACCGACACGTTCGCCCCGGACTGGGTGAAGCTGCCGTTCCAGAGCTGCGTGACGGCCTGCCCGGCGGTGAAGGACCAGGTCAGGGTCCAGTTGGTGACCGGGTCGCCAAGGTTGGTGATGGTGACGTTGGCGCCGAAGCCGCCGCCCCACTGGTTGGTGACGGCGTAGTCGACGCGGCAGCCCGCGGCCGCCTGCGCGCTGACCGCGGTCACGACGCCCGCGGTCAGGACGGTGACGGTGGCCGCGGTGAGCACCGCGAGCCGCCGTCGGGTACGAGTGGGCATGATGCCTCTCCCGAGGATGGGTGGACCGGGGCGACGCCCGGCACGGAGATCGGGGATGGTCCAGGCGGGTTCCGTCGCGGGCGCGGTGTGTCGCGGTCCCGGTGCGGTACGGGATCGGCCTGGCGCGGACGCATGCCCGGTGCATCCGTTTCGCCCATAACGCGGTAGCGTGCCCTGCTCCCGGCAAGGATGTTAGACCTGTCGATGCCTCCTCACAAGCCACCCACCACGGTTAAGAAGGGCACCTTCACAACGCGGAGCGTTGTGAAGGTGCCCTTCCTTGCTCTCAAGGCAACAGCAGGCGGGACAGGCGGCGGGTGGCGAGCCAGGAGCCGAGGGCGGCCATGGTGAGCAGGTAGCCCACGGCGACGAGCATGCCGGGGTGCAGGTCGCCGGTGGTGAGGCCGCGCAGCAGTTCGATGCTCTGGTAGAGGGGCAGGGCGGCGACCACGGGCTGCAGCGGCGCAGGGTAGACCGACAGCGGGTAGAACGTGGTCGCGAACAGGAACATCGGGAGCATGACCAGCTGCAGGTACTGCTGGTGGTGGAACTCGCGGATGACGGTGATCGCGGCCATGCCCGCGGCCGAGAAGGCGTACGCGACCAGCACGCACGCGGGCAGGGCCAGCAGCGCCCACCACGAGTGGACCATGCCGAACCCGGTGATCACGAGCAGGAAGCAGGCCGCGGACAGGGTGCTGCGCAGCACCGACGCGGCGATCTCGCCGTGCGCGATGTCGCGGACGGTCAGCGGCGTGGTGACGATGGCGTCGTAGAACTTCTCGAACCGCAGCCGCCACCACACCGAGCCGGTGGTCTCGCTGACGGCGCTGTTCATGGCCGAGGTGGCCAGCAGCGCCGGGGCGACGTACGCGGCGTAGGCGGCCGCGCCGCCGTCGATGAGCTGTCCGATGCCGACGCCGATCGACATCAGGTAGAGGAACGGTTCGAAGACGCCGTTGACGGCGAGGTTCCACGGCCGCCCTTTGCGCAGCACCCACAGGTGCCGCAGGACGATCAGGTGCGCTGCGGGCATCAGGGGTCCCTTCACGGGTGCAGGTTGCGGTGGTAGGTGCGCCGGGCCACCAGGTAGCCGGCGAGCGCCAGGGCGGTCAGGTACGCGATGTGGGTGAGGCTCCCGGCCCAGGTCGCGGTGCCGAGGGTGAGCGTGCGGCACAGCTCGACACCGTGCCACAGCGGGGTGAGCGCGACCAGGTGCTGCACGGCCTCGGGCAGCTGGGTGGTGGCGAAGAACGTGCCCGAGAACAGGTACAGCGGCATGACCACCCACTTGAACAGCGTCTGCACCGGCCGCACGTCCGGCAGGGTGACCGCCCAGGCGGCGACCGGCATCGCGAAGGCGAACCCGGTGAGCACCGCGGCGGGCAGCGCCAGCACGGCCAGCGGCGACGCGGCGACCCCGAACGCGAACATCACCGCGCAGAACGCGGCCGCGCCGATGGCGATCTTCACAGCCATGAACAGCGCGTGGCCGTGCAGCACGTCGACGGGTTCCAGCGGTGTGGACACGGCTACGGGATACGCCCGGCCGGGCATGCGCTGGTAGCTGACGGGGAACGCGGACTCGATCATGCCGTTCTGCATGGACGCGGCGGCGAGCATGCCGGGGGCGAAGAACGCCAGGTAGCTGACGCCGCCCAGGGCGTCGACGTGCGAGCCGACCACGGCGCCCAGGCCGGCGCCGATGGCGACCAGGAACAGCAGCGGGTTGGCCACGCTGATGACGATGGTGCCCTTCCAGTTGCGCCGGTAGTGCAGCCAGCAGTAGCGGTAGAAGCGCAGGGCCATGCCCGGCGACGCGGTGACGGTCGTCATCAGTCGACCAGCGTCCGGCCGGTGAGGGCGAGGAACACGTCCTCCAGGCTCGCCCGGCGCACCAGCGCGGTCACCGGCGTCAGGCCGAGGGCGTGCGTGGCGGCCAGCGCGGCGTCACCTTCGGCGGTGTACCACAGCAGCCGGTCGGGCAGCTCCTCGATCCGGTCGCCGGTCACCGACCGGCGCAGCTTGTCGAGGGCCGCGGCCTGTTCGCCGATGCCGAAGCGCAGTTCGAGGACCTCGCGGGTGGCGTGTTTCGCGATCAGCTCGGCGGGGGAGCCCTGGGCGACGATCTTCCCGCCGTCCATCACCACGAGCCGGTCGCACAGCTGCTCGGCCTCGTCCATGTAGTGGGTGGTCAGCACCAGGGTCACGCCCTGCTGCTTGAGCCGGAACAGCCGGTCCCACAGCACGTGCCGGGCCTGCGGGTCGAGCCCGGTGGTGGGCTCGTCGAGCAGCAGCAGCTCAGGCTCGTTGATCAGCGAGCGGGCGATGGTGAGGCGGCGGCGCATGCCGCCTGACAGCGCTTCGACGCGCTCGCCGGCCTTGTCGGACAGTTGTGCGAAGTCCAGCAGCTGGGTGGCCCGCTCGTCGATGAGGCGGGTGGGCAGTCCGAAGTAGCGGCCGTAGATGAGCAGGTTCTCGCGCACGCTGAGTTCGCTGTCGAGCGCGTCGTCCTGCGGCACGACGCCGAGCCGGGCGCGGATGCGGCGGCCGTCGGTGGCCGGGTCGAGGCCGAGCACGCGCAGCGTGCCCGCGGTGGGCGGGGAGACGCAGGCGATCATTCGCATGGTGGAGGACTTGCCGGCGCCGTTGGGGCCGAGGAAGCCGAAGGCCTCACCCCGTTTAAGCGCGAAGTCGATGCCGTCGACGGCGGTGAAGGGGGCGGAACGTTTGTCCCGCGGCGGGTAGGTCTTGACTAGCCCCGTGGCTTCTGCGATCACGTCTGACACAGGCAGCAGCGTAGAAAATGTGATCTGAAATGTGCAAGAAATTTACATGCTCAAGCAAAATTCATACTTCACGGTATGAGCACCGCCGCGCCCTCGACCCGGTCGCCCGCCAGGTCCGCGAGGGCGTCGTCGGCCCGGTCCAGCGGGTACGGCGTCACCGACACCGCCAGCGGGTGTGCCGCCGCCAGGGCCAGGAACTCGTGCCCGTCGTCGCGGGTGTTCGCGGCGACGCTGCGCAGCTGCCGCTCCTCGAACAGGTGCCGCTCGTAGTTCAGCACCGGGATGTCGGTGAGGTGGATGCCCGCGATCGCCAGGGTGCCGCCCCGGTCCAGGGCGGACAGCGCCGGTGGCACCAGGTCGCCGACCGGCGCGAACAGGATCGCCGCGTCCAGCGGCACCGGCGGCGGTTCGTCAGCGCCGCCCGCCCATACCGCGCCCAGGCTCAGACCCAGCTCGCGGGCGGCGGGCGAGCGGGTCATCACGTACACCGTCGCGCCCTGCGCGATCGCGACCTGCGCGGTCAGGTGCGCCGACGAACCGAAGCCGTAGATGCCCAGCGTGCCGCCGGGCGGCAGCTCGGCGCGGCGCAGCGCCCGGTAGCCGATGATGCCCGCGCACAGCAGCGGTGCGAGATGCGCGTCGTCGTAACCCTCCGGCAGCCGGTAGGCGTAGTCGGCGGGCACGGTGGCGTACTCGGCGTAGCCGCCGTCGGCGTCCCAGCCGGTGTAGCGGGAGGCCGGGCACAGGTTCTCCTGGCCGCGGCGGCAGTAAACGCAGGTCTGATCGGTGTGGCGCAGCCAGGCGATGCCCGCGCGCTCGCCGGCCGCCCAGCCGGTGACGGCGTCGCCGAGCGCGACGACTTCGCCGACGATCTGGTGGCCGGGGACCACCGGGCTGCGGTGCGGCGGCAGGTCGCCCTCCGCGACGTGCAGGTCGGTGCGGCACACCGCGCAGGCGCGTACGCGTACCAGCAGCTCGCCGGGCTCGGGCTCGGGCACCGGGCGGCGCACCGCCCGCAGCGGCCGCGTCGCGATCGGCCCCGGCGCGGCGACCTCCCACGCGGCCATGGTCTCCACGCCCTCCATCATCGCCGGACCAGGCCATGTCGGGGCCCTGATCTACGATCGGCGCCATGAGCACAGCGTCGGGCGACGAGATCCCGAAGATCAGCGCACCGGCGAACCGGGCCCTCGACCTGGCGGGTCACACCACGCTGTCCGCGGTCTCCCAGCTGACCAAGAAAGACCTGCTCGACCTGCACGGGGTCGGCCCGAAGGCGATCCGCATCCTGCGCGAGGCGCTCGCCGAGCGCGGCCTCACCTTCGCCGACGAGCGCGAATGATCATCTGCCGGTAGTCTCCCGTCACGACGACGGGGGAGGACCACCATGCGAGACGACGGCCTGGCGTACGGCGCGCGGCTGGCCCGCCACTACGCCGCTTCGGCCGCGCTCGCGCTGCGCTGGAACTCGCCGACATGATCGTCCGGCACGCGCCGGTGGTCGCGGTCATGAACGACTTCTACTGGCAGCTGTTCGACGGCGTGCACGACGCGCCGCACCCGGCGGCCGAGGTGGCGCTCGCACTGACCCGATGACTCCGGCCGTGCAAGCACTTGCACGAAACGGTGCTACAAACGGTGATGTTGCGAGTCGGTTTTGGAATTGTTTCCGTCGACATCTTGCCGTGCCCCGGACACGGGCATAGGGTTTTGCCAATCCCCGCCCGGGGATGCGGTCCCGCTCACCGCCGTTCGCTGCCGGACATCCGATGTCCGGTGACGGAGGGTGCCACGCTTCCGCGCCTCGCCACCCTCCGGCTGTGCAGGAAGGGAGTGCGTCATGGCAGTATCCCGGCGGAGGTTCGTCACCTCCGTGGCGTCCGGATCGGCGCTGGCCGCGACAGGCGGCGCCATCGCCGGAGGGCTCTCGGCGGCGGCCCCGGCCGCGGCGGCCAGCCCGCCCGGCGACGTCGTCGGCAAGATCTCGGTCGGCTACCAGGGGTGGTTCGCCTGCACCGGCGACGGAGCCCCGATCAACGGCTGGTGGCACTGGAGCAACAACTGGGGCCAGCCGCCGTCGCCGAGCAACAACGCGATCGTGTCCTGGCCGGACATGCGCGACTACCCCGCCCAGTACCAGACCGCGTACGCGAACCTCGGCAGCGGCCAGCCCGCGAAGCTGTTCTCGTCCTACGACCAGTCCACGGTGAACCTGCACTTCCAGTGGATGCAGCAGCACGGCTGCGACACCGCGGCGCTGCAGCGGTTCAACCCGTTCGGCGGCGAGGGCCCGACCCGCGACGCGATGGCGGCCAAGGTCCGCACCGCCGCCGAGGCGTACGGGCGCAAGTTCTACATCATGTACGACGTCACCAACTGGACGAACATGCAGTCGGAGCTGAAGACCGACTGGACCACCAAGATGTCGGCGTACACCTCGTCCCCGGCGTACGCCCGGCAGAACGGCAAGCCGGTCGTCTGCATCTGGGGCTTCGGCTTCAACGACCCGGGCCGCCCGTTCGCGCCCGCGGCCTGCCTGGAGGTCCTGAACTGGTTCAAGGCCCAGGGCTGCTACGTCATCGGCGGCGTGCCCACCTACTGGCGGCAGGGGATCAACGACTCCCGCGCGGGCTTCTTCGACGTGTACACGGCGTTCAACATGATCTCGCCGTGGATGGTCGGCCGCACCGGCGACGTCAACGGCCTGGACTGGTTCTACACCAACGTCAACGTGCCCGACCAGGCCGAGTGCAACAACCGGGGCATCGACTACCAGCCCTGCGTGATGCCCGGCGACCTGTCCTCGCACCACCGCTACCACGGCGACTTCTACTGGCGGCACCTCTACAACATGATCCGCGTCGGCGCGCAGGGCCTGTATGTGTCCATGTTCGACGAGTACAACGAGGGCAACCAGATCGCCAAGACCGCCGAGAACGCCTCGCAGGTGCCGACCAACTCCGGCATCGTCACCCTGGACGAGGACGGCACCGTCTGCTCGTCGGACTACTACCTGCGCATCACCGCCGACGGCGGCCGCATGCTCAAGGGCCAGCTCGCGCTCACCCCGGTCCGGCCGACGCAGCCGGTCGTCGGCGGGCAGCCGCCCGTCGAGTCCGACCTCGCGCGCGGCAAGCCCACCTCGGCCGGCAGCACCAACGGCAGCTTCGTGCCCGCCAACGCGGTCGACGGCAACCAGGCGACGTACTGGGAGAGCGTCAACAACGCGTTCCCGCAGTGGCTGCAGGTCGACCTCGGCGCGGCCGCCACGGTCAGCCGGATCGTGCTGAAGCTGCCCGCGGGCTGGGAGACCCGCACCCAGACCCTTTCGGTGCAGGGCAGCGCCAACGGCTCCACGTTCGCCACACTGGTCAACTCCGCCGGGGTGGTGTTCAACCCGGCCGTGGGCAACACCGTCACGCTGAACTTCACCGCGGCCACCGCCCGCTACGTGCGGCTCACCATCAGCGGGAACACGGGCTGGCCCGCGGCGCAGTGCGCCGGGTTCGAGGTGTACGGCACCGCGCAGCCGCCGCAGAACGACACCCAGGCCCCCAGCGCGCCGGGCAACCTGACCGTCACCGGGCAGGCCAGCAGCAGCGTGTCGCTGTCCTGGCAGGCGTCCACCGACAACGTCGGCGTCACCGGATACCAGGTGCGCCAGGCGGGCAACGTCGTCGCGGGCGCGACCGGGACGTCGTACACGGTGACCGGGCTCAGCCCGTCGACGACGTACAGCTTCACGGTCACCGCCCAGGACGCGGCCGGCAACACGTCGTCACCGTCGAACACGGCCACCGCCACCACCAGCGCCGCCCCGGCATCCAACCTGGCCCGCAACAAGCCCACCCAGGCCAGCAGCTACACCCAGAACTACGGGCCGGGCAACACCGTCGACGGCAACGCCGACTCGTACTGGGAGAGCGCCAACAACGCCTTCCCGCAGTGGCTGCAGGTCGACCTCGGCGCGGCGACCACGGTCAGCCGCATCGTGCTCAAGCTGCCGCCGCCGTCGGCGTGGGCCAGCCGCACCCAGACGCTGTCCGTGCAGGGCAGCGCCAACGGCTCGACGTTCAGCACCATCGTGAACTCGGCCGGCTACACGTTCAACCCGTCCTCGGGCAACACGGTGACCATCACCTTCCCGGCGACCTCCACCCGGTACGTGCGGCTCAACTTCACCGCCAACACCGGCTGGCCCGCCGGGCAGCTCTCCGAGTTCGAGGTCTGGGCGAGCTGACCCGTCCCCGCGGGTCGAGAACCGGCCCGCGGTCCGCGACGCCGACGCGGACCGCGGGCCCGCACACCGGCCGCCGTGCCGGACC